>JAHCJR010000048.1 GCA_026126165.1 Alphaproteobacteria bacterium
GCGATGGTACCCAGCACCGCACCGACCGCCACCGTGGCACCCGTTTCCGCCAGCACCTCGCTCAGCGTGCCGGCGGCCGGCGCATTCACCTCGAGCGTGACCTTGTCGGTCTCGAGCTCGACCAGCGCCTCGTCCTGGGCGACGGCCTCGCCGGCCTGCTTGAACCACCGGCCGACCGTCGCCTCCGTGATGGAATCGCCCATGGTCGGCACGCGGATCTCAACGCTCATGGCTTCCATCCTTCATCCGGCCAGCGCGGCTTCCACCAGCGCGGCTTGCTGCTGCACATGCACCTTGTAGAACCCGGTGGCCGGCGAAGCGGCCGGCGCGCGTCCGGCATAGGTGGGCCGGCGCGCCTTGCAGCCCGCCTGCTCCATGGCCTCTTCGAGGTAAGACTGGATATAGAACCAGGACCCCATGTTCTTCGGCTCTTCCTGGCACCAGACGACCTTCTCGGCGCGGGCGAAGTGCTTGAGCTCCTGCACCACCGTCTCCATCGGGAAGGGATAAAGCTGCTCGATGCGGAGCAGCGCCACGTCGTGGATGCCGCGCGCGGTCCGCTCCTCGAGCAGGTCGTAATAGACCTTGCCACTGCACAGCACGACCCGCTTGGCCTTGCCATCCGCCGGCGCCGCGGGGTCGGGGAGTACGCGGTGAAACGAACTGCCCGGCCCCATATCGGCGAGACTCGAGACCGCGAGCTTGTGCTTGAGCAGGCTCTTCGGCGTCATGATCACCAGGGGTTTGCGGAACTTGCGGTGGATCTGGCGCCGCAGAGCATGGAAATACTGGGCCGGCGTGGTCAGATTGCAGACCTGCATGTTGTCCTCGGCGGCGAGCTGGAGGAACCGCTCCAGCCTGGCCGAGGAATGCTCCGGCCCGTTGCCCTCGTAGCCATGGGGCAGCAGCAGAACCAGCCCCGACATGCGCTGCCACTTCGATTCGGCGGAAGCGATGAACTGGTCGATGATGACCTGCGCGCCGTTGGCGAAGTCGCCGAACTGCGCTTCCCAGAGCACCAGCGCGTTCGGCTCGGACAGGCTGTAGCCGTACTCGAAGCCAAGCACCGCCGCCTCCGAGAGAGCCGAATCGTGCACCTCGAAATGCGCCTGGCCGGCCCGGATATGCTCGAGCGGCACGTAGCGCTCCTCCGTCTTCTGGTCGACCCAGACGGAATGCCGCTGCGAGAAGGTGCCGCGCCCGCAATCCTGGCCCGAGAGGCGCACGGCGCAGTTCTCGAGGGTCAGCGTGCCGAAGGCGAGCGCCTCGGCGGTCGCCCAGTCGATGCCCTCGCCGCTTTCGATCATCTTCTCCTTCTGGGAGATGAGACGCTTCAAGGTGCGGTGCATCGTGAAGCCTTCCGGCAGGCGGCAGAGCGCGGTGCCGACCTCGCGCAAGGTGGCGAGCGGCACCGAGGTCGCGCCCCGGCGCGCATCGGGCGTTGCCCGGCCGAAGCCGGTCCAGCGCCCCTCCAGCCAGTCGGCCTTGTTCGGCTTGTAGGCCTTGGCGGCGGTGAATTCCTCCTCGAGCGTTGCCTGGAAGCGATCGCTCATGGCGCGAACTTCCTCCTCGGTCACGACCTGCTCGCCGATCAGCTTCTCCGCATAGATCTGCCGGACCGGCGCGTGGTTCGCGATCTTGCTGTACATCAGCGGCTGGGTGAAGAACGGCTCGTCGGTCTCGTTATGGCCATGCCTGCGATAGCAGAACATGTCGACGACCACGTCCTTGTTGAAGCGCTGCCGGAACTCGGTCGCGATCTTGCAGACATGGACCACGGCTTCCGGATCGTCGCCATTGACATGGAAGATCGGCGCCTGGACGGTCTTCGCCACATCGCTCGGATAGGGCGAGGAGCGCGAATATTTCGGGCTGGTGGTGAAGCCGATCTGGTTGTTGACGATCAGGTGGATGGTGCCGCCGCAGCGATAGCCGCGCAGCTCGGAAAGCGCGAAGCACTCCGCCACCAGACCCTGCCCGGCGAAGGCCGCGTCGCCATGCAGAAGCACGCTCAGCACCTGTTTGCGGTCGGCATCGCCAAGCTGCGCCTGCTTGGCGCGCGCCTTGCCGTTCACCACGGGATTGACGGCCTCGAGATGGGACGGATTGGCGGTGAGCGAGAGGTGCACGCTGTTGCCGTCGAATTCCCGGTCCGAGGAGGCGCCGAGGTGATACTTGACGTCGCCCGACCCCTCGATGTCGTCGGGCGTCGAGAGCTGGCCCTGGAATTCGGAGAATATCGCCCGGAACGGCTTCGACATGACGTTGGCGAGCACGTTGAGCCGGCCGCGATGGGGCATGCCAAGCACGATCTCCTTGACCCCGAGATGGCCGCCGACCTTGATGATCGCCTCCATCGCCGGGATCAGCGCCTCGCCCCCCTCGAGCCCGAAGCGCTTGGTGCCGGTGAACTTCACCTGGCAGAAGCGCTCGAAGGATTCCGCCTCGATCAGCTTGTTGAGGATGGCGCGCTTGCCCTCGAGCGTGAAGGAAACTTCCTTTTCCCGACCCTCGATGCGCTCCTGGATCCAGAGCTTCTGGTCCTGATGGTAGATATGCATGTACTCGACGCCGATGGTCGAGCAGTAGGTGCGCTTCAGGATCTGCAGGATCTCGCGGATCGTGGCCGTCTCCAGGCCCAGCATGCGATCGATGAAAATGGGCCGGTCGAGATCGGCATCGCTGAAGCCATAGGTTGCCGGGTGCAGCTCCGGATGGTCGCCGCCCGGGTCGAGGCCGAGCGGATCGAGATTTGCCTTGAGATGGCCGCGAATGCGGTAGTTGCGGATCAGCATGGCGGCGCGGATCGTATCGAGCGCCGCCGTTCGCGCATCGGCGCCGCTGGCCTGAGCTCTGGCCGCGGCTTTGGCCGCCGAGCCATCGGGACCGATCACGCCCGTCTCGTCCAGCCAGTGCAGGCCGTTCGGCTTCTGCCAGGACGGCATCGGCTGCGCCGGCCGCGCGCCGGGCTCCTCGCCCAGCGCCTGGAAGAAGCCCCGCCAGCTCGGCTCTACCGAAGCCGGATCCCTGGCGTACTTGGCATAGAGCTCCTCGATGAAATGCGAGTTCGCCCCATAGAGGAACGACGTCACGTCGAACGGTATGGTCATGACCCTGAAACGCGCGGTTCGCACCCCGCGCCCTTCCGTCAGTTCGCGGGACCTCTCAAGGCCCGGTCCCGCAAGGGCTGCGTGCCTACCCTTTGAGAACCCGAGCCATCGTATCGCCCAGCGCCGAGGGGCTGTCGGCGACCACGATGCCGGCGGATCGCATGGCTTCGATCTTGTCTTCCGCGCCGCCCTTGCCGCCGGAAATGATCGCCCCGGCATGTCCCATGCGCCGGCCCGGCGGCGCGGTGCGGCCTGCGATGAAGCCCACGACCGGCTTCTTTCGGCGGTTGCGGCGCAGGAAGTCGGCCGCGTCCTCCTCGGCACCACCGCCGATCTCGCCGATCATGATGATGGCTTCCGTCTCGTCGTCCTTGAGGAAAAGATCGAGAACATCGATGAAGTTCGTGCCATTGACGGGATCGCCGCCGATGCCGACGCAGCTCGACTGGCCAAGGCCGGCCGCCGTGGTCTGCGCCACCGCCTCGTAGGTGAGCGTGCCGGAACGCGACACGATGCCGATCTTGCCGCGGCGATGGATGTGGCCGGGCATGATGCCGATCTTGCACTCGTCGGGCGTGATCACGCCCGGGCAGTTCGGTCCGATGAGGCGCGAGCGGGAATTCTGCAGCGCCCGCTTAACGCGCACCATGTCGAGCACGGGGATGCCCTCGGTGATGCAGACGATGAGTTTCACCCGGGCATCGATCGCCTCGAGAATCGCATCGGCGGCGAAAGGCGGCGGCACATAGATGACGGAGGCATCCGCCTTGGTCCGCCGCACCGCCTCGTCCACGGTGTTGAAGATCGGCAGGTCGAGATGCTTCTCGCCGCCCTTGCCGGGCGTCACGCCGCCCACCATGCGCGTGCCATAGGCGATTGCCTGCTCCGAATGGAACGTGCCCTGCGCGCCGGTGAAGCCCTGGCAGATGACCTTGGTGTCCTTGTTGACCAGTACCGACATCAGGCGGCCTCCCGCACGGCCTTGACCACCTTTTCGGCGGCGTCGGCCAGATTGTCGGCGGAGATGATCGGGAGACCGCTTTCCGCCATGAGTTTCTTGCCGAGCGCCACGTTGGTGCCTTCCAGCCGCACCACCAGCGGCACCTGCAGGCCGACCTCGCGCGCGGCGGCGATGACGCCTTCCGCGATCACGTCGCAGCGCATGATACCGCCGAAGATATTGACCAGGATGCCCTCGACGTTGGGGTCGGAGAGAATGATCTTGAAGGCCGCCGTGACCCGTTCCTTCGTCGCGCCGCCGCCGACATCGAGGAAGTTGGCCGGCGAGCCGCCCTTGAGCTTGATGATGTCCATCGTCGCCATGGCGAGGCCGGCGCCGTTCACCATGCAGCCGATCGAGCCATCGAGCTTGATGTAGTTGAGGCCGTGCTTCGTCGCCTCCAGTTCCGCCGCGTCCTCCTCGTCCGGGTCGCGCATGGCTTCCACGTCCGAATGCCGGAACAGGCCGTTATCGTCGAAATTCATCTTGGCATCGAGGGCGATCACCTCGCCCGCGCCGGTCACCACCAGCGGATTGATCTCGACCAGCGAAGCATCGAGTTCGGTGAAGGCCCGGTACATGGCGAGCATGAACTGCACCGCCGAATTCACCTGCTTGCCTTCGAGTTTCAGGCCGAAGGCAATCTTGCGCGCGTGATAGGCCTGCATGCCGGTCGCCGGATCGATGGCCACGCGAAGGATCTTCTTCGGCGTCTTCGCCGCCACCTCCTCGATGTCCATGCCGCCTTCCGTCGAGGCCATCACGGTCACCCGCGAGGTGGCGCGGTCGATCAGGAAGCTGAGATAGAGCTCGCGCTTGATGTCGCAGCCTTCCTCGACATAGATGCGCTTGACTTCCTTGCCTTCCGGGCCGGTCTGGTGCGTGACGAGGTTCATGCCCAGCATGCGCTGCGCGGTCTGGCGGACGTCCTCGAGCGACTTGACCACCTTGACGCCGCCACCCTTGCCGCGGCCGCCGGCATGGATCTGCGCCTTGACCACCCAGACCGGGCCGCCCAGTTCCTGCGCCCTGGAATGCGCCTCGTCGGCGGTATATGCGACGTGTCCCCTGGGCACTTTCACGCCGAATTTGGCGAGAAGGCCCTTCGCCTGGTATTCATGAATGTTCATGGCAATCCATTTGCAGAGGCAGCCCCGCCGTCCCGAGGGCCGGCAGGGCCGAAAACCGGGAACGGGAATGTAGCCTCCGGGCCCAGCAGCCGCAACCCCGAAAAGACCGGGAAATCAACGGCCTTTCCGCTCAGGAGGCGAGCTTTGGATCGATCTTGAGGCAGGCATCGACCAGCCCGCGCACGGCGGCGACCGACTTGTCGAACATCGCCTTCTCGTCGGCGTTCAGGTCGATTTCCACGACCCGCTCCACGCCACCGGCGCCGATCACCACGGGAACGCCCACGTAGAGATCCTTGACGCCGTATTCGCCATTGAGGTGAGCCGCGCAGGGCAGCACCCGCCGCTTGTCCTTGAGATAGCTTTCCGCCATGGCGATGGCCGAGGCCGCGGGCGCATAGTAGGCCGAGCCGGTCTTGAGCAGGTTGACGATCTCCGCGCCGCCATCGCGCGTGCGCTGCACGATCGCATCGAGCTTCGCCTGGCTGGTCCAGCCGCGCTTGACCAGATCGGGCAGCGGAATGCCGGCCACCGTCGAATAGCGGACCAGCGGTACCATGGTATCGCCATGGCCGCCGAGCACGAAGGCGGTCACGTCCTCGACCGAGACCTTGAACTCCTGCGCCAGGAAATGGCGGAAACGCGACGAATCGAGCACGCCGGCCATGCCGATCACCTTGTTGTGCGGCAGGCCGCAGACCTGGCGCAGCACCCAGACCATCGCATCCAGCGGGTTGGTGATGCAGATGACGAGGGCGTTGGGGGCGTGCTTCTTGATGCCATCGCCCACCGCCTGCATGACCTTCATGTTGATGGAGAGCAGGTCGTCGCGGCTCATCCCCGGCTTGCGCGGCACGCCGGCGGTGACGATCACCACGTCCGCGCCCTTGATGTCGGCATAATCGTTGGCGCCCCTCAGGGCGACATCGGAACCCTCCACCGGCCCGGCCTGGGCGATGTCGAGCGACTTGCCCTGGGGCAGCCCTTCCACGATGTCGAAAAGCACCACATCGCCCAGTTCCTTGATGCTCGCCAGATGCGCGAGCGTGCCACCGATGTTGCCGCCACCGATCAGGGCAATCTTGCTGCGTGCCATTCGCTGTCTCCTCAGGGGTTCTGCGCGCTAACTAACGCGAAATGCCGCCCCCCGCAAGGGCGGAGGCGGGATGCGCGGGCGCCCGGGGCAGGCTAAACTCGGTCCGGAAGTCAGGGAGGAGGGCCCCGATGAACCTGCATGCGAAGCTCCTGGCGCGCCGCGACCGGCCGATCGGCGTCGGCCTGATCGGCGCCGGCAAGTTCGGCGCCATGTTCCTGGCCCAGGCCCCGCACACGCCGGGCCTGCGGATCGTCGGCATTGCCGATCTTTCGCCCGAGCGGGCGGCCGCCACCCTGCAGCGCGTCGGCTGGCCGGCGGAAAGGTCCGGGGCGGCAAGCTTCGCCGAGGCGCGCCGCACCGGCGGCACCCATCTCACGGAATCGGCGGCCGCGCTGATCGCGGCACCCGAAATCGAACTGGTCATCGAGGCCACCGGCGATCCGGCGGCCGGGATCGCCCATGCCCTGGCCGCCATCGCCAACGGCAAACACATCGTCATGGTCAATGTGGAGGCCGACGTCCTGGCCGGCCCCCTGCTCGCCCGCCGCGCCCGGGAGGCCGGCATCGTCTACAGCCTGGCCTATGGCGACCAGCCGGCGCTGATCTGCGAGCAGGTGGACTGGGCACGCGCCGCCGGTTTCGAAGTGGTTGGCGCCGGCAAGGGCACCAAGTACCTGCCGGCCTTCCATGCCTCGACCCCGGAAACGGTCTGGGGCCATTACGGCCTCTCGCCGGAACGGGCCGCGGAAGCCGGAATGAACCCGAAGATGTTCAATTCGTTCCTCGATGGCACCAAGTCCGGCATCGAGATGGCGGCGGTCGCCAATGCGACCGGGCTCACCCCGCCGCCAGACGGCCTCGCCTTCCCGCCCTGCGGCGTGCAGGACCTGGCGCGGGTCTGCCGGCCGCGATCGGATGGCGGCCTGCTCGCCCATCGCGGCGCGGTCGAGGTCGTCTCCTCGCTGGAGCGCGACGGGCGCCAGGTCGTGGGCGATCTGCGCTGGGGCACCTGGGTCAGTTTCGAGGCGCCGGGCGATTACGCCAGGCGCTGCTTCGCCGAATACGGCCTGATCACCGACGAAAGCGGCCGCTTCAGCGCGCTCTGGCGGCCCTATCACCTGATCGGGCTCGAGCTTGGCATCTCGGTCGCCTCGGTCGCCCTGCGCGGGGAAGCCACCGGGGCGCCGGAGGGCTTCCGCGGCGATGTGGTGGCGACGGCGAAACGCGCGCTCCGGCAGGGCGAGGTGCTGGACGGCGAGGGCGGCTATACGGTGTGGGGGAAGCTGATGCCGGCCGACGCCTCGCTCGCGCTGGGCGCGCTGCCGCTCGGCCTCGCCCATGGCGTCCGCCTGCTGCGCGACGTGGCCGAGGGTGAGAGCCTGCGCTGGACGGATGTCGCCTGTGACGAGACCGCGCAGGCGGTGCGCATCCGGCGGGAAATGGAGCGAACCTTCCGCGCCGGGATGGCCCGCGCGGCGGAGTAGCCGCGGCGCGTGAATCGCCTTGCCTGGGCCGAAGCCGCAGCCTTAACTTCGCGGGCCCGGAAGGCGGAGGAGGATCAAGGTAATGAGCAAGGAACTGACGCATTTCATCGGCGGCAAGCACGTCAAGGGGACGAGCGGGCGTTTCGGCGACGTCTTCAATCCGACCACGGGGGAACTCACCGGCAAGGTCCCGCTGGTCAGCCAGGCGGAGATGCAGGCGGCCATCGCCAATGCGGCCGATGCCTTTCCCGGCTGGGCCGCGACCTCCCCGCTGGCGCGCGCACGCGTGATGTTCCGGTTCAAGGAACTGGTCGAGAAGCACATGGACGAGGTGGCGCTCCTCGTCTCCAACGAACACGGCAAGGTGCATTCCGACGCCAAGGGCTCCGTCCAGCGCGGCCTCGAAGTGGTGGAATTCGCCTGCGGCATTCCGCACCTGCTCAAGGGTGAATATTCCGAGGGCGTGGCGCGCGGCATCGACCTTTATTCGATGCGCCAGCCGCTTGGCGTCGTCGCCGGCATCACGCCCTTCAACTTCCCGGCCATGGTGCCGATGTGGATGTTCGCGGTGGCGATCGCCTGCGGCAACACCTTCATCCTCAAGCCCTCCGAGAAAGACCCCTCCTGCCCGCTGCGCCTGGCCGAACTGATGCTCGAGGCCGGCGCGCCGCCGGGCGTGCTCAACGTGGTGAACGGCGACAAGGTCGCGGTCGATACGCTGCTCACCGATCCGCGCGTGCAGGCGGTGAGCTTCGTCGGCTCGACGCCGATCGCGCGCTACGTCTATGCGACGGCGGCGGCGCACGGCAAGCGCGTGCAGGCCATGGGCGGGGCCAAGAATCACATGATCGTGCTCCCCGACGCCGATCTCGACCAGGCGACGGACGCGCTGATCGGCGCCGCCTATGGCTCGGCCGGAGAGCGCTGCATGGCGGTATCGGTCGCGGTGCCGGTCGGCAAGAAGACGGCCGATGCCCTGATCGAGCGGCTGACGCCGCGCGTGCGCGCCCTCAAGGTCGGACCCTCGACCGCGCCCGACAGCGAGATGGGCCCGCTCGTCACGCGCGAGCACCTGGAGAAGGTGAAGGGCTATGTCGATCTCGGCGTGAAGGAGGGCGCCAAACTGGTGGTCGATGGCCGCAGCCTGAAGCTGCAGGGCTACGAGAAGGGTCACTTCATGGGCGGCTGCCTGTTCGACGAAGTCCGCCCCGAGATGCGCATTTACAGGGAGGAGATCTTCGGTCCGGTTCTTTCGGTGGTGCGCGCCGGCGATTTCGAGGAGGCGGTGCGACTGCCGACCGAGCATGAGTTCGGCAACGGCGTCGCCATCTTCACCCGGGACGGCGATGCGGCGCGCGACTTCGCCAGCCGGGTGCAGGTGGGCATGGTCGGCGTCAACGTGCCGATCCCGGTGCCGCTTGCCTTCCACACATTCGGCGGCTGGAAGAACTCAGCCTTCGGCGACACCAACCAGCATGGCCCGGAGGGCGTGCGCTTCTATACCAAGATCAAGACCGTGACCTCGCGCTGGCCGACCGGCATCAGGGCGGGCGCCGACTTCAACATCCCGACCATGCGCTGACGGCGCGGACCGGACCATCGGCGCGGGCGGCCCGGCGGGCCGTCCGCGCGCCTTCCGCCACTGGAGCCAGGACCATCAGGAACGACACGAGCGAAGGGCCGCTGTTCGAGCTGCGCCGGCTGCGGCGCGAAGGCAGGCTCAGGACCGACCCGGTCCAGGAACTGGCGGCGGAGAAACTGCAGACACTGCACAATCAGCTTGTCGGCTACAACCCGCGGCGGCAGGAAGGCGGCTGGATGTCGCTGTTCGCCCGCGCGCACCGGGCCGAGGCGGAGGCACCGCAGGGCATCTACATCTATGGCGATGTCGGCCGCGGCAAGTCGATGCTGATGGACCTGTTCTTCGCCACCGCGCCGGTCGAGGCCAAGCGGCGCGTGCATTTCCATGCCTTCATGCAGGAGGTGCACGCGGAAATCCACCGCTGGCGCCAGAGCGACCCGCGAGAGCGCGAGGGAGACGATCCGATCCCGCCGCTCGCCAAGCGCATCGCGAAAGCCGCTTGGCTGCTCTGCTTCGACGAGTTCCAGGTCAACGACGTCGCCGATGCGATGATCCTCGGCCGGCTCTTCGAGAAGCTCTTCAAGCGCGGCGTCGTGGTGGTCGCCACCTCCAACCGCCATCCCGACGATCTCTACAAGGGCGGCCTCAACCGGCCGCTGTTCCTGCCCTTCATCGCCATGTTCAAGCAGAAGCTCGACCTGCTGGCGCTGGAGGGCGACACCGACTACCGGCTGGCACGGCTCAAGGGTCAGCCGGTCTATCATTCGCCGCTGGATGAAAGCGCGGCGGCACGCCTGGAACAAGCCTTCGCCGATCTCACCGACGGCGAAGCGGGCCTGCCCGCGACGATCGCGGTCCAGGGCCGCGAGCTGAGGATCGCCCGTCAGGCCCGCGGCGTCGCCTTCACGAGCTTCCGCGAACTGTGCGAGGCGGCCCTCGGGCCGGCGGACTATCTGGCGCTCGCGCACCGCTTCCACAGCCTGATCCTGTCCGGCATACCCCGTCTCGGACCGGAGAAGCGCAACGAGGCGAAACGCTTCGTCACCCTGATCGACGCGCTCTACGAGGGGAAGGTGAAGCTGGTCTGCTCCGCCGCCGCCGAGCCGGGCGCCCTGTATCCGGAGGGCGACGGGGCGTTCGAGTTCCAGCGCACGGTCTCGCGGCTGATGGAAATGCAGAGCGCCGAGTATCTGGCGCTGGCGCACGATCCCGGCGACTGAAGGCCGCCGCGCCGAGGCCGGCTTCCCGGCCAGCCGGTTCTGGTCTAGTCTGGTCTGATCGTTCTGACGGCATGCGGGGGCATGACATGGCGGAGTTCGGCGTGTACGAGGCCAAGACCCACCTGACCAAGCTGCTCGCCCTCGTCGAGAAGGGCGAAGAAGTCACGATCACGCGGCACGGCGTTCCGGTCGCAAGGCTCGTCCCCTACCGCGAGCGCGAGCGGCGGCTGACGCCGCAGGAAGCGGCCGAGAAGCTGCTGGAGTTCCGGAAGAAGCATCCCTTGAAAGGGATCACGACCCGGGAACTGATCGATGCAGGCCGCAAGCGGTGAGCTTTGTCGTCGACGCATCGGTTTCGCTCGCCTGGTGTTTCGAGGATGAGAAAGCGGAAGTCTCGGAGCGGCTCCTGCGTCGCTGCGCCATCGAAGGCGCCACGGTTCCCGGAATCTGGACATACGAAATGGTCAATGGACTGCGAACCGGCGTTCTGCGCGGGCGCATCTCCGAGGATCAGGCAGTTTCCTGCTGGCGATTATTGACCAGTTTGCCGATCACCGTCGTCGACATTGACCCCGTTGACGGCGAAGAAATCTGGCGCCTGGCGCTCCATCTCGGCCTGACAGGCTATGACGCCAGCTATCTGCGCCTTTGCCAATGGTCGGAGCTGCCGCTTGCCACCACCGACAGGCGCATGCGAATGGCGGCTGCTTCGATGAAGATTGACGCCCTAGGCTGATTCGCCGCACTCAGCCGCGCCGTTCGATCATCAGCTTCTTGATCTCGGCGATGGCCTTGGCCGGATTGAGGCCCTTGGGGCAGGTCTTGGCGCAGTTCATGATCGTGTGGCAGCGATAGAGGCGGAACGGATCTTCGAGCTGATCCAGCCGTTCGCCGGTCATCTCGTCGCGACTGTCGGCGATCCAGCGCCAGGCCTGCAACAGGATGGCGGGGCCCAGGAAACGGTCGCCGTTCCACCAGTAACTCGGGCAGGCGGTCGAGCAGCAGGCGCAGAGAATGCATTCATACAGGCCGTCGATCCTCGCCCGATCCTCGACCGACTGCAGCCGCTCGCGGCCCGTGGGCGCCGGCGACTGGGTCTGCATCCAGGGCTTGATCGAGGCATATTGCGCGAAGAACTGGTTCAGATCGGGAACCAGGTCCTTGATCACCGGCATGTGCGGCAGCGGATAGATATTGACCTCGCCCTTGGCATCCACCGCCTCCTCGACGGAGCGGGTACAGGCCAGCGTGTTCGTGCCGGCGATATTCATGGCGCAGGAGCCGCAGACGCCCTCGCGGCAGGAGCGGCGGAAGGTCAGCGTCGCATCGATCTCGTTCTTGATCTTGATCAGCGCGTCGAGGACCATCGGTCCGCACTGCGCCATGTCGACCTCGTAGGTATCGACGCGCGGATTCTGGCCGTCGTCGGGATTCCATCGATAGACGTTGAACTTGACGATTTTCTGCGCGCCCGGCTTCGCCGCGTGGGTCTTGCCCTTGCCCACCTTGGAATTCGCCGGAAGGCTGAACTCGGCCATGTCGTGATCCCTCGAGAGTCTGTGCGGCGAAACGGCTCAGTAAACCCGCGCCTTGGGCGGGAAATACTGCACCTCGTTGGTCATGGTGTAGGTATGCACGGGGCGATAGTCGATCGTCACCTTCGCGCTGCGGCCGTCATACCAGGTCAGCGTATGCTTCATCCAGTTGTCGTCGTCGCGCTCCGGAAAATCCTCGCGCGCGTGCGCACCACGGCTTTCCGTGCGGTTGGCGGCGGCTGCCATGGACACCACCGCCTGGCCGATCAGATTGTCGAGTTCGAGCGTTTCCACAAGATCGGTATTGAAGATCATGGATCGGTCGCTCACGCCGATATCGCTCAGGCCCAGCGCCACGTCGGTGATCAGCTTGACGCCTTCATCTAGCACCGGGCCGGTGCGGAAGACGGCGCAATTGCTCTGCATCGTGCGCTGCATGCGCTCGCGCAGTTCCGCCGTCGGCGTCCCGCCCTTGGCCTGGCGCAGCCGGTCGAAGCGCTCCAGCGCCGGGTCGGACAAACCGGCGGCGAGCGAGCGGTGGGAGGAGCCGGGCTTCACCACCTCGCGCGCACGAAGCGCCGCGGCGCGTCCGAACACCACCAGGTCGATCAGCGAGTTCGAACCGAGCCGGTTCGCGCCATGCACGGAAACGCAGGCTGCCTCGCCCACCGCCATCAGGCCCGGCACGATCTGGTCCGGGTTGCCGTCCTTCAGGGTCACGACTTCGCCGTGATAGTTGGTCGGGATGCCGCCCATGTTGTAGTGCACGGTCGGCAGCACCGGGATCGGCTGCTTGGTCACGTCGACGCCGGCAAAGATCTTGGCGCTCTCCGAAATGCCCGGCAGGCGCTCATGCAGCACCTTCGGGTCCAGATGGTCGAGATGCAGGAAGATGTGGTCCTTCTTCGGGCCGACGCCGCGCCCCTCGCGAATCTCGATCGTCATGGCGCGGCTCACCACATCGCGGCTGGCCAGATCCTTGGCGGACGGCGCGTAGCGTTCCATGAAGCGCTCGCCCTCGGAATTGACCAGATAGCCGCCCTCCCCGCGCGAGCCCTCGGTGATCAGGCAGCCGGCGCCATAGATGCCGGTCGGATGGAACTGGATGAACTCCATGTCCTGCAGCGGCAGGCCGGCGCGCAGCACCATCGCATTGCCGTCGCCCGTGCAGGTATGGGCCGAGGTGCATGAGAAGAAGGTGCGCCCATAGCCGCCGGTGGCGAGCACGGTCATGTGCGAGCGGAAGCGGTGGATCGAGCCGTCTTCGAGGCACCAGGCGATGACGCCCCGGCACTCGCCCTCCTCCATGATCAGATCGAGGGCGAAATACTCGATGAAGAACTCGGTATCGTGCTTGAGCGACTGCTGGTAGAGCGTGTGCAGAATCGCATGGCCCGTGCGGTCGGCGGCGGCGCAGGTGCGCTGCGCCTGGCCCTTGCCAAAATGGGTGGTCATGCCGCCGAAGGCGCGCTGATAGATCTTGCCGGCCTCGGTGCGCGAGAAGGGCACGCCGAAATGCTCGAGTTCGAGCACCGCCGGCACGGCTTCCCGGCACATATACTCGATCGCGTCCTGGTCGCCGAGCCAGTCCGACCCCTTGATCGTGTCGTACATGTGCCAGCGCCAGTCATCCTCGCCCATGTTGCCGAGCGAGGCGGAGATGCCGCCCTGCGCCGCCACTGTATGACTGCGGGTCGGGAAAACCTTGCTGATGCAGGCGGTCTTGAGGCCGGCCGCCGCCATGCCCATGGTGGCGCGCAGGCCGGCGCCGCCGGCGCCGACGACGACCACGTCGTAGGTATGATCGATGATCGGATAAGCCTTGCTCATGACCTCATGCTCCAGCGACGACGAGGCGCAGCACGGCCAGGATGCAGGCGAGGCCGACGGCGACAGTGGCGAAGGTGAGCGCCAGCACGCAGGCGAGCTTCACCCCCTCATGACTGACGTAATCCTCGATGATCACCTGCCCACCGAGCTTGAGATGCCAGAAGGCGGCAATCACCAGCAGAATGGTGATGCCGGCCGGCAGCGGCCGGCCGAGGAAGGCGGCGACCTCGGCATGGGAGGCGCCGGTCAGGCTGATGGCGAACGCGGTGAAGACGACCACCAGCGGCAGAAGCGCAATGGCGCTCGCCCGCTGTAGCCACCAATGTTCGACCCCGGACTTGGCCGCGCCGAGACCGCGGACGCGGGCCAGCGGCGAGCGGTAATTCCCTTTGGAGCCCATGAAAGCGTTCCTCTCAGCGCAGCGCGTAGGCAAGGACCCAGACGAGGATGGTGAGCGCCGCCGAGCCCGCCACAACCGCCCAGCCGGTCCTGTGCATGACCGGCAACTCGAAGCCCTTGCCCATGTCCCAGAACAGGTGCCGGATGCCGTTGCAGAAGTGGTAGAACAGCGCCCAGGTGAAGCCGAACAGGATCAGCCGCCCGAGAACCGAGCCGATGAAGCCGCTGGCGCACGCGTAAGCCTCCGGGCCGGACGCGGCCGCGATCAGCCACCAGGCGAACAGCAGCAGCCCGAAGCCCAGCGCCGCGCCGGTGATGCGGTGCAGGATCGACAGGACGGAGCTGATCTGCGGCTTGTAGATCTGGAGATGCGGAGAGATCGGACGCTCGATATGGGCCATGGCGGGCTTTGAGCTTGTCATTGTCGGAAGGTCGTCACCGGATACTAGACCTTGAACCTGTCAAGTCAACGCCTTGGCGGGCATTGCCGTCATGCGGGAACCAGCGCCCAGTAATCCAGGTCGAGGACGACCGAGGCCGGATACTTCCCGGTTGCGTCGGCATCGGGAAACGCCGCGCAGGGCTCGTCCCGCGTCGCGACGGTGCGCAGCCGCAGCAGCCCGAGATCGCGCCGCCCCGGCACGGGCGCCCGGTCGAGCACCTGCGACCAGGCATGGATCGTGTCGCCGGCGAAGGTCGGGTTGACGTGCCGGCCCGCATTGATGGCCGCGATGCGGAAGGCGTTGGCCAGGCCATTGAAGGTGAGCGCCCGTGCCAGGCTGATGACATGGCCGCCATAGATCAGCCGCCGGCCGAAGCGGCCCCTGCCCTCCACGAACTGGTTGAAATGCACCCGCGCCGTGTTCTGATAGAGGCGCGTCGCCATCATGTGCTCGGCCTCCTCGATGGTGACGCCGTCCAGATGGTCGATCCGCTCGCCCGGCGCATAGTCGGCAAAACGGTGCGGCTGGCCGGCCGCGGCGAAGTCGTAGCGCCCGGCATCGATACCCTCGGGCACGACGATCCGCTCCGGAGCGACCGCGTCGGGCAGATCGGGCACAGCCTCTTCGGGCGCCGCAGCCTCCGGATCGCGCTTGCGCACCATGACCCAGCGCACATACTCGACCACCGGTTCGCCGCGCTGGTTGTGTCCGCTCGAGCGCACATGGACGACGCCGGTCTGCCGGCTGGAATTTTCCTTGAGCCCGATCACCCGCGATCGCGCGCTCAGCGTGTCGCCAGGATAGACCGGCGCCAGGAAACGGCAGTCGGCATAGCCGAGATTGGCGACCGCGTTGAGCGATACGTCCGGCACCGTCTTGCCGAACACGACATGGAAGGCGAGCAGTTCGTCGATGGGCGCGCGCGGCAGGCCGATGCGGCGCGCGAACTCGTCGGAGGAGATCAGCGCGAAGCGGCCGCCATAGAGCGCGCCATAGAGCGCCTGCTCGCCGCCGCCCAACGTGCGCGGGGTGGCATGCACGATCTCCTGCCCGAGACGGAAATCCTCGAAGAAATTGCCGGGCCAGGTCTTGCCGCCGCTCATGCGTCGCCCCCGCTCGCGCTCCGTGCCGCGATGGCGGCGGCGAGCGCCAGCGTCCGCCGCGCATGCTCGACATGCAGGTTTTCCACAAGCCGGCCATCCACCAGCACCACGCCCTTCCCCTCGGCGCTGGCGGCGGCGAAGGCATCGGCGATCCGGCGTGCCTGCTCGATCTCGGCCGCGTCGGGTGCGAAGACATCGTTGCAGGGCTCGATCTGCGAAGGGTGGATCAGCGTCTTGCCGTCGAAACCCAGTTCGAGCCCCTGGCGGCAGGCGGCGCGGAAACCCTCCGCGTCGGCCAGATCGAGATGCACGCCATCGAGGATTGCCTTGCCATGGGCGCGCGCGGCCAGCAGGCAGTGCGAGAGCGCCCCCAGCATGGGCAGGCGCAGCGCGGTATGGCGGGCGTGCAGGTCCTTGGCCAGGTCCGAGGTGCCCATGACCAGCACCGCGACGCGCGCCAGCCCGCCGGCGATCTCCTCCGCGCGCAGGATGCCGCGCGGGGTCTCCAGCATGCACCAGATCGCGCAATGCTCCGGCGCGCCGGCCGCGCGCATGAACCGATCGAGCCGCGAAACCTGGGCGGCATCCTCGACCTTGGGCAGCAGGATCGCATCCGGCCCCGCCGAGGCGGCGGCCCGCACATCGGCCTCGCCCCATGGCGTATCGAGGCCGTTCACGCGGATCACGATTTCGCGATGGCCGTAGCCGCCGTTACGGACCGCGGCGGCCACCTGCGCGCGCGCCTGTTCCTTGGCATCGGGCGCCACCGCATCCTCGAGATCGAGGATCAGCCCGTCGGCGGGCAGCGTCTTCGCCTTCTCCAGGGCACGGGCATTGGATCCCGGCATGTAGAGCAGGCTGCGGCGCGGGCGGATATCGGCTTGCATCACCTCTCCCCATAGCTCGCCGGCCCAGGGCGGAGCCGGGCGGGCAATCTATTGCAGACTGGCCGGGCGCCGCAATCCGCTTCAGACTGCCGCTCTCCGTTTCCGAAGCGAGCCCGTCCACGTGCCGGCACCATTCGTCCTTTCCGTGCAGAGCCAGGTCCTCTGGGGCCATGTCGGTAATTCGGCGGCCGCCTTCGCGCTGCAACGGCTGGGGTTCGAGGTTCTTGCCGCGCCGACCGTGCTGCTCGCGCACCATCCGGGCCATGGCCGGCCGGCCGGCTTCGTCCTGCCGGCGGCGGAACTTGGGGCGCTGCTGGACGGACTTGGCCCGCCCCTGCTGCCGCGCCCCGTCGCCGGGCTGATTTCGGGTTATCTCGGCACGGTGGAGAATGGCGAGGCGATGCTCGCCGCCTGGGGGCGGGTCAAAGCGGCCGATCCGCGCGCGCGTTTCCTGTGCGATCCGGTGATCGGCGAGCGCGAGGGCGGCGTCTATGTTCGGCCGGGCCTCGTCGAATTCTTCCGCGACCGGGCCCTGCCGGCCGCCGATATCATCTGCCCGAACCATTTCGAGCTGGAACAGCTTGCCGGCGAACGGATCGAAACCCTGGAAGCCGCGCTCGATGCCTGCCGGAGGCTGTGCCGGGGCGGCCCGCGCATCGCCGTCTGCACCTCGCTGCTGGTCGCCGAAACGCCAGCGGGCGAGATCGACACGCTGGCGGTGAGCGAGGCGGGCGCCTGGGCGGTGCGCACGCCGCGCCTCGAGCGGCCGCCGCATGGCTCGGGCGATCTTTTCGCCGCGCTGCTGTTTGGCCACCTGCTCCAGGGCGTGAGCCTGCCCGCCGCGCTGGCGCGCGCCGTCGCTGCCACCTTCGCCGTGCTGAAGGAAAGCGATGGCGAGCCGGAAATGCGCCTGATCGAGATGCAGGCGATCCTGGGGCGGCCGCCGGCGGCCTTCGCCGCGCGGCGGCTCGCCTGAGGATCAGGCCGCTTTCTTCAGATGGCGCCGGCCGAGAATCTCGGCGATCTGCACCGCGTTCAGCGCCGCGCCCTTGCGCAGGTTGTCGGACACCACCCAGAGCGAGAGGCCGTTCTCCACCGTCATGTCCTCGCGGATGCGGCTGACGAAGGTGGCATAGTCGCCCACGCATTCGACCGGCGTGATGTAGCCGCCATTCTCCCGCCTGTCATGCACCATGACGCCCGGCGCCTGGCGCAGGATCTCGCGCGCATCGGCGGCGCTGATCGGCTTCTCGAACTCGATGTTGACCGCCTCGGAATGGCCGACGAAGACCGGCACGCGGACGCAGGTCGCGGTCAGCCTGATCTTCGGGTCGAGAATCTTCTTGGTCTCGACCATCATCTTCCATTCCTCCTTCGTGTACCCGTCCTCCATGAAGACATCGATGTGCGGGATCACGTTGAAGGCGATCTGCTTGGTGAATTTCTTCGGCTCGACCGGATCGTTGACGTAGATCGCCTTGGTCTGGCTGAACAGCTCGTCCATCGCCTCGTGGCCGGCGCCGGAGGTGGACTGATAGGTGGCGACCACGACGCGTCGGATGCCGGCCGCGTCGTGCAGCGGCTTGAGCGCCACGACGAGCTGCGCCGTCGAACAGTTGGGGTTGGCGATGATGTTGCGCCTGGCATAGCCGCCGATCGCCTCCGCGTTCACTTCCGGCACGATCAGCGGCACGTCCTCGTGCATGCGCCAGTAGGAACTGTTGTCGATGACGATGGCGCCCCGCTCCGCCGCGCGCGGGGCGAAGTCCTTCGAGATCGCGCCACCGGCGGAGAAAAGCGCGATGTCGATGCCGGCGAAATCGTAATCGTCGAGGGCTTTGACTTTCAGTTTGCGGTCGTTGAACACCACCTCCTTGCCGACGGACTTGCGCGAGGCGAGCGGCACGAGTTCGCTCACCGGGAACTGGCGTTCCTCGAGGATGTTCAGCATTTCGCGGCCCACGTTGCCCGTGGCGCCGACGACCGCAACCTTGTAAGCCATGGATCTACCTGTCGGTTTCGTCCGACCAGCCGGACAGCCGATTCCCTTAGCCGGAAAGCCCTGGCCGATCAACTGCTATCGCCATTGTGAAGCCCGTTACGGGCGCAACTTCGCTATGTCTTGCGTGGGGGCCACACCGGCGAGGCTGACGATGGCGGAAGACGTGATGGAAGGCGTGGCGACGGACGCTCCAGGGCAGGCGGCGGCGGCCGCGAAGGCACGCCGCGTGATCGCTCCGGCCGTGCCGGCCGCGCTCGCCCGCCCGGATGGGAACCTGATCCGCCTGGTGCCGCGCGGCGCCCGGCTGGTGGCCGAGATCGGCTGCGGTGCCGGGCTGCAGGGGGCGGTGCACAAGGGGCTCAACCCGGGCAGCCGCTATGTCGGTTTCGAGACCCGGCCCGAACTGGCCGAGATCGCGCGGCGCAGCCTCGACCGGGTGGAGCCGGCGGGAGCGGAACAGGCCGAGGTGCCCGAGGGCGCCGATTGCCTGGTCTACAACCATGTCCTCGAACAGATGGGCGATCCGGTGGCGGCGCTGCGCCGGCAGACGGCGCGGCTGGGGCCGGACGGGGTCGTCGTCGCCGCCATCGCCAATGCCCAGTCGGCGGAGGCGATCATCGCGCTTCTCGGGGACCGGATGAGCGGGCCGCTGCCGCCACGCGCCTATACGCGCCGGTCCATACTCGCCCTGTTCGCCGCCGCCGGACTGACCATCCACGACCTGCACGAGGAGCCGCTGGAGGCCGAAGCCGCGCGCCGGGGCGAGCTGCTGCATCCGCTGCTCAGCGATGGCGGCCTCGACCCGGCCGAGGCCGGCCGGCCGCTCGGCATCCGCCGCTTCCTGCTGCGCGCCAGCCGCCGCCCGCGCGAGCCGCTGCTGCTGCACAACGTCACGCTGGTGCCCGGCCCCGGGCAGAGTCAGGTCATCGAGATCCGCGTCCGCCAGCCGATGGAGTTCCTCGCCTCCTATCCCGGCATCGAAGTGGTGCGCGAATCCTTCCGCGAAATTGCGCCGCGCCAGCGCCCGGAGGGCATGGGCAAGATCTGCATCCTCCAGCGCATCATCCTGAACCGCGACTGGGGCGCGAAGCTGGTGCGCGAACTGCGCCGGGCCGGCTATCTTCTCGTGGCCGAATGGGACGACGACCCCGACCATTGGCCATCCATCGCCGAGAACGGCCATCTCGCCCTCAAGGGCGTGCACGCGCTCCAGGTCTCGACGCCGGCGCTGGCCGAGAAGGTCGCCGCCTTCAACCCGGAAGTGGCGGTCTTCGCCAACCAGATCGCCAGCCTGCCCCCGCCACGCGCCGCCAGGGCCGAAGGACCGGTCACCTTCTTCTTCGGCGCCATGAACCGCGAGCGCGACTGGGCGCCCTACATGTCGACCCTGAACCAGGTGCTGCGCGGGCGTACGGACGTGGCGGTGCAGGTGGTGCACGACCAGCGCTTCTTCGATGCGCTGGAGACCGAGGCCAGGACCTTCACGCCGAACTGCCCGACGGAGGAGTATTACCGCCTGCTCGGCCAGTCCGACATCAGCTTCATGCCGCTCGCCGACACACCCTTCAACCGGCTCAAGTCCGATCTCAAGTTCATCGAGGCGGCCTCCCGCGGCGCCGTCGCCCTTGCCTCGCCGGTGGTCTATCAGGACACCATCGTGGATGGCCGCACCGGCCTGATCTTCCGAGATGCCGGCGAGCTCCGCGAAAAACTCACGGCGCTGATCGAGCAGGCGGAACTGCGCCGGTCCATCGCCGCCGGAGCGGCGTCCTACGTGCGCGAGCATCGCATGCTGAGCCAGCATGCGCCGCTGCGGCTCAAATGGTACCGCACGCTGCTCCAGCACCGGGACTGGCTCGACCAGGCGCTGCGCCAGCGCTGCCCCGAGGTCTTCGCGGACTGAAGCGCGGGAGGCTGGCGCGGGCGACCCGAACTGCGGGATACTGCCATGAGCGGCACAGGCCGCGCAGGGCACGGGAGGCCGTCTTGTCCGAATTCATCCTGCATCAGTATCCAGCCTCGCCTTATTCCGAGAAGGTCCGCGCCGTGTTCGGCCGCAAGGCTCTCCCCTGGCAGGCAGTGACCATTCCGGTGATCATGCCGAAGCCGGAGCTGATGCCGCTCACGGGCGGCTATCGCAAGACACCGGTGCTCCAGATCGGCGCCGACATCTATTGCGATACGTTGCTGATCCTGGACGAGATCGAACGGCGACATCCGGCGCCGAGCCTCTATCCCGGCGACACCGAAGACCAGGCCAAGGCGCTTTCCTGGTGGATCGAGCGGACCTGCTTCGGTCCGGCCGCCGCCGTCATCTTCGCCGCCGTCGGCGATCGGGTGCCGCAGGCCTTCAAGGACGACCGCGCCCGCTTCTCCGGGCGCGATTTCGACCCGGCGAAGATGCAGGCGGCGGCCCCCGCCATGCGCGACACGCTGCGCGCGCATTTCGCCTGGCTTGCCGGCATGCTGCGAAACCGGCCCTTCATGCTGGGCGGGGAGCCTTCGGCGGCGGATTTCGCCGCCTATCACGTGATCTGGTTCCTGCTGCGCAATCTGGGCGAAGGCATCGCGGCCGAACTCGGCCTCGCCGCCGCCATGCCATGGTACGAGCGCATGAAAGCCTTCGGCCATGGCGAGCGCAGTGAGCTCGATGCCCAGGCGGCCCTGGAAATCGCCCGGAAGGCGGACCCCGCGCCGCTTCAGGATCAGGCGCTGGGCAAGGCGGTGGTCATGGCCGACGATACGGGCCGCGATCCGGTGGAAGGCGAGCTTGTGGCGCTCGACGAGGCGCGGGTCGTGCTGCGCCGTTCCGATCCGCAGGTCGGGCTCGTCCATCTGCATTTTCCGCGCGCAGGCTTCATCCTGCGCCGCGCCTGATGGCGGCCGGAGCCGCGGTGCCCGGCCGGCGCATCCTGATCACCGGCGCCGCCAGCGGCATCGGTGCCTGGACGGCACGCCGGCTGGCCGCCCCGGGCGCGCGGATGGCGCTTCATACCCGCGCCAGCAAGACGGGCCTGGACGCGGTGGCGCGCGACTGCCGGCAGTCGGGCGCCGAGGTCGAGACCTTTCTCGGCGATCTCGGCGCGGAGGGGTTGGCGGAACGACTGACGGCCGAGATGCTGGCGGCGCTGGGCGGGCTCGACATCCTGGTCGCCAATGCCGGCTTCTCCGACCGCACCCCGATCGGCGAACTCGGCACCGCTGCCTACGATGCCTCGCATCGGGCGATCGCGCGCGCCTTCTTCCTGATGGCGCGAACGGCCCTGCCGGCCCTCAAGGATTCCTCCGCCGCGCGCGTGATCGCCGTAGGCTCCTTCGTCGCGCACCGCTTCGGCGCAGCCGGCGAGACCTTTCCCGCCTCGGCGGCGGCGAAGGCTGCCATGGAGGCCATGGCAAAAGCGCTCGCCGCCGAACTCGCGCCCTCCGGCGGCACGGTGAACGTGGTGCTGCCCGGCTATATCGAGAAGGAAACGATGAAGGTCTCGGCCGAGGCCCGGGCCCGGCGCGAGGCGGCCATCCCGCTGCGCCGCCACGGCGCCCCGGCGGAGGTGGCGGCGCTGATCGCCTTCCTGGCCTCCGCCGATGCCGCCTACATCACCGGCCAGTGCATCGGCATCGACGGTGGCCTGAGCCTCTGACGCCTCAGGCCGCGGAGGCCTGCGGCAAGGCCGGAGGAACCAGCGCCGGCGGCGTGGCGTCGAGGCCGTACATGTCCCTGAGCGCCTGGGCGATATGCCAGCAATAGAGCGCGCAGAAGCGCGAATTGCCGGCAGGACTTGCATGGGTCCGCTGCACCATGTCCAGGCCGAACTGGCCGTTCCCTTCGACGATCATCGGGCCCTGGTCGGTGATGGCGACATCCCAGCCGACCGCCGGCCGGTCGGCGAAGGCAAGGTGCGCCCGCCGCACCAGGTCCACCGTTTCCCGCCAGAGCGGAAGCCTCGCGCCCTCGACCGGCGCGCCGGTCACCGGATGCCTGGTGATCCAGCGCCCCGGCTCCTTGATGCCCCAGTCGGTCGCGGCGCCCAGTTCGCCGGTCGCCATATCGACCTTGCAGACAAACCCGCCGGCATGGAAATTGTCGACGACGCTGTCGCCGCGCCCGGAAATCTTGAAGACCGCGAACAGCACCTCGGGCTCGCCGCGATCGTTCATCACCGACATGATCCGCATGGAACTGAGCGCCGCGCCGCAGAGGCCGGCGAGGTCGGGATGGTTCACCGCGCGCGGCTGCACCATGTAGAGCTTGTCGCGGCCGAGTTCCTTCACATGGGCGAGCAGTTCGGCGGCGGTCATCTCCTTGCCGGCAATATCGCGGTAGCGGCCATTGCCGGCATAATCCCAGCGCTCGCAGCCGCGCCCGCCCTTGCCCTTGGTCGGCTTGAGGAAGAGATCGCGCTCGGGGAGCTCCGGCCCCGCATGGTCGACCCAGACCAGACGACCGCCCTCCTCGACCGAGCAGATGACGCCGATCGCCTCCACGCCATGCTTCTTGCAGCGAATGGCGAAATCGACCTTGTTGTTGAGCGTCTGCTTCGTGGTCGCACCCTTGCGCGCGGTCCAGGCCTGCATGAGGCTATGGATGCCGCCCTTGAACTCGTAACGGATGATCAGCTCGCCCGCTTTCGCCCGCCGTTCGTCCTTGTAGAGATCGAAGATGTAATACTTGCCCGGCGAGACCGAATGCACGACGGCGCAGTAGAGCTGTTCCATCACCTGGCGCGTGATGCCCTTGCCGGTGAGCTTCCTGACCTTCGCCCCGCAGCGCCTGGTGAAATGCAGCGAGGCACCGATGAACACCAACGGCCAGAGAAGGAATGCCAGCGCCAGAAGCAGATAGTGCTTCGCATCGCGCTTGCGCCAGATGAACTGCGCGAAGGCATAATGGATGAAGTCAGCCGGCTGGCTCCGGTCGCGAAAGAGCGCCGTGACCAGGCGGTAAGGTGATGCCACCGGATAGCGAACGTAAGCCAAGCGCGTGCCCCCGCGATTGCCCAAGAATGGGGCGCGCGGCGCATGGTTCACTGCCTCGCGTCGGCCTGCCCCCGATGCAGAGAAAGCCCCGAATCGGCGCTTTTCGCAATGCCGTAATGATGCCTAGGCCGGAAATCCTGTCGCACCGGCTTCAGGCGGACATGCGGTCGAGAGCCATGAGGATGCTGTCCCCCATGGTTGTGGTCGAGACCTTGGCCGCGCCCTTCTGCATGATGTCGGCGGTGCGGATGCCGGTATCGAGCACCTGCTGGACCGCCTTCTCGATCAGGTCCGCTTCCTCGCCCATGTCGAAGCTGTAGCGCAGCGACATGGCGAAGGAGAGGAGCGTCGCGATCGGATTGGCGAGATTGCGACCGGCAATGTCGGGCGCGGAGCCATGCACCGGCTCGTAGAGCGCCTTGCGCCTGCCGGTCTCGTCAATGTCGCCGAGCGAGGCGGAAGGCAGCATGCCGAGCGAGCCGGTCAGCATCGCCGCCTCGTCCGACAGGATGTCGCCGAAAAGATTGTCGGTGACGATGACGTCGAACTGCTTGGGCGCGCGCACGAGCTGCATGGCCGCGTTGTCGGCATACATGTGCTGCAGCTCGACATCGCGGTATTCCTCGTCATGCAGCTTCTGCACTTCCTCGCGCCAGAGGACGCCGCTCTCCATGACATTCGCCTTCTCGCAGGAGGTGACGCGCTTCTGGCGCTTGCGCGCCAGCTCGAAGGCGACGCGGGCGACGCGGCGGATCTCGTTCGTCGTGTAGACCTGCGTGTTGACGCCACGCCGTTGCCCGTCGGGGAGTTCGGTGATGCCGCGCGGCTCGCCGAAATAGACGCCGCCCGTCAGCTCGCGCACGATCATGATGTCGAGACCCTCCACCAGCTCGCGCTTCAGGGTCGAGGCATCGGCGAGCGCCGGGAAGCAGATGGCCGGCCGCAGGTTGGCGAAGAGCTGCATTTCCTTGCGCAGGCGCAGCAGGCCGCGCTCGGGCTTCTTGGCGAACTCCAGATTATCCCATTTCGGGCCGCCGACGGCGCCGAGCAGCACGGCGTCGGCATTCATCGCCTTGTCCATGGTCTGGTCGGCGATGGGCACGCCATGCGCGTCGATCGCCGCGCCGCCCACCAGGTCCTCCTGCACGTCGAAGCGCACGGCCCGGCGCTTGTCCATCCAGTCGACGACGCGGCGCACTTGACGCATGACTTCCGGCCCGATGCCATCGCCTGGCAGGATCAGAAGATTCTTGTTGGCAGCCATCAGGCTTCCTTCCTCGGACAAGGTTTGCTGTGATCGTGCTCGCGCCGGCTCAGCGATAGAGCCAGGGTTCGGAGAGCTTCTGTTTCGCCTCGAAATTCTCGATCGCCGGCGCCTTCTGCATGGTCAGGCCGATATCGTCGAGACCGTTCAGCAGGCAATGCTTGCGGAACGGATCGATGTCGAAGCGGATGGTGCCGCCATCGGGACCGCGGATCTCCTGCTTCTCCAGATCGACCGTCACGGTCGCGTTGGCGCCGCGCCTGGCATCGTCCATAAGCTTGTCCACCGTGCCTGCGGGCAGGACGATGGGCAGCATGCCGTTCTTGAAGCAGTTGGAAAAGAAGATGTCGGCGAAGGACGGCGCGATGACGCAGCGGATGCCGAAATCGAGC
>JAHCJR010000049.1 GCA_026126165.1 Alphaproteobacteria bacterium
GAGGCGTGGAATGGTCCCGGTCGCGAAACCTATGACCAGCAGCCGCCCGCCCCAACCGATGCAGCGCATCGAAGCGTCGAAGCCCGAACCTCCGACCGGGTCGTAGATCACGTCCGCGCCCCGGCCGCCGGTCAGTTCGAGGACCCGCTCGCGCAGATCTTCCCGCGCGTGATCGACCACATGATGCGCGCCGCGCGCACGTGCGATCGAGGCTTTTTCCGGACCGGCGCAGGCGGCGATGACCTGTGCACCGAGACGCGCGCCGAACTCCACCGCCGCCAGGCCAACGCCGCCGGCGGCGCCGAGCACCAGCAGCGTCTCGCCCTTCCGGAGGCGTCCCCGGTCGGCGAGGGCATGAATGGCGGTGATCGCCGCGACGCTGAAGGTCGCGCCTTCGGCGAAGCTCATCCCGGCAGGAAGCGGGAGAAGCTGCTCCTCGCGCAGGTTCACCTGTTCCGCAAAAGCGCCATTGCGCATGCGCACGATGACCCGGTCGCCGGGGTGGAATCGGCTCGCATCGGGGCCCGTCCCGATCACCGTGCCGGCCGCCTCCATGCCCGGGATGAAGGGCAGTTCCGGGCGATACTGATAGCGGCCCTCGAGCATGAGAAGGTCGGGAAAGTTCATCCCGGCGGCCGCGATCGCGACGCGCGCCTCGCCGGAGCCCGGCGCCGGAACGTCGACGGGCTCGATCCGGTGACGTGCGGGTGGCCCGAGCTCCCGCACCAAAATGGCCCGCGCGCTCACCTGGAAGCCTGCCGTCTCAGGTTTCCAGCCTCGCCACCACCTGGCCTTCCTTGACCGGCTCGCCCTCCGCGACGAGGATTTCCTTGAGCCTGCCGGCGACCGGGGCGAGAACGGGGATCTCCATCTTCATGGATTCGAGCGTCATGATCGGCGCCTCTTCGTCAAGCAACTCTCCCATGCTGGCGTCCAGGCGCCAGACCTTGCCAGTGATCTCCGACCTGACCTCGATGATGGCCACGTTCTCCGTTCCTCTCCGCCTGCCTCAAAGCGTTGTCGGCCAGACGCTCAGCCGGTGGTTGCCGATGCCACCGCCCGGGCGTCGCCGGTGCACCTCGAGCATACGCTGCAGCCAGTCCCGCGTCTCGCGCGGATCGATCACGGTCTGTGCCGCGAATATTCCCGCCAGGTCGTAGGGGGAATTGTCGCGCGCCATCGCCCGGGCCAGTTCGTCGTAGCGCGCCGGGTCCTGCTCGCGCCGGAGATTGTGGACCACGGAGACGCCGACCGCCGGATCGACGAAGCCGATCTCGGAGGTGAACCAGGCGGCGATCTCGTCCGACAGCCCGCCGCCGAGATTGAGATAGGCTTGCCCATAGCTCTTGCGCATGATGACGGCGAGCTTCGGCACGCTGGCGAGTTCCAGTGCCTGGACATAGTTCATGATCTTGCCGCCGACGCGCTGGCGCTCGCCCGCCTGGCCGATCAGGAAACCGGGCGTGTCGGCGAATTGAACGAAGGGAATGTTGTAGCTGTCGCAGAAGACGATGAAGCTCGCCGCCTTGTCGCAGGCATCGGCATCGAGCGCGCCGCCCTTGAACAGGGGATTGCAGGCGATGACGCCGATGCTGCGGCCGGCGAGGCGGGCCAGTCCGGTGAAGATCGAGCGTCCGAAGCGTTCCTTGAACGGGAACAGGCTGCCCGCATCGAAGATGCATTCCAGCACCTTGCGCGCGTCGTAGACCTTGCCGCGCGATTCCGGAAGCAGGGCGAGGATTTCCTCGGCCGGTCGCGCGGGTGCGCGCTCCGGTGCCTCTGGCGGCAGTTCCCCCGCATGGCCGGGCAGATAGGCAAGCAGTCGCCGGATCACCGCGAGTGCTTCCTCATCCGTCTCGGTCACCTGATCCACAAGCCCGGTCACTTCGCTTTGCAAACGCCAGCCGGCGAGTTCTTCCGGATCGATTTCCTCGGAGATGGCGACCGCAGTCACCTTCGGGCTGGACACGGCGAGCGCCGCGCCCTTGCGCATGACGACGAAATCCGACTGCACGGCGAACCAGGTCGAAAGGCCGAAGGAGGGGCCGAGGATGGCGGTGATCCATGGCGTCTCGCGCCGGCGGTTGAAGCCATAGCCAAGTCCGATGCCGCCCATGCCGGCGGCACCCTGGGCATCGGGCATGCGCGCGCCCGCGCATTCGCCGAGCAGCAGGAACGGCATGCCATTGCGGATGGCGCTGTTGCGCAGATGTGCGATCTTCTGGCTGGCGACCCGGGCGGAGGAGGCGCCAAGCACGGTGAGGTCGGAGGCGGCGAGCGCCACTTCCCTGCCATCGATCCTGGCATATCCGCTGACGACGCCGTCCGCGGGCGAGCGTTCCCGGTCTTCCGGCCGGGCGGACACGGCGAAGAGGCCGATCTCGCTGAAGCTCCCCGGATCGGCCAGCATGGCGAGGCGTTCGCGCGCGTTGAGCAGGCCCTCCGCCGCGCGGCGCGCGAGTTTTTCCGGGCCTCCCATCGCCTTTGCCCGGGCGGTTCGGCGTGCATGCTCGGCGATCTTGTCCTCGAAGCTCATGGGGCTCCCCCTGGCAGGATCACGTCCTGTTTAAGGACGCGGCCGGAGCCTGTCAAAGCCTGGATCAGCCGGCGGCGCGGGCCTGCTTCTTGCGCTCGTTCGGATCGAGAAAGCGTTTGCGAAGCCGGATCGACTTCGGCGTCACCTCGACCAGCTCGTCATCCTCCACATAGGCGATCGCCTGTTCGAGGGAAAGGCGGCGCGGCGGGGTCAGCCTTACCGCCTCGTCCTTCATCACGGTGCGGATGTTGGTGAGCTGCTTGGCCTTGAGCGGGTTCACGTCGAGATCGTTGTCGCGGGTGTGCTCGCCGATGATCATGCCGACATAGACGTCGACGCCGGGATCGATGAACATCGGCCCGCGCTCCTCGAGGTTCCAGAGCGCATAGGCCACCGCCTGGCCGGTGGCGTTGGAGACCAGCACGCCCTTGCGCCGGCCCGGAATGGTTCCCTTGTGCGGCGCATAGCCATGGAACAGCCGGTTCATCACGCCGGTGCCGCGCGTGTCGGTGAGGAACTCGCCATGGTAGCCGATCAGGCCGCGCGAGGGCGCATGGAAGACGATGCGCGTCTTGTTGCCGCCGGAGGGGCGCAGTTCCTGAAGCTCGCCCTTGCGCTGCGAGAGTTTTTCCACCACCACGCCGGAGAATTCGTCGTCCACGTCGATGACCACCTCTTCGATGGGTTCGAGCTGCTGGCCGCTGACCGGATCGGTCTGGAAAAGGACGCGCGGGCGACTGATCGAAAGCTCGAAGCCTTCCCGCCGCATGGTCTCGATCAGGACGCCGAGCTGCAATTCGCCACGGCCGGCGACCTCGAAGGCATCCTTGCCTTCCGTCTCGCGGATGCGGATGGCGACATTGCCCTCCGCCTCGCGCAACAGGCGGTCGCGGATGACACGGCTGGTCAACTTGCTGCCCTCCCGCCCCGCCAGCGGGCTGTCGTTGACCGAGAAAGTCATGGCGAGGGTCGGCGGATCGATCGGCTGGGCGGCGATCGGCTCCGAGACGGCGAGTTCGCACAGCGTGTCGGCGACCGTCGCGGTCTTGAGGCCGGCGATGGCCACGATATCGCCCGCTTCCGCTTCCTCGATCGGGATCCGCTCGATGCCGCGGAAGGAGAGCAGCTTGGTGACGCGGGCCTGCTCGATCGTCCGGCCGTCGGCGCCGATCGCCTTGATCGTGCTGTTGGTGCGGATGCGTCCGTCATGGATGCGCCCGGTGAGCACGCGGCCAAGGAAATTGTCCGCTTCCAGCGTGGTGACGAGCATCCGGAAGGGCCGATCCGGCTCGGCTTCCGGCGGCGGGACATGGCGCAGCACGAGATCGAACAGCGGGGTCATGTCCTTGCGCTCCGCCTCGAGCCCGGTGGCGGCCCAGCCCTGCTTCGAGGAGGCGAATAGGGTCGGGAAGTCGAGCTGTTCGTCGTTCGCGTCAAGCGCGGCGAACAGGTCGAAGACTTCGTCGTGCACTTCGTGCGCGCGGGCGTCCGGCCGGTCGACCTTGTTGATGACCACGATCGGCCGCAGGCCGAGCCGCAACGCCTTGGAGGTGACGAACTTGGTCTGCGGCATCGGCCCCTCGGCGGCGTCGACCAGGACGACGACGCCATCGACCATGCTGAGGATCCGCTCCACCTCGCCGCCGAAATCGGCATGGCCGGGCGTATCGACGATGTTGATGCGCGTCCCCTTCCAGATGACCGAAGTGCATTTCGCCAGGATGGTGATGCCGCGCTCGCGTTCGAGATCGTTGGAATCCATCACCCGTTCCGCCACCCGCTCGTTCTCGCGGAACGTGCCGCTCTGGCGCAGCAGGCAGTCCACCAGGGTGGTCTTGCCATGATCGACATGGGCGATGATGGCGATGTTGCGGATATCCAAGCGGGCCTCCGGGGCAGGATCGGGTGTGCGATTCAGGTTCGGGAACGTCAGTCAAGTCACAGAAATACAAGGACTTTTCAAGTCCGTGTGGCGAGTCGTTCCTCCCGATTTCCCCGCATCATCCCGATGCTTCGGCCCGGGTCGCTGGCGGGGACGCAGGTGGATAACCCGGCGCGCGGGGCGATGCAAGCCTCGTGATGGCGCGCCGGGCGCCGTGCGCCACGCTCACGAAGGCCGGCTGCGGCGGACAGAACCGGTTTGCTGTCGGCCGCGCCGTCCCTATACTGACCCCATCAAAAAGAGCACAAGCAATTGGGAGGAAATGATGAAGTCAGTGTCCTATGTCGCCATTGCCACCGCGCTCCTCGCCGGCGGGCTTGCCATGCCCGCCGGCGCGCAGACCATGAAACTGATGACCGGTCCGCAGGGCGGTTCCTGGTATCCGCTGGGTGGCGCGATCCAGAACATCATCGAGAAGAACGTGCCCGGGACCTCGGTCCAGGTCCTGCCCGGTGCGGGCATCTCGAACGTCAAGGGCGTGCAGGAAGGCAAGGCCGAACTCGGATTCGGCAACGCGGTGTCGTCCGTCGACGGCGTCGAGGGCCGGCCGCCCTTCGACAAGAAGCAGAGCAATGTCTGCCAGGTGGCGACGCTCTACTTCCAGTATTTCCATATGGTCGCCACGACGGACAGCGGCGTGAAAACAGTTGCCGACATGACCGGCAAGGGCCTGACCACGCAGCAGCGCGGCAATACCGGCGAGCAGATGACCCGCGACGTCCTGCGCGTCTATGGGCTCGACTACGGGAAGCTGCGCAATGTCAGCCACGGCTCCTACAACGACTCCGTGGCCCAGCTCAAGGACAACCAGGCCCAGGCCTTCACCCTGATCACGACGGTGCCGGCTTCCTCGGTGATGGACCTGGCGAGCGCGCGCGACATCCGCGTGCTCGAAGTCCCCGACGAAAAGCTCAAGGAGCTGCAGAAGATCAATGCCGGCTATGACAAGCGGATCATCAAGGCCGGCAGCTATCCGAAGCAGGACAAGGACATCCAGACCATCGGCACCTGGACCCACCTGATCGCGAGCTGCAGCCTGCCGGAGGACAGGGTCTACCGGATCACCAAGGCGCTGGCGGAGAATGTCGACCAGCTCGGCGCGGTGGTCGCGGCCGTGAAGGGCCTGTCGGCGAAGGACATGGCGGCCAATGTCGGCGTGCCGCACCATCCCGGCGCGCTCAAGTACTACAAGGAAGCCAAGGTGATGTGATCGGAAAGGCGGATGGCGGAGCGAACCTCCGCCGTCCGCCGCCCGCATCCGGCGTCAACATCCTGCCGCGGAGAGCCGCATGGGCCTCGCACCGGCTGAACGTTCGTTCGGCGCGTACCTGAAGGTCGGCGTTTCGCTTCTCGCCGCCGCCATGTCGGTCTATCACCTGGTGATCGCCTATATCGGCGCGCCGGAGGCGTTCTTCTTCCGCGGCACGCACCTGCTCTTCGCGCTGGTGCTGATCTTCCTCATCTTCCCGGGTTTCGTCCGGCGCCGTGAGGCCGGCATCCCGAACCTGCTGGACCTGGCGCTGGTGGTGCTTTCCTGCGTCACCATCGGCTATCTCTGGGCCAATCACAAATATCTCTACGACCGCTTCGTTTTCGTCGACGACATCACCACCAGCGATTTCATCCTGGGAACGCTGTTCGTGCTGATCGTGCTGGAGGCGACGCGGCGCGTCATCGGCCTTGCCCTGCCGATCACGGCACTGGTCTTCATCGCCTATGCCTTTCTTTTCGCCGATGTCAGGCCCGATGCCTTCATCGAGATGATGTATCTCACTACCGAGGGCATCTTCGGCATTCCGCTCAGCGTCTCGGCCACTTACGTCATCCTCTTCATCCTGTTTGGCGCCTTCGTCGAGCGCACCGGGACCGGCCAGCTCTTCATGGATTTCGCGATGAGCATCGCCGGCCACACCGCGGGCGGCCCGGCCAAGGTTGCGGTCATCACCAGCGGCCTGTTCGGCACCATCTCCGGTAGCGCGGTCGCCAACGTGATGACCACCGGCACTTTCACCATCCCGATGATGAAGCGGATCGGCTATCGCCCGTCATTCGCCGGCGCGGTGGAATCCGTCGCCTCGACGGGCGGGCAGATCATGCCGCCGATCATGGGCGCCGCCGCTTTCGTCATGGCGGAGTTCCTCGGCGTCAGCTACCTCACGGTCGCGGTCTACGCCCTGCTTCCGGCAGCGCTGTTCTACCTCGCCGTCTTCATGGCGGTGCATTTCGAGGCCAAGCGCATGGGTATGCAGGGTCTGCCGCGCGGCGATCTGCCAAGCCTGCCGCTGGTGATGAAGGAGAAGGGCCATCTCTTCATCCCGCTGGCCATTATCGTCGGCGTGCTGATCGCCGGCTACAGCGCGCCCTTCGCCGCGCTATGGGGCATCGCTTCCGTCATTCCGGTGGTGCTGATGCGCAAGACCACGCGCTCGGTGCTGACATGGCAGGCGGTTTTCGAGGCACTCGAATCCGGCGCGCGCAATACCCTCGGCATCGCCGCCGCCTGCGCCTGTGCCGGCATCGTCATCGGCGTCATCGCCATGACCGGCCTCGGCCTGACCTTCACCGGCGTGGTCATCGCGGCGGCCCAGGACAGCCTGGTCCCGGCGCTGATGCTCACCATGGTGGCGGGCATCATTCTCGGCATGGGTCTGCCGACGACGCCGGCCTACATCATCCAGGTGGCCCTGCTGGTGCCGGCCCTGGTCAAGCTTGGCGTCGTGGTGGAGGCCGCCCATCTGTTCGTGTTCTACTTCGCCATTCTTTCCGCCATCACCCCGCCGGTCGCGCTCGCCGTCTATGCCGCCTGCGGCATCTCGCAGGCACGGCTCTGGGACACCGGATGGGCGGCGGTCAAGCTGGGCGCCACCGGCTACATCATTCCCTTCATGTTCGCCTTCGCGCCATCGCTCCTCCTGATCGGCCACTGGAGCGTGGTCGGCCTTACCGTGGTGACGGCCGTCACCGGCGTGGTCTGCCTTGCGGCGGCCCTGCAGGGCTATCTATTCCGCACGGCGCCGATGTGGCAACGGGTCGTGCTGGGCGGCGCGGCGATCACGCTGATCAAGCCTGGGCTCTACACGGATCTCGTCGGCTTCGGCCTGATCGCCCTTGCCATCGCCGGACAGTATTTCCTGCCCGCGCGGGCGGCGGAGCCGGTCATGCGGCGAGGCGGTCCAGCAGGCGGCGCATGAAGGCCTCGCAGGCCGCCACCTGATCGAGCGCGATCCATTCGTTCGGCTTGTGCGCCTGTTCGATGGAGCCCGGCCCGCAGACGATGGTGGGCACGCCCGCTTCCTGGAACAGGCCGGCCTCCGTGCCGAAGGCGACCTTGCCGGCATTGTTCGCCCCGGCCAGGTTCTTCACCAGGCTGGCCACTTCCTCATCCTCGCGTGTATCGAGACCGGGAATGGTCGACAGGGGCATGAAGCGAATGTAGCTGTCGCGGCTGACCGCGTGCATCTCCGGCTCGAGCACCTCGCGCGCGAAGGCTTCCACCTCGGCGAAGATCGGCGCCGGATCGTCGCCCGGGAGGTAGCGGATCTCGAAATCGAAATGGCAGTCCTTCGGCACGATGTTGAGCGCGGTGCCGCCGCGGATCAGGCCGGTATGGATCGTCGTATAGGGGGGATCGAAGTCCCGGTCGAAGGGGCCGCCATCGCGCCGCCCGCGCGCCAGGCGCTTGAGCAACGCGACGATCTCCGCCGCCGCCTCGACGGCATTGACGCCGGTATGGGCGAGCGAGGAATGGCATTCGAGGCCACGCACCTCGCAACGGTAGCTCACCTTGCCCTTGTGCGCCTTGACCACCTTCATCTCGGTCGGCTCGCCGACGATGCAGGCGACCGGCCGGTCCGGTGCATCCTTCAGGATATCGATCAGGCGGCGGATGCCGATGCAGCCGACCTCCTCGTCGTAGGAGAGGGCGAAATGGATCGGCGTCTTAAGGTCACGCTTCAGCATCTCCGGCGTCATGGCGAGCGCGATGGCGACGAAACTCTTCATGTCGGACGTGCCGCGGCCATAGAGCCTGCCATCCTTTTCGGTGATGCGAAAAGGATCGCTCTGCCAGTCCTGGCCATCGATCGGCACCACATCGGTATGGCCGGAAAGCATCACGCCGCCCTTGCCTTTCGGCCCGATGGTGGCGAAGAGATTGGCCTTGGCCCCGGTCTCGTCATGCACGAGGCGGCTCTCCACGCCCAGTGCCGCCAGCCAGTCGCGCACCCAGTGGATCAGGTCGAGATTGGAATCGCGACTGACCGTCGGGAAGGCCACCAGTCGCCGGATCATCTCGATGCTGGCCTCGCTCGGTCGCGTCTTCATTGGGCCTGTCCTTCCAGCTCGTCCTCGATGAAACCCCTGACGATCTCGTCGATACTCGCATCGCCCTCGAAGCCGAGCGCCGCCGCCCTTGCCGACCGGCTTGCCTTCGGCCAGCCATCGACGATTCGCTGGATCGCCGGGTCCGGCTCCCAGATGATGCGGCCAAGACGCCGGTTGCCGGCATGTCGATGCACGGCGTCCGCCATCTCGCGGGCGGAGACGGAGAGGCCGGGCAGCAGGATCGAGCGCGAGATTCCCAAGGCCTCCGCCGGCAGTTCGTGGGCGCGGATCAGGGCGGCGACGCAGCGCCGCGGGCTGAGGCAGGCCATGCGGGTCTCCGGCGTGACCGGGCAGACCGCGTCCTCGCCCTGAAGCGGTTCGCGCATGATCGAACTGACCCAGGTCGAGGCGGCGCGATTGGGCTTGCCCGGGCGGACGGTGATGGTGGGCAGGCGAAGCGCGCGGCCATCGAGAAAGCCCTTGCGGCTGTAATCGCCAACGAGGAACTCCGCCGCCGCCTTCTGCGCGCCATAGGAGGTGAGCGGCGTCTGCAGGGTCTCGTCGGTGACCGGGTCCGGCAGCTTGCCGCCATAGGTGGCGATGGAGGAAGTGAAGACCAGCCGTGGCGGCCGGGGCAGGGCGCGGCAGGCTTCCAGAACGTTCCGGGTGCCGTCGAGATTGACGCGCATGCCGAGGTCGAAGTTTGCCTCGGCCTCCGCGCTCACCACCGCCGCGAGATGGAAGACGCTGTCGGTACCGGCTGCTATGACGTCCCGCACCGAACCCGGATCGCCGATATCGCCGGCGAGGTAGCGCACGCGCGGATCCTTGACAGGACGCGCGGGCGGAAGATGGTCGAACAGCGTGATGTGTTCGATGCGGGCCGGCAGACCCGCGCCGCTCGTCAGCTGGCCCCGGCGCAGAAGTTCGAGGCAGAGCCGGCGCCCTATGAAGCCGGCGCCGCCGGTGATCACCACGTGCATTGGATGCTCCCGCATGAAGTGGCGGATCATAGCCAAGGGCGATGGGTCGGGGAACCCCGACGGCCGCTCAATGGCGCCTTGTGCCCCGCCCGGCCAGCCATTCGTCGACCGCCACCCATTCACCATGGAGCCGGCAGCCGGCCTCCGCCAGTGGCAGGAACGCCTCGGCGATCCGCTCCGGCGGCGGCAGGCTCTCCGGATCTTCGCCGGGGAATGCCTCGGCCCGCATGCGCGTGCGCGTCGGGCCGGGATTGACCAGATTGACCCGGAGGTTGCTCTTGCGGGTCTCCGCCGCATATGTGGCCACCATGGCCTCGAGTGCCGCCTTGGACGCCGCGTAGGCGCCCCAATAGGCTGGCAGATGCCGCGTTATTCCCGAAGTGACGAAGATGGCGCGACCGGATGGCGATGCGCGCAGCAGCGGGTCCAGCGCGCGAATCAAGCGCCAGTTGGCATGGACATTCAGCGTGAACGTCTTTTCCCACAGATCGGGCGGGAACTGCTGCAAGGGCGTGAGCCGGCCCAGCATCCCGGCATTCGCGACCAGGATGTCGAGGCGGCGGAAGCGTTCCAGGATCGGCTGGGCCAGGCGATCGATGCCTGCCAGGTCAAGCAGGTCCAGGGGCACAAGCGTCGCGGTTCCGCCAGCCTGCTGGATCTCATCGTCCACTTCTTCGAGTGCGCCGATCGTGCGGGCAAGAAGGAGGACATGGGCGCCCTGGGCGGCGAAGAGCTTCGCCACCGCCCGTCCGATCCCCCGGCTCGCCCCGGTGACGAGGGCGACACGATCCCGCAATTTCATGTCTTCAGGCACTTGCCGCTCGCTGCTGGGCTGCTTGCTGTCCGGCGCCGCCGGCATCAGGCCTGGCGCGCCCTTCCCTTACCCCGGAAAGGCAGCGACAGCAAGTTGAAGACCAGCACGGCAAAGACCATGCCCGCGCCGGCATACATCAGACCCTCCAGAGTGAGCGGCAGGGCGGGCTGAAAGAATTCCAGCGCGCGGAGCGCGATATCCTTCTGGAGATGACGCACGGCGACGAATGGCCTGGCCAGTGGCTCGGCCATCAGCAGGCTGTCATGGGCCATGCGCAACTCGTCGATCCGGGTGAGGAGATGCGGCGCCTGCTCGCGCAGCCGGCGCGCCTCGTCGAGATGGCCGCCAAGGCGCTGGAGGTATTGTTGCAGGAAGGCGGGGACCTGGCTGAACAGCGCGGCCCCGATGCAGGCCATGGCCCCCAGCAGCACGTCGCGGATCAATCGGCCCTCACGCGCGTTCGGCCAGCAGCGAGAGCTGCGCCGTGTTACCCCCCAGTTGATCGGTCAGCGGTATCGGATAATCGCCCGAAAAACAGGCATCGCAGTATTGCGGCGCACGGTTGTCGCGCGCCTTTTCCCCCATGGCGCGATAGAGCCCGTCCATGCTGATGAAAGCGAGGCTGTCGACGCCGATGAGCTGGCGCATGCTGTCCAGATCATGCGTGGCGGCGAGAAGCTGGGAGCGCTTCGGCGTGTCGACGCCGTAGAAGCAGGAATTGGTCGTGGGCGGCGAGGCGATGCGCATGTGCACCTCGCGGGCGCCGGCCTCGCGCACCATGGCGACGATCTTGGTCGAAGTGGTGCCCCGGACGATCGAATCGTCGACCAGTATGACGCGCTTGCCTTCGATCGAATGCCGGTTGGCGTTGTGTTTGAGCTTCACCCCGAGATGGCGGATGTTGTCCGTCGGTTCGATGAAGGTGCGTCCCACGTAATGGTTGCGGATGATGCCGAGCTCGAATGGAATGCCGCTTTCCGCCGCATAGCCGATTGCCGCCGGCACGCCGGAATCGGGGACCGGGATCACCACGTCAGCCGGCACGCCGGCCTCACGCGCCAGTTCGGCGCCGATCTTCTTGCGCACCTCGTAGACGTTGGTGCCTTCCATGACCGAGTCCGGCCGCGCGAAATAGATGTACTCGAAGATGCAGAAACGGGTGCGGACCGGAGCCATGGGTTTGCGGCTGACGATGCCGCCCTCGCCGATCACCACCATCTCCCCCGGTTCGACCTCGCGCACGAAATCCGCGCCGATGATATCGAGGGCGCATGTCTCCGAGGCGAGGATCGGCGCCCCCTTCAGGTTGCCGAGCACGAGCGGCCGCACGCCATGCGGATCGCGCATGCCGATCAGCCCCTCCTTGGTCAGCAGGATCAGGGAATAGGCGCCTTCGACCTGTTTCATCGCGTCGATCAGGCGGTCGACCACGGAATGATAGCGGCTTACCGCCATCAGGTGGGTGATGACCTCGGTGTCCATGGTGGACTGGAAGATGCAGCCGCGCCTGACCAGGTCCTTGCGCAGGATCTGCGCGTTGGTCAGGTTGCCGTTGTGAGCGATGGCGAGCCCGCCGAACACCAGTTCCGCGAAGATCGGCTGCACGTTGCGGAGCATCGTCTCGCCGGTGGTGGCGTAGCGCACATGGCCGAGCGCGGTGCGTCCGCGCAGATCGCCGATGACCTTCTCGCTGTTGAAGGTGGCGCCGACATGGCCAAGCGCGCGGTGGCCGTGAAACCGCTCGCCATCGAAGGTTACGATGCCGGCCGCCTCCTGCCCGCGATGCTGGAGGGCGTGCAGCCCGAGTGCCGCATGGGCCGCCGCATCCGGCGCATCGAAGATGCCAAAGACGCCGCATTCCTCGCGCAGCTTGTCGTCGTCGAAAGGGTTCGTGACCAAGGGTCGCAGTGCGGCGGGCTGCTCGCGCATGTTCACTTTTCCTGGCTGCCTCGGATCAGGCCGTCGAGTGCACGGCGCTCCTCGCTCTTATAGCCGGTTTCACCGCCGGAGTCAGCGCCGGAAGGCTCGCTCGCGGGGCTGGCGGGCTGGAGCAGCGGCCGCGTCGCCCGTTCCAGCGCCCGCGCCCGTTCGGCGGCATCGCGTGCCTGCTCGGCGCCGGCGCCAATGGCCTCCCGGCTGCGGTTTTGCGCCGATTCGGGCAGCAGTCGCAGCAGCAGTTCGCCGCCATCGGCCAGCAGCGGCAGGGTGCGGGCGGTGCGGAACCAGTCCGGCCTTTCCTGCGGCGGCATGACCCAGGCCAGCACCAGATAGGCGATGGCGGCCACCACGGCCCCGCGAAAGAGCCCGAACACGAAACCGAGCGAGCGGTCGAGCGCGCCCATCTGGCTCTTCTGGACCTTGGCCGAAATCTGGTTGCCGATCAGGGTCAGAACGATGAGGGCGAGGATGAAGATGGTGATCCCGGTCACCGCGTCGGCGAGGAGGAGCGGGGAGAGGTAGTGCCGCAGGAAGGGTTGCGCCGGCTCGAAGCCATAGAGCGTGGCGAAGGCCGCGCCGACCCAGACGCCGACCGCGAGCGTCTCGCGCACGAAGCCGCGATAGAAGGCGATCACGCCCGAGAGCAGCAGGATGACGATGACCCCGAGATCGACCGGATTGATAGGCAATGAATCCATCTGCCGCCTGCCGAATCCTTCGCTCAGTTTCGCCGCCTGGTCAGGTCGGGAAAGAGATCCAATAGTTGCGTCAGCCGGTCGAACTCGGCAAGGCGGATCGGCTGCTGGCGCTGGCCGAGCCCCGCCGGCACCAGCGCCTGGGAGAAGCCGAGCTTGGCCGCTTCCTTGAGCCGGGCTTCCGCCTGGCCGACCGGCCGCACCTCGCCCGCGAGGCTGATCTCGCCGAAGACCACCGTCTCTTCCGGCAGCGGCGTGTCGGTCAGTGAGGAGACCAGCGCCGCCGCCACCGCGAGGTCGGCCGCCGGCTCGCCGATCCGCAGACCGCCGGCCACGTTCAGATAGACATCGTTCATGCCGATTGCGACGCCACAACGCGCCTCGAGCACGGCGATGATCATGGCGAGCCTGCCGGAATCCCAGCCGACCACTGCCCGGCGCGGCGTGCCGAGCGAGGAGGGCGCGACCAGGGCCTGGATCTCGACCAGGAGCGGCCGCGTGCCTTCCATGCCGGCGAAGACGGCGGCGCCCGAGACATTGCCCGACCGACTGCCGAGGAACAGGGCGGAGGGGTTGGGCACCTCGCTCAGGCCCTTGTCGGTCATGGCGAAGACGCCGATCTCGTCGGTCGGACCGAAGCGGTTCTTCACCGCGCGCAAGATGCGGAACTGATGGCCGCGGTCGCCCTCGAAATACAGCACGGTGTCGACCATGTGCTCGACCACCCGCGGGCCGGCGATCTGGCCCTCCTTGGTCACGTGGCCGACCAGGAAGACGGCCATCTCCTCCTGCTTGGCGAGCCGGATCAGCTCCTGCGAGGCGGCCCTGACCTGGGCCACGGTGCCCGGCGCCGATTCGATGTTGTCGGCGAACATGGTCTGGATCGAATCGATCACCACCACGCGCGGAAATCCGCCGGCCTCGAGCGAGGTCACGATATCGCGCAGGTTGGTGGCGGCGGCCAGGCGCACGGGCGAGTCCTGCAGGCCGATGCGCCGCGCGCGCATGGCGATCTGGCCGGTCGCTTCCTCGCCCGAGACATAGGCGCATGTCACGCCCTTGCGCGCCAGCTCCGCCACCGCCTGGAGCAACAGGGTCGACTTGCCGATGCCGGGATCGCCGCCGATAAGGATGGCCGAACCCGCCACCAGGCCGCCGCCCAGCACCCGGTCGAGTTCGCCGATGCCGGTGAGCCAGCGCGGCGCCTCGCTCTCGGCATGGTCGAGCGGCGAGAAGCCGATCACCTGCCCCTTGCCGGCGGACAGGCCCTTCGGCACCACCTGGCGCGGCGCTTCCAGCAGGATCATGTTCCACTCGCCGCAATCATCGCAGCGGCCCTGCCAGCGCCGGTAGAGGGCGCCGCAGCCCTGGCAGACATAGCGGGGTTCCGATTTCGCCATTCCTAAAAGCCAAGCTCCGGTGCGGCGGCGTGGGCCTGCGCCACCTCAGGGCCGAAGGACCTCCATCTGGATAGGCCCTTCGGCCCGTCCGTTGATGAACTGGTCCACATGGGCGTTCTGCGAATGATCGATGTCCTTGACCGGTCCGACCCAGATCAGCCGCCCCTTGTAGAGCATGGCGATGCGGTCGGCGATCTTGCGTGCCGAGGCCATGTCGTGGGTGATGGAAAGCGCGGTGGCGCCAAGCCGCTTCACGCACTGCACGATCAGGTCGTTGATCACGTCGGCCATGATCGGATCGAGGCCGGTGGTCGGCTCGTCGAAGAAGATGATTTCAGGCTCGGCGGCGATGGCGCGCGCCAGGGCGACGCGCTTCTGCATGCCGCCGGAGAGTTCCGCCGGGCTCAACTCGCCCACCTCGACCCCGAGCCCGACCTGCGCCAGTTTCTGCAGCGCGACCTCGCGCGCCTTGGCGCGCGGCATATGGCGCCCCTCGATCAGGCCGAAGGCCACGTTCTCCCAGACCTTGAGACTGTCGAACAGCGCAGCGCCCTGGAAGAGCATGCCGAACTTGCGCAGCATCTCGTCCCGCGCATCGCCGCGCATGCCGACCACCTCCGTGCCATCGATCCTGATCGAGCCGGCATCGGGGCGGATCAGCCCAAGCACGCATTTCAGTGTCACTGACTTGCCCGAACCCGACCCGCCGATGATCACCAGCGACTCGCCGCGCTCCACATCCAGGTCGATTCCGTCGAGGACCAGCTTCGAGCCGAACGACTTGCGCAGCCCGCGTATGGATATTTTCGGGGGTGCGGTCATTTGGCGAAGAAAAGCTCGGTGACGATGTAATTCGCGATCAGGATCAGGATCGAGGCGGAGACGACCGCGTCGGTCGTCGCCCGGCCGACGCCCTGCGCGCCGCCCTTGGAATGGAATCCGTGATAGCAGCCCATCAGGGCGATGATGAAGCCGAACACCGCGGCCTTGACCAGTCCGGAGACGACGTCGGCCGTCTCCAGGAAGTCGAGCGTGTTCTTGAGATAGGAGCCGGCATTGAAGCCAAGCTTCTGCGTGCCGATCAGATAGCCGCCCATGACCCCGATCGTGTCCGCCACCAGCACCAGGAGGGGCAGGGTGATGGTCGCCGCCCAGAGCCGCGGCGCCACCAGATACTTGAACGGGTTGGTGGAGAGGGTGACCAGCGCGTCGATCTGCTCGGTGACGCGCATGGTGCCGATCTCCGCCGCGATTGCGGCGCTGACCCGTCCGGCCACCATCAGCCCGCCCAGCACCGGTCCCAGTTCGCGCGTGATGCCGATGACGACGATGGTGGCGACCGCGCTTTCGGCATTGAAGCGCGCGCTGCCGATATAGATCTGCAGGGCCAGCACCATGCCGGTGAAGAGCGCCGTCAGCCCGACGACCGGCAGGGAGAAATAGCCGATGGCAAGCATCTGTCGGCCGATCAGCCGAAAGTAGAAGGGGGGCAGGACGGCATGGCGCACGCCGTTGCCGGCGAACATTCCCATGCGGCCGGCCGTCTCGAGGCCGTCCAGGATCACCCGGCCGATCAGCGCGAGAAAGTTCATGCCGCCGGGCCGAGATAGGTCCGGCGATAGCGCGCGCCGAGGCGGGTGAAGAGTTCGTAGTCGATGGTTCCCGCCAGGGCGGCAAGCTCGTCCGCCGGCACCCCGCCGCCCAGGATATGGACGTCCTGGCCGACCCGGATCGACTGGCTGGGCAGGGCGGAGACGTCCAAGGTCAGCAAATCCATTGAAACCCGCCCTACGACCGGCACCCGAAAACCATCGATCACCGCGAAGCCGCGATTGCCGAGCGCTCGCGGATAGCCGTCCGCATATCCCACCGCCACGGTGGCGATGCGCCCCCCTGCGGGCATCGAGTGGCTGGCACCATAGCCAACGGTCCGGGGAGTGTCAATTGCATGAACCTGAAGGATTCTGGCAACGATTCTAACGACTTCCCGCATAGTGTTCGGGCCGTCCGCGAGCACTCTGCCGCCATAGAGGGCGATGCCGGGGCGCACCAGATCGAGATGGAATTCGCGGCCGAGGAAGCAGCCGGCCGAATTGGCAAGCGAGGCTGGTGCCGGGGGCAGGAGGCGGCGGAGATGCTCGAACCCGGCCTGCTGTCGGGCATTCATCGGATGCGCCCGTTCGTCGGCGCAGGCGAGATGGCTCATCACCAGGCGAAGTTCGATGCCGTCGAGCAGCCCGGGCCGGGCGGCGATCGCCTCGACCTCGCCTTGCCGGAGCCCAAGGCGGGTCATGCCGGTATCGATCTGGATCGCTGCCGGCAGCCCGCCCCGCGCGCGGCCGAGGGCGGCGAATGCCTCGATCTCCGCCAGGGTGTTGAGGACCGGCACGATGCCCGCTCCGGCCAGTGCCGCGCCCGCGCCCTTCGGCGCTCCATGCAGCACGAATATCGCGCGGTCGGCCGGCAGGAGGGGCCGCAGGGCGAGCGCCTCGGCGGGGTGGGCGACGAAGAAGGTGCGGCAGCCCGCCGCCGACAGCGCCCTCGCCACCTCGGCGGCGCCAAGGCCGTAGCCGTTCGCCTTGACGACCCCTGCCGTCTCCGCCGGCGCGACCATGTCCGCGATCCGGCGCCAGTTCGCGACCAGCGCCGCGAGATCGATCAGCAGATCTGCCTGGCCGAGGCCGGACACGCCTCAGTAATGCTCCGGCAGCCGGTCGGCGCGCTCCAGGTCCTTGAAGCGCGTGAAGCGCGCATCGAAGAAAAGCTGGATATTGCCGATCGGCCCATGCCGCTGCTTGCCGATAATGACCTCGGCGATGTTGTGCACCTTCTCCATTTCGCCGAGCCAGGCGAGATGCTCCGGCGTGTCGTGGCGCGGTTCCCGGCGCGCCAGGTAATATTCTTCGCGAAAGACGAACATGACGACGTCGGCATCCTGCTCGATCGAGCCCGACTCGCGCAGGTCCGAGAGCTGCGGCCGCTTGTCGTCGCGTGATTCCACGGCGCGGGAGAGCTGGGAGAGCGCCAGCACCGGCACGTTCAGCTCCTTGGCCAGCGCCTTCAGCCCCTGGGTGATCTCGGTGATCTCCTGCACCCGGTTGTCGGTGCGCTGGCGACCGGAGGGGCGCATGAGCTGAAGGTAGTCGATGACGATCAGGCCAAGCCCGTGCGTCCGCTTGAGGCGCCGCGCGCGGGTCCTGAGCGCCGAGATGGTCAGTGCGCCGGTATCGTCGATGAAAAGCGGAATCTCGGACAGAAGCTGCGAGGTCGGCACCAGGGTGTGGGTAAATTCCTCGTCACTGATCTCGCCCTTGCGCAGTTTCTCCGAGCCGATCTCGGTCTGCTCCGAAAGGATTCGGGTCGCCAGCTGCTCGGAGGACATTTCCAGCGAGAAGAAGCCCACGATGGCGCCGCGCGCCCCCTTCGTCTCGTGCCAGGCCCGCGCCGCGTTGAAGGCGATATTGGTGGCGAGCGCCGTTTTGCCCATCGAGGGGCGCCCGGCGAGGATCAGGAGGTCGGAGGCATGGAAGCCGCCCATCTTCTCGTCCAGCTCGCGGAATCCGGTCGGCACGCCGGACAGCCCGTCGCGATGCACCGCCGCCGAGATGACCGAGATCGATTCCTTCAGCGTGTCGCGGAACGACTTGAACCCGCCCTCGTGCCGGCCATGTTCGGCCAGATTGAAGAGCGACTGCTCCGCATTCCCGATCTGCGTCGCCGCCGTCTCCTCGAGTTCGGCGTCGTAGGCCGTGTTGACGATTTCCTCGCCGATCCGGATCAGCTCGCGGCGCAGCGCCAGGTCGTAGATCAGTCTTCCATAGTGATCGGCGTTGATGATCGCGGTCGCCGAGGCGGCGAGATGGGCGAGATACTGGTTACCGCCGATATCGGCAAGCTGTTGGTCGCGCTCGAAATACCCTTTCAGGGTGATCGGGCTGGCGATCTCGCCCCGTTCGATGAGGCGGATGCAGGCGTCGTAGATGCGGGCATGGATGCCGAGCGCGAAATGTTCGGGCCTGAGATAGGCCGAAACCCGGTTCGCCGCCTCGTTATTGACCAGAATGGCACCAAGCAGTTCCTGCTCCGCCTCCTCGTTGGCGGGCAGGCTGCGGAACGTCTTCTCATGCGCTTGGGCTGCTCCGCCGGCAAGGGACAGAATCGGATGCGCGGTTTCCATGCGCACACCATACGCCTGTTCCGGCGAAGTCACCACGCCGTCAATGGCACGGCGCCATGAGGAACCGGCCAATAAGTTTTCTCCACAGGCTGTGAAGAGCGGTAATACCGACCGGCTTCCGCATTGAATCGTCGGCTTCGGCCTGTGTGCCGAATCCGCCTCTGCCGCTCATTCCGCGGCCATCTCTCCCTCGCGGCCGCGCACGCGCGGCAGTGGTGTCGCGCGTTCCCATTCGAACATGTAATCGCGCGTCATGGGCACGACATCGACGCGGCGGGCGAGCTGGATCTGGAAGTTGACATGGCCGCCGAAGCGGAAGGTCGCCTCGCTCGCCGCCAGATAGAATTCCCACATGCGGCAGAAGCGCTCGTCGAACAGATCGCGGATGCGCTCCCGGTGCTGGTTGAAGCGCCGCCGCCAGGCCTTGAGTGTTTCCGCATAGTGCAGGCGGAGCACTTCGATGTCGGTGGCGTAGAGCGCCGCCCGCTCGATCGCCGGCATGACTTCCGACAGGGCGGGGGAGTAGCCGCCGGGGAAGATGTACTTGCGGATCCAGGGGTTGGTGACGCCCGGCCCGTCCGCCCGGCCGATCGTATGCAGCAGCGCCACGCCGTCTTCCGCCAGCAATCCATGCAGCTTGCGGAAAAATTCGCCGTAGTGGCCGATCCCCACATGCTCGAACATGCCGACCGAGACGATGCGGTCGTAGCGCCCCTGTTCGAGCCGGTAGTCCTTGAGCTCGAAACGCACCCGCCCGGCGAGGCCCCGCTCCGCTGCCCGGCGGTTCGAGACCTTGAACTGCTCCTCCGACAGGGTCAGGCCCACCACTTCCACATCCGCTGTCTCGGCCAGGGAAAAGGCGAGGCCGCCCCAGCCCGAGCCGATATCGAGCACGCGCTGGCCCGGCCGCAGCAGCAGCTTGGCTGCGATATGGCGCTTCTTCTGCGCCTGTGCCTGCTCGAGACTGTCGCCCTGCGACATGTAATAGGCGCAGGAATATTGCCGGTCGGCATCGAGAAACAGGTCGTAGAGCTCGCCGGTCAGGTCGTAATGGTGGGCGACATTGCGCTGCGCCCGCCCGATCGGGTTGTATTGCTGCATGCGCTTGCCAAGCGCGCGTACCGCATGGCCGAGGCGCTGCAGCGCGTGGCCGCGCGTGATGCCGATATTCGACATGGCCAGGGCGAGGAAGTCATAGATGTCGCCGTTCTCGACCAGGAGGCGGCCGTCCATATAGGCCTCGCCCACTTCGACGGCGGAATTGAAGGCGAGGCGGCGGGCGGTGGCGGCATCGCCGATGCGGATAGTGACTTTGGGGTCGGCCCCATCGCCATAGCGATGCGTGGCGCCGTTCCCATCCACCACCACCAGCGTTCCGTGCCGGATCATCGACTTCAACAGCAGTCCGAGGAAAAGCATCGGTTCCTCCCTGAGACCGCCCCGGTCGCCCGCGCAGGCAGACGGCCAGGCCAAATTCCAGGGGCGCCGGAGCCTTCCGGCTTCGAGCGCGGCGAGCCTACCTCCAGCCTGCCGCGGGCACCCCCAATTCTCGCCCGAAACAAGACAAAGTACCGGCAAATGCTAGCAAAGAGATCGGCAGGAGGAAACAGGGCCGTCGGCGCAAAAAAATGGCGGCGCGGAACCTGCCCGCGCCGCCCTTGCTAAAGCGACTGCGACTGTCGCTGCGAAGCCCTTACTGTTGCCCCTCGGAGGTCTCTCCGCCGTCTTCCTCCTGCGGCAGGGCACCTTCCTCGAAAAATGCCTCCGGCTGGGCCGGCGCGCCGCCCTGGGCCTGCTGCTCGGCCTCGGCCTCGGAGCGCGCGACATTGACGCTGACGCTCACCGACACTTCCGGGTGCAGCGCAACGCGCACCTTGTGTACGCCGAGCGACTTGATCGGCTGCTCCAGCATGACCTGGCGGCGGTCGATGGCGAAGCCAGCCTCGCTCACCGCCTGTGCGATGTCGCGGGCGTTGACCGAGCCGTAAAGCTGGGTGGTGTCGGCGGCCTGACGCAGCAGCGTGACCGCGACGTTGTCCATCTTCGTGGCCATCGCCATGGCGTCCGTGCGGCGCTCGAGATTCTGCGCCTCCAGGCGCACCCGTTCCTTCTCGAAGCGCTCGACATTTTCCTTCGTGGCGCGCAGCGCCTTGTTCTGGGGCAGCAGATAATTGCGGGCGTAGCCGTCGCGGACCTTCACCCTCGCGCCCATCTGGCCGAGCTTCTCGACGCGCTCGAGCAGAATGACTTCCATTACTCGTCCTCCTTGCCTTGGCCGGGGCCGGACAGTTTCCGGCGCAGATCGGCCCATTGCTCCACCAACCCCAGAGCCAGCACCGGCAGAGCCAGAATGCCGCTCAGAAAAAGCAGCAGGTAGAAACCTGCCAGCAACAAACCCTTCGCGCCGGTCCGCCCCGCCAGGACATGGATCAGCCCAAGTCCCTGCAGGAAGAACGGCACCGCCAGGATCACGGCCAGTCCCTCGGCCACGAACCCGGCATAGCCTGGTAACACCAGCCACCCCACCGAGGCCACCAGCAGAGCATAAGCCAGCGGCATCGGCAATCGCAGAGCCCCGAGCCGGGGGGCCGGACGCAGGTTGCGTCCGAACCGGCTCGCCAGCCCCTGGGCCAGGATCCCGTTCGCCGCCGTCACCAGCATCCAGGTCACCGCAATGAGCGGCGGCATGACGTGAGACAACCCATCGGCGAACGCAACCTTGTCAAACTCGGCTCCAGGTGGTGGAGCCAGGCCCGACAGGGCATACTCGATCCGCGGCCTGAGCAGCCCCGGAAGGCCACCCTCGCTACCCAGGGTGAACAATACCGCCGCCAGAAACCCGGCGGCGGCAAGCCCCGTCAGCCACGTCGCCAGGAGACCCGGCGGGTACCATTCCACACTGCCGTCCGGCGCCTGGCGGAACAGGAGCGCCTGACGGGTCAGCACCAGGGTCGGCAGCGCCATCGACGCCAGGTAGCTGACCAGCGGCCAGGGGCCGAGCAGCAAGGCGCCGAGCGCGCCGATGGCGGCTGCCAGAACCGCCTGTCTGGTGCCCAGCATGAGCCCGGCCAGGAACAGCGGCAGCGGCGCCAGGTAGGCAAGGATCACCGCCCCGAAGGAGCCGGTGAGGAGCGAGACCATCCCGAGCGCGGCGAGGCATCCAAGGCCCACCGCAATCGCCGTATCCCTGCCCATCCCGGTCGCGGCGCCTACGCCGTCCGGCTTACTTCAGCACGTATGGCAGCAATGCCAGATGACGTGCCCGCTTGATCGCCTGCGCCAGCTCGCGCTGCTTCTTCGCGCTCACCGCGGTGATGCGGCTCGGCACGATCTTGCCGCGCTCCGACATGAAACGCTGCAGCAGACGGATGTCCTTGTAGTCGATCTTCGGCGCATTCTCGCCGGAGAACGGACAACTCTTGCGCCGCCGGAAGAACGGCCGGCGCGCGGGGCCGCCCTGCGGCCTTGCGGTATCGGTGCTCATGCCTCTTCAGCTCCCATTTCGCGGGGGGCGCGGTCAGCACGCGGCGGACGGGGGCCGCGATCGCCCCTGTCGCCACGGTCACCACGCTCGCCATCCCGGCGTGGCCGATCGCCACGATCGCCACGATCGTTACGGTCGCGGCTCTGCAGCATCGCCGACGGACCCTCTTCCAGCGCTTCGACGCGCACGGTGAGGAAGCGGATCACGTCTTCGTTGATGCGCTGGTTGCGCTCGAGCTCCCTGAGCGCCGCGGGCGGACAGTCGAGGCTCAGCATGACGTAGTGACCTTTGCGGTTCTTCTTGACCCGGTAGGTCAGCGAACGCAGGCCCCAACTCTCCTGGCGGACGACGGAGCCGCCATTGTTCTTGACGATTTCGGTAAATTCCGCCGCCAGGGCTTCCGCCTGCTGGGCGGATATGTCCTGACGCGCGATGAAAACGTTCTCGTAGAACGCCATCTCGTTTCGATCCCTTCTGGCTCTTGATGGCCGGGAGCAAAAGGTCCCTGGTGGTGCCAGGTGGCGATCTGCCGGTCCGGCCTAGCCGGCACAGGTCCGGCAAGGGTTATGAAGGCGCGCAATATACACGAAGGCCCCGGCCCCGCAAGCGGCAAACGGGCGGTTCCGGCGGCCGACCGGACGCCTACACCCGGCCGCGCCTCCGGCCGGTTTTCGGCTCTGCTTCAGGTCACTGTGAGGGAGGAGTGATGTCTGGCATGTTAATTATTTGAATTCATTAGGAAATTGCAGGGAGGTATGCACATAGTGCATTGCTGCGGCGCAGGTCGGTTGTGGGTTAAAGTATTGTTTTTGTTAAGTTGCGTCGCAACATTATCGACAGACGAGCCGGCCATGCGCCGGCCGGCCAGAACAACCGTTTCGATGACTGGAGAGACTGCCATGAACGCCATGACCGAACCCCGCACCATCCGGCGCGACGACTACACTTTCGCCGATGCGTCGAGCTACCGGCGCATGGCCCAGGCCCGCCAGGCGGAGATGATCGCCAAAGGGATCGTGACCGTCAGCCGCGCCGTGAAGCGCGCCTTTGCCGGCCTCCGTGATCTGGTGACCGAGCGCATGGCGCGCGCCAAGGCCTACGATCAGCTCATGTCGCTCGACGACCGGATGCTCAAGGATATCGGCATCAACCGTGGCGACGTGCCGATGATCGTCGAGGGCGTCATGCCCTACGGCCGCTACCGTGGCCCGGCGAACGAGAATCTCGGTCTGCCGGCCAACGCCAACCGGCCGCGCACGGCCGCTTGAACGTCGCCCTCCGGGTTCCGGCCGCGCTCCAGCAGCAGGGTGGACCAGCCCTGCAGCCGGAGCCGGCCGGCAAGTTTCAGCCCGCCCCGCCGATAGGCGTTGACGACGGCCGGCTCCTGCGCGACCAGCAGACCCGAGAGGACGAGCCGGCCGCCCGGGGCGAGACGGCGCGCCAGCGCCGGTGCCAGGTCCACCAGCGGTCGGGCCAGGATATTGGCCAGGATCAGATCGTAGCGTGTGCCGTCACGGAAATGCCGGCCTTGCAGGCCCGGGGCGACGAAACAGCGTAGCCGCGCCTGCTCCCCGTTCAGCCGCGCATTCTCCCGCGCGACGCGCACCGCCACCGGATCTATGTCGCTCGCCGTGACCCTGCGGCGCCATGCGCGCGCTGCCGCCAGCGCCAGCACCCCGGATCCGCAGCCAAGATCGAGCAGCCGCCGGGGCCGGATGCGATGCCGCGCAAGGCGGTCGAGCATCAGGAGGCAGCCGCGCGTCGTCTCGTGGCGGCCGGTGCCGAAGGCCTGCCCGGCATCGACCAGCAGGTCGTGCATGTGCGCGAGGGGATGGCGCGCATCGTGCGAGCCATGCAGATGGAAGCGCCCGGCAGTGATCGGCGGCAGTTCCGACTGCGACAGCGCCACCCAGTCGCGCTCCGCGACCTGCCGCACCAGGAGGCCGCCCTCCCTGGCGAATGGCTCGAGCAGATCTGCCGGCGGCATGCCGTCGAAAAGCGCCTCTACCTGCCACAGGCTGCCATCCGGCCGGGCCTCGAAGCGGGACAGGCCGACCGCATACGGCTCGAGCGCTTCCTCGGCCGCCAGGGCAAGACGGGTGGGCAGGGTCAGCCTCGCCTGCCAGAGCGGGTTCATGCCGGCTCGACGAAGCTGGCCAGCACCTTCTTCCGTCCGGCCTTCTCGAATTCGATTTCGAGCTTGCCGCCATCCGAATGCAGGATGCGGCCATATCCGAACTTCTGGTGGAAGATGCGGCTGCCCACGGGCAGTTCGCCGGCTTCCGCATCCTCATCCAGCCGACGCGCCTTTCCCTCGATCTCGATGCCGCGCCGGGGGCGCGAGGGGTTGAGCCAGGGTGACCCATAGACGAAGCCGCCGAAGGGCGAAGTCTCGTTCATGCCGCGCTCGCTCGCGCGGCCCGAACCCCAGAGGCCCGGCTCCGCCAACCTGGTCACATGCTCCTCGGGCAGTTCCTCGACGAAGCGGCTCGGGATGGTCGCCTGCCACTGATTGTAGATACGCCGGTTCGCGGCGAAGGAGATGTGACAGCGCCGCCGCGCGCGGGTGATGCCGACATAGGCCAGCCGGCGCTCCTCCTCGAGGCCGGCGATGCCGTTTTCCTCCAGCGCCCGCGGATGCGGGAATACGCCCTCCTCCCAGCCGGGCAGGAACACTGTTTCGAATTCCAGCCCCTTGGCGGCGTGCAGGGTCATCAGGTTGACCATGTCCTCGTTCTGCTCCTCGGCATTGTCCACCACCAGGGCGACATGCTCGAGAAAGCCGGCGAGGTTCTCGAACGCCTCCATCGCGCGCACCAGTTCCTTGAGGTTTTCCAGCCGCCCGG
>JAHCJR010000005.1 GCA_026126165.1 Alphaproteobacteria bacterium
AGGCGGCGCCATGGGCGGCGACGAGCGGCCCCGCAAGCTCCGCCCCGCCGCCAAACAGCAACACGGCGAGAAGGGGCAGGCTCGCAAGGACGAACTGATCGCCTGCCTGGGCGCCGCCTGCGGCCAGCGCCAGGATCGTGACATGCCGCTGTGACATCGTGCCTCGCTGCAAAACCTGGAAGCCGGCGCAGACTGGCATTGCGCCCGGCCCGCCGCCGTCCGGATCTTGCGGGTGAAATCGGGGGTGAACCGTTGGCGCGAGTTCGGGCGGCGGGCGCGCCAACCATGCGTTCTGTCCCGGAATGCAACAGGCCGGATGACGCGGGGCGGCGACTCGCCTAGTGTATGCCTACCAACATTCCGTGGGTATGCCGGCAGCAATGACGCAGCATGCAAGCGACAGGGAGCGCCCGAAAGTTCGAGCCGCGTCCGCATTGCTGGAGTTGATCGATCAGTTCTCGCGCCTGCTGTCCAGCCAGTCCTTCGCCTTCGGGCTCAATCCCACGCAATGGGCGGCGCTGCGCTATATCGCCGGCGCGAACGAGGAGGCGCGCACCGTCGGGGCATTTGCCCGGCACAACCTGACGACGCCGAGCAGCGCCTCGCAGACCCTGGGTTCGCTCGAACAGCGGGGCTTCATCCGCAAGGTGCCCTCCGAGGTCGATGCGCGCCGGCGCGTGCTCGAACTCACGTCGAAGGGTAGTCGCGCGCTGCTCGACGACCCGATGGCCAAGCTCGCGCAGCATCTGGCCGAGCTGTCCGACGAGCAGCTTTTCGCCGGTGCCGAGGTCATGGAATTGCTGCTGCGCAACCTGCTGCGCCGTCTGCCGGCGGAGGGCGAAAAGCCCTAGCCGGGATCGGCTGGGCCGGCATGTCGCGGACGCTCTTCCGTCCATGACGGACATTACGGGGATTGACTTCGGTCGGTCGACCGATATAATCTCTCGCAAGTTAGGTCGGCCGACCGAATGAAACAGGGGAATCACCGAACCGGATCCGCGCATCCGGATGTCCGACGCAAACCTGACAGGGGAGTACTGCCATGTCTGGGTCAGTCGCCGTTCTCTATGGGTTGGTCGCATATGGGATCTTCCTCGGAACCTTCCTCTACGCCGTGGCCTTCGTCGGCAACCTGCCCGTGCCAAAGACCATCGACGGCGGCGAAGCCGGTCCGCTGGGCGCCGCCATTGCCGTGAACGTGCTGCTGCTCGGTCTCTTTGCCGTTCAGCACAGCGTCATGGCCCGGCCGGCGTTCAAGCGCTGGTGGACGCGCTTCGTGCCCGCTCCGGTCGAACGCTCGACCTATGTGCTGTTTGCCAGCCTCGCGCTGCTGCTGCTCTATTGGCAGTGGCGGCCCATGCCGCAGCCGGTCTGGACGGTGAGCCATCCGCTCGGCGTGCTCCTCCTGCAGGTGGCCTTCTGGACGGGCTGGGCACTGGTTCTCGTCAGCACGTTCCTGATCAGTCACTTCGAACTGTTCGGCCTGCGCCAGGTCTTCGCCCGACTGACCGGCCGAGCGCTGCCGCCGCCGGCCTTCAGGACGCCGCTCTTCTACCGGCGCGTCCGGCACCCGATCTATCTCGGCTTCCTGCTGGCATTCTGGGCCGCGCCGACCATGAGCATGGGTCACCTCCTTTTCGCGGTCGCGACCACGGGATACATCCTGATCGGCATCCAACTCGAGGAACGCGACCTGATCGCGCTGTTTGGCGATCAGTATCGCCAGTATCGTCGGCAGGTCTCGATGCTCATCCCGCTGCCGCGCGGAAGGATGGCCGACCCGCCGGCGCCCGAGCTGCGCGCGCAGGATTCCCGGCATCGCTGAGCTGGCGTGCTTACCTCAACAGTCGCGCATCGCCTTGTCGGCCTCCCGGCATTCCGGGCAGGATGCAGGCGCGCAAGCGCGGCCTGGCGAAGACAGGAAGAGGAAACCTGATGGCAGAGGCCCCGGCCAGGAGAACCGAAACCAGCACCACGCTGCTCGATGCGGCGCAGAAGGTGCTGCGACAAAATGGTTATGCCGGTCTTTCGACCCGCGACGTGGCCGCCGCGGCCGGCGTGCCGTTGAGCCAGATCCACTACCATTTCGGCTCCAAGCTCGGGCTGGTGCTGGCCCTGTTCGAATATCTCAATGCCAGGCTCCTCGACCGCCAGAATGCACTCTTCCGCGACCCGGAACTCAAACTCTCGGAACAGTGGGACCGCGCCTGCGACTATCTCGACGACGACATCGCATCCGGCTATGTGCGCGTGCTGCAGGAGCTGATCGCCGCAAGCTGGACCGACGCCGAGGTGGCAACGGTCACGAGGGCCGGCATCAAAGGCTGGATCGACCTGATCACGGAACTGGTGCGGAGGGCCGAACGCGAGTTCGGCGGCCTTGGCCCGTTCACGGCGGAGGAAGTTGCCGCGCTGATTGCCAACCTGTTCATCGGCGCGGAAAGCCAGTTTCTGCTCGGCCTCGAGAAGAAGGACGTTCCGGTGCGACAGGCCCTGCGCCGCGTCGGCGATCTCATTCGCGTCGCGGAAAGCGCCTCGCGGCAGAGGTGACGCCATGCGCGCCAGAGCGCCCGACCGGGAAGGAACCGTATTGCGCGATGGCGTGCGCCTCTTCTACGAGGTTCATGGCAGCGGCCCCGAGACCATGGTGTTCCTGCCGCCCTGGAGCATCGTCCATTCCCGTATCTACAAGGCGCAGATACCCTATTTCAGCGAACGTTTCCGCTGCATCGTCTTCGATCCGCGCGGCAATGGCAGGTCCGATCGCCCGGACGATCCACGGGCATACACGCTCGATCACTCCGTCGCCGATGCGCTCGCCATCATGGATGCCGTGGCGGTCGAAAAGGCGATCCTGATCGGCCTGTCCCTCGGCGGCTTGCACGCCTGCGTGATTGCTGCCTACCATCCGCAGCGGGTCAAGGCGGCAATACTCATCGGGACGGTAGCCACGGTCGGTCCGGGTCATCCGCGCACGACGGCGCAGAACTTCCTGGCCAAGCGCGAGCGCTACGAAGGATGGGACAAGTTCAACCGGGACTACTGGCTGACCAACTATCCCGACTTTGCCGAGCATTTCATAACGAACATCTTCACCGAACCCCACTCGACCCGGCAGATCGAGGAGGGCCTGGAATGGGCGGCAGGCACGAGCGGTGCCACGCTCGCAAGGACCGTGGAAGCGCGCGCCATTCCGCCTGCGTTCGATGTCGGCGAGGGGATGTATCGCAGGATCGGTTGCCCGCTGCTATTGATCCATGGCGATAACGACCAGATCCAGCCCCACGAGCGCGCGCGCCTGCTGGCCGAACTGACCGGCGCGGAGTTCGTCACCATCCCCGGCGGCGGCCACGCGCCGAACAGCCGCTTCCCGGCCAAATGCAACGCGCTGATCGTCGATTTTCTCGACCGCAGGCTGGGCATCGCGGCACCGTCGAGAAGGCGGACGCCTCGGGCGGCCAGAGTCAGGAAGGTGCTCTATCTCTCCTCGCCGATCGGCCTTGGCCATGGCCGCCGCGACATTGCCATCGCGCAGGAGTTGCGCAGGCTCCATCCGGACCTGAAGGTCGACTGGCTGGCACAGGATCCGGTGACGCGGCTGCTCGCCGCCCATGGCGAGCGGATACATCCGCTCAGTGCCAGGCTGGCCAGCGAATCGCGCCACATCGAACTCGAGGCCGGCGCGCACGAGCTGAATGCCTTTCAGGCCATACGCCGCATGGACGAGATCCTGATCGCCAATTTCATGATCTTCCAGGATGCGGTCGACGAGGGCGGCTACGATCTGGTGATCGCGGACGAAGCCTGGGACATCGATCACTACTGGCACGAGCATCCGGAACTCAAGAAGGCGAAGCTTGCCTGGTTCACCGATTTCGTCGGCTTCGTGCCGATGCCGGAGAACGGCGAGCGCGAGGCATTCCTTACCGCCGACTACAATGCCGAGATGATCGGGCATGTGGAGCGCCATCCCGGGGTGCGCGACCGCGCCATCTTCGTCGGCGAGCCCGACGATATCGTGCCGCTGTCCTTCGGCAGCGGGCTGCCTGCCATGCGCGACTGGATTCCAAGGCATTTCGACTTTTCGGGCTATGTCATCGGCGAGCATCCAAGGACTTTTGGCAGTCGCGCGGAACTGCGCCATCGTCTTGGCTATCGCGCCGACGAGCGCGTTTGCATCGTCACGGTCGGTGGCTCCGGCGTGGGCGCGCACCTGATCGGGCGGGTGCTGGAGAGCTTCCCGATGGTCCGTGCCCGATTGCCCGATCTGCGCATGGTCCTGGTCACCGGGCCGCGCATCGACCCGGCATCGATCGCGGCGCCGGCCGGTGTCGAGATGCGTCACTTCGTGCCGGACCTCGACCGCCATCTCGCGGCCTGCGACCTCGCTCTCGTGCAGGGCGGCCTTACCACATGCATGGAACTGACCGCGGCGGGAACACCGTTTCTCTATTTCCCGCTGAGGAATCATTTCGAGCAGAACTTTCACGTGGCCCACCGTCTCGAGCGCTATCGCGCGGGACGGCGGATGGACTACGCGACCTCGACGCCCGAACAGATCGCGGAGGCCATGGTCGCGGCCTTGCAGGCGCCACCGCAATTCAGGCCGGTCGAGGCGGACGGCGCGGCGCGGGCCGCGCGCATGCTGGCGGAACTGCTCTGAGAGTCGGTTGCCCGGCCGGGGCCTGACTTCAGGGCTCGATGGCCTTGATGAGGTCCCGGGGGCGGAAGGGCTTGTAAAGGGTGCGGTCCGCACCGAAGGCGCTGGAAAGCGTGAGCCCGATTTCCGCCGGGAGCTGGCGCGCGCCGCCGGACATGGCAACGATCCGCACCTTGCCGTCGAGCTGGCGCAGCCGCTTGATAAGTTCGACCCCGTCCATTCCGGGCATGACGAGATCGGTCACCACGACATCGAACGGCTCCCCGCCCGCGCCGGCCACGGCAATCGCATCCTCGGCATTCTGCATCGCCGTGACCATGTGCCCGGCTTCCTCCAGGCACATCTTGACGAACTCGAGGATCTCGGCGGAATCGTCGATCACCAGCACGCGCATCCGGACCTGCCTGGATAAATCCCCGTCTGAGAAATCTTATACAGCCCTTCCGCTTTTTACTATTTATTTAAGTATCTAACATATAGTCTCCCCTGACGGCACGGAGCGTGCCGCTCGCCCGTACCCCCCGACGGGAAGCGGCTGCAAGGCGGCGAAGATCCTGGTCTTTGGTATGTCTCGCCGCCATCCGACCGATGGCCCCGTGGCGCGGTTCCCCCAAGCCGGCCACGGGGCCACTGCCGTTCGCAATCCGGGCGGCAACAGGCCGCCATCGGGGGAGGGATTTCGCCATGTCGCGGATCGGGGTCCAGGATTTGCTCGATGCGATGCCGGGCGTCAGCTATCTGGTGGATTGCCGTGCCCGCATCGTTGCGGTCGGCGCGAGCAACTGGCGGAAATTCGCCAACGACAATGACGGCGCGGCACTGGCCGACCCCGCGAGCGTGGTGGGCCGCGACCTTTTTTCCATGATCGATGGCGAGGATGTCCGGCAACGCTATGACGGGATGCTGAGGCGACTGCTCGCGGGCGAGACGTCGCCGCTGCGCTTCACCTATCGCTGCGATTCCGCCGTCACCCGGCGGCTGATGCTGATGTCGATGAGCGCTGTTTTCCGGCGCGGTCGGCCGGCAGGAGCGCTGTTCCAGTCGCTCACGCTCGACCAGACGACGCGGCCCGCACTCCCTCTGTTTGGTGCGGTCAATGTCCTCGACGCGTTGCAGGCGCAGCGCTCGTGGCCAATCGTGCGCGTCTGTTCGTTCTGCGCCAGGGTCCTCGCACCGGACGGGCAGGACTGGATCGACGCGGAGGACTATTACCGGGCCGGCGGAAGCTCCATGCGCATCCGCGTGAGCCACGGCATCTGTCCGGCCTGCGTGGCCGCCGGGCCGGCGGAGGCTAGTTTCCCGCGGTGGCGGTCGCCACCATCGCCAGCAGCGCATCCGGAGTGAATGGCTTGGCGAGCGCGTGGTTGGCGCCAAGTGCCTTGGCCGCGCTCAGGAAATCCAGATTGTGCGTCCGCCCGCCGCCCGATATGGCGATGATCGGCACGCTGGCGGAGAGCCGTCGCAATTCGAGGATCGTCTCGATCCCCTCGCGGCCGGGCATGATGATGTCCGTGATCACCAGATCGTAGCGCCCCGCCTGAAAGAGGCGCAGCGCGTCGTTGCCGTCGGAAGCCGGCGTCACTTCGTGACCGGCTTGCGCCAGCGCCGCCTCCATGGTCATGCGAACGAGATCGTCGTCGTCCACCACGAGAATCCTGAGCCTGGCTTCGTTCGCCATGCCACTTTCTCCCCCGTCTGCAAACCCTCTCATGCGGCGGCCAGTCGCAAGCTGCCCCCCTCTCGCAATAATGATGGGCGGGGCGGAGCAAAGCCAAGATCGAACTGACCGGGCGATGGTCGTCCGCCCGGGCCGGATGCCTGATCCGCCAGCGCCGCCGTCACTGCGCCGAGCAGGCAACTCCGCTCGAAAGGCTTGCGCAGCGTTCCCGCCGCGCCGAGGGCATGGGCGGTCGCGAGAAAGCTCCCGCGCGAGATCGCCAGCAGCCGGAGGCCGAGCCGGTCCGCCCGCAGCGTGATGAGCAGGCCAAGGCCGTTGCTCCGCGCGGGGTCCAGATCGGCGATGGCGAGATCGAAGCAGCAATCGGCAAGGGCCGCGCCGGCCTCGGCGAGCGAGCCTGCGGTGGCGACGCGGCAGCCCGCCGCCGCGAGCCATGCCGAGTACTTCGCCCGCTCCGCCGGATCGCCCTCAAGCAGAAGAATTCGCGCGCCGGTGCGCGTCGTCGTCGGATACATGGATCACCTGATTGGTCAGGGTTGGATCGGCCAGCGGGCGGAGCCTAGCAGAGTTTAAGTTAAGACTCTACTATATTATCCTCGCCTGTAAGTTTCCTGCCTTGGCGCCGGATGAACGCAATTGCGTCCGTTGCGGCGAGGGGCCGGGCGAAGCGGTATCCCTGTGCGCTGACGCAACCGGCCTCCCGCAGCGCCGCCTCCTGTGCCGCCGTTTCCACACCCTCGCCCGTGACTTCGAGGGCGAGGGCGCGCGCGAGATCGATGATCGCCCCGACGATCGCCCGCGCTGTTGCATTCTCGCCGAGGCCGGCGATGAACTGCCGGTCGATCTTCAGTCGGCTGGCGGGGAGCGACTGCAACGTGAGGAACGACGAATAGCCGGTACCGAAATCGTCGATCGCCACCCCGATCCCGCGCGCGCGCATCTCGCCGAGGAGCGATGCGGCGGCGGCGATGTCGTCGGGCAGGGCCGTTTCGGTCACTTCGACGGTCAGCCGGTCTGGCGCAAGTCCGCTGCCGGAGAGTGCCGCATCGACCGCCTGCATGAGGTTGCCGCTGCCGAGCAGCGAAGGCGACACATTGACCGCGACGAAGAGCTCGCCTGGCCAGGCCGCCGCCGCCCGGCAGGCATCGGCCAGCACGAAGGCGGTGATCTCCTCCAGAAGGCCGCGCTCCTCGGCCAGAGGCAGAAACTCGTCCGGCGAAAGAAGCGTGTCCTCGTCGATCTGCCATCGAACGAGAGCCTCGAATCCCAGCACGGCCCCATCCACGAGCGAGATGACCGGCTGAAAGTGAAGCAGGATCTGCCGCCGTTCCAGCGCATGCCGCAAGGCTTCGAGCCGCTCGATCCGGCCGCGGAAGCGCATGTCCATGCCGGAATCGTAATAGCGGATGCCGGCAGAGCCGCGCGGCATCTCCGACAGCGCGAGGCCGGCGGCAGCCAGCAATTCCTGCGTGGAGCCCGCATCGCGCGGGAAGACGGCGAGCCCGATCCGACACTCGAGCTGCAGCACGCGCCCGCCTATCTCCATCGGTGCGCGCAGTTCCTCTGCCAGCCTGGCGGCGAAATCCGAAGCCGCCGATTCGCCGGGCGGGTCGCTGGTGAAGATCGCGAACTCGTCTGCCGGCAAACGGCTGACCAGCGCCTGGGGACCGGCAGCATCGAGCAGCCGCCGCGCGAGCCGGCGCAGCGCCTCGTCGCCGGCGGCAAAGCCCAGCTCGCCGTTGACCTCCCGGAACCGGTTGATATCGAGCCGCATCAGCCAGCCACCCCGCTCTCCGCCGGGGGTAAGCCGCGCCGCGAGCAGCCGCAGGAACTCGTCGCGATTTGGCAGGCCGGTCAGCAGATCGAAGCGGCTCACGCGCCGCAGCCTTGCCTGGGTCTCGATCAGTCGCGTCACGTCGAGCGCCATGCCCGTCATCGCCCGCGCCACGCCCTTTCGGTCGCGGCGCACCCGGCCTTCCGACTTGAGCCACAGATAGTGACCGTCGCGATGGCGCATGCGGAAGAGCTGGTGGAACGGCTCGTCCAGGATTCGCGCGCGATCGAGCGCGAGTTCCAGGCCAGCGAGATCGTCGGCATGCACGAGGTCGGACCAGCGCGCGCCGGCCAGATGCGCCTCATACGCCGCGGCATCCAGCCCGAGCAGGCCTGCGGCCTCCGGCGAAAGCCATATCCGTCCCGAGGCGAAATCGACCTCCCAGAGAATGCCGTGACCCTCGAGCGCCAGTCGCAGGCGCGAGCGCGCCCGGGCGAGCTGGCGCCAGCCGGCGCGCAGGCCGAGAAAAAGCAGGAGCGACGTGACCGCGACGAAGGCAAGCCCCTTGGCCAATTCCAGTGCCTGTCGCTGTCCCGGATCGGCCACGAACCGAGAGAGCGCGGCATCGCTCAGCAGGATGTAGCCGCCGGCGATCACGGCATGCAGCAGGGCGATGGCACCCGCAAGGGCGGGTCCCTCCAGCCGTCGCAACATTTGCCAAGCCCGCATGCGCCCTCGCCCTGCAGGACCCCGTTCCCCGACGCCGATCGTGAAGCTTTCCGCCGGCCCGGAACCCTGCGATCTTTGCAGGTCAGGGGCGGCGGGGCTATGCTGCCCGACTTGAGTGGCGGCGCCCGGCGGGATGCCGGGCCCGGCGTGGGGTGCTGCGTCGCCAGAATGGGAGGGAAGACATGAAGATGAAGTTTGCAACTCTGGCTGCGGTAGCCGGCCTGGCCGGCGCGCTCGCGCTTTCGGGCGCCGGACATGCCCAGCAGCGGGTGTTTTTCGGCATCGCGACCGGCGGCACGGGGGGAACCTATTATCCGCTGGGCGGCATGCTGGCCCAGGTGATCTCCAACAATGCCGCGGTCGCCGGCAAGAAGCTGGCGGCCACCGCCGAGACCGGCAATGCCTCCGTCGCCAATGCCAAGCTGCTCGGGCGCGGCGAGATCGAAAGTGCCTTCATCGCCGCCGACATTCTCGATGCCGCCTTCAAGGGCGAGAACCAGTTCAAGGACGCCAAGATCCAGAACCTGCGGGCGCTCGGCGCGCTCTACCCGGAAACGGTGCAGCTCATCGTGCGCGCCGATTCGGGCGTCGCGAAATTCGCCGACCTGCGCGGCAAGTCGGTCTCTTCGGGTTCGCCCGGCTCCGGCCAATGGCAGCTTCTCGGCGACCTGCTCGAGGTGCATGGCATGAAGCGGACCGACGTGAAGGAGGACTTCTCGTCCTTCGCCCAGTCGGTGGACAAGATCAAGGACGGCAATCTCGTTGCCAGCCTGATCACCGCGGGCACGCCCACCTCCTCGGTCATCGACCTGGCGAACGGCCATGCGATCAGCATCGTGCCGCTCGACGGACCGGAGGTCGAGGCGCTGAAGAAGAAGCAGCCCTACTATGCCTCGGTGACACTCGAGGCCAATACCTACAAGGGACAGGCCAGTCCGGTGAAGACGCTCGCGGTCATGGCGATCTGGGCGACGCATGACCAGCTGCCCGACGATATCGCCTATGCCGTCGTCAAGGCCGCCTACGAGAATACCGAGACGCTCGCCAAGGTGCACAGCCAGGGCAAGAACATCACGCCGCAGACGGCGCTGCAGTCCGTGTCGATTCCGCTGCATCCGGGCGCGGCGAAGTATTACCGCGAGAAGGGCATCCTGAAGTAGCAGCCATGGCCTGGCGCGAGGGGGCGGCGTGCATCGCCGTCCTGCTCGCGGCGGGATGCGCCGAGGCCGGAGCCTGCCGGCCGGGCCTGCGGATCGAGACGCATCCGGAAGGGCAAATGCTGGCGCGCCTGGCTACCGGACCGCAGCCCGGGGCCTTCGCCCTTCATTTCCTCCATTCGGTCTCGCTGACGCCGGTAACCAGCCGCTACATGATCGAGGGGGGACGAATCGTGCAGCGAACGGAGGAGTTCGACCAGCATGGCGCCGGCCTGCCGTCCGGGCCGGCGGAACCGGGCAGCCGGCTCGAGAGGCGCGACGGGCGTTTCGTTCTCCATCTCCGGCGCGAGATCCCTGATCTGCTGGTGCGTGTCGGGGCGGAACACCGCAATCGCCTGGAAGGGGCGGAGACGCTCGACCTGACCGGCTGGGGCGACCGCAGGCTCAGGCTCAGGCCGGAGGAATGCAGCAGGGGGAGCGAGGGGCAGTGAGCAACAGCGACCGCGATGGACGGATGGCGACCGACGCGCCGCTCTCGAAGGAAGAAGTCGAGCGCCTGGTCGAGGAGTACGATCCGGAATCGAACTTCCGCCAGTTGGCTGGCTTCGCCGCCATCATCGTGACCCTGCTCGGCGTCATGCTGTCGATCTTCCACCTCTATACCGCGGGTTTCGGCCTGCTGAACGAGATCGCGCACCGTTCGGTGCACCTCGCCTTCGTCCTGGCGCTCATCTATCTCGTCTTTCCGGAGCAGCGGCGCATGCGGCCCGGTCGCGAATGGACGGTGAGCCTCTGCTTCGTGGCTTTCTACCTCTATCTCGCCTATGACCTGGTGCGCGCACTGGCCGTGCGCGAGCAGGCGGAGGGCGCCTGGATCTTCGTCCTCGTCATCGCCTTCGTTTCGTTCCTCAGTCTTCCCTTTCCCTTCTTCTCTGGTGGCAAGGGACGCATCTCCTGGCGCGACTGGATCATGGCGGCGGTCTCGGCCTCGGTCTCGCTCTACTTCATCGTCTTCTTCCGCGACATCTTCATCGACCGGGTCGGCGCGCCGATCGGGCGCGACTACATGATGGGCGTGCTCGCCATCATCGTGGTGGTCGAGGCGACGCGCCGCACCATGGGCCTGTCGCTGCCGGTCATCGGCGTCCTTTGCCTGCTCTATGGCATGCTTGGCCCCTATCTGCCGGGCGTGCTCGGCCATCGCGGCTATTCGATCCTGCGCATCATCAACCACATCTACATCGGCACCGAAGGTATCTACGGAATCGCCGTCGGGGTCGTGGCGACCTATGTGTTCCACTTCGTGCTGTTCGGCGTGCTCATGCAGCTCACCGGACTGGGCCAGCTCTTCATGAACATGGCGGCCATCGTCGCCGGGCGCTTCTCCGGCGGCGCCGCCAAGGTCTCCGTGGTCTCGTCGGGCCTGTTCGGCATGATTTCGGGCTCTGCCATCGCCAACACGGTGACGACCGGCGCGCTCACCATTCCGCTGATGAAAAAGGGCGGCTATTCGCCGCGCTTCGCCGGCGCGGTCGAGGCTTCCGCTTCCTGTGGCGGGCAGATCACGCCGCCGATCATGGGCGCCTCTGCCTTCGTCATGGCGGAGATGCTGGGCGTTCCCTACAGCTATCTCATCCTGATCGCGATCTTTCCGGCGATCTTTCACTACTTCGCCATGCTGCTCATGGTGCATCTGGAGGCGAAGCGGCGCGGCCTCGCCGGCATGGATCCGCGCTATATCCCGCTCTTTTTCGAGGTGATGGGCCGCTCCTGGCACCTGATCATCCCGCTCGGCGTCATGGTCGCGCTGCTGATCATGCAGTACACGCCCTTCCTTGCAGCCTTCTGGGGCATCATCCTGACGGTGGTCTGCGGCTACCTGCCGCTGCTGCTGCGCCCGCTCGGATTTCGCGCGCTCGATCCGGCCTCCGCGCTGACGCCGCGCCAGCTCGTTCAGGGATTCGAGCTTGGTGCCAAGTATGCGCTCGGCATCGGTGCGGCGTGCGCCTGCGTCGGATTCATTCTCGGCATCGCCACGCTGTCGGGCATCGGCTTCAAGTTCTCCGCCGCAGTGCTGCAGATCGCCGGTTCCCTCGCCGACCTGGTCCTGGCGGTGGATTTCACCGGCTGGATCGGCCGCAATGGCGTGACGCTGTTCTTTGCGCTGGTCTTCGTGGCGATCGCCTGCATCATCATGGGGGCCGGCATCCCGACCACGCCGACATACATCATTCTCGCCTCGATCGCGGCACCGGCGCTGCACGATCTTGGCGTGCCGCTCCTGGTCACGCACTTCTTCGTCTTCTATTACGGCGTGCTGGCCGACGTGACGCCGCCGGTGGCGCTCGCCGCTTTCGCCGGCGCCGGCATCGCCGGCTCGGAACCGATGCGCACCGGCACCACGGCCTTCCGCCTGTCCATGGGCAAGGCGCTGGTGCCCTTCATGTTCGTCTATGCGCCCAGCATGCTTCTGGTGAACTTCACCTGGAACGAGTTCGCGCTGGCGATGGCGAGCGGAATTCTCTCCATTCTCTGCATGTCGGTTGCCTATATCGGCTATTTCCGTGGCGAGGTTTCCGGCTGGACCAAGGTCGCCCTGACCATCGCCGGCCTGCTGCTGGTCTCCAACGATCTGCGCGCCATCGCGATCGGCAGCGCCATCGCGGCCCTGGCGCTCGGCGGCAACTGGTTCCTGCACCGCGTCCCGGCGGCGCAGCCCGGAGAGGATTAGGAAACGGCGCCGGCACCATAGCTGCCGCGCAGCGGTGCATTCTCGGCAAAGCGGCTGAACCGGTAGGGCGCGAGCGGCAGGTCGGTCGGCAGGCCGAGCGCGGCCTGGGCGAGCAGGCGGCCGATCATGGGCGAGAGCTTGAAGCCGTGGCCGGACAAGCCGAAGGCGACCAGCAGCCCGTCCAGGCCGGGGACGGGACCGAGGACCGGGTTCCAGTCCGGCGTCGTGTCGTAGAGTCCCGACCAGGAGGTGACGAAACGGCCTTCCGCGAATTTCGGCATCCGGTGCGCCAGTGCCGCGCCCTGCTCGGCGATCCAGTCGAGGGAGATGTCCGCGTCGTATCCCTCGGGCGCCGAGACTTCGATGCCCTCGTCGCCGGTACCGACCAGGATCTGGCTGCCGGAGGTCGAGCGCGTGTAGATCAGTCCGGCGGAGGCGAGATCCTTCACCATGGGAAAGCGCGTGGTATAGGGCTCGCCGGTCTCGAAACTGGCAAGGTCGTGCCGGGTGATGGTCATCGGCAGTTCGACGCCGGCCCAGCGCGCCAGCGCCCCGCTCCAGACGTTCATCGCGGCGATGACGACGCCGGCGCCGACATCGCCTTCAGCCGTGCGCAGGCCGCAGACCCGGCTGCCCGAGCGTAACAGGCCGGTGACCGCGACACCGGGACGGATCCGGGCGCCGCGCCGCCTGGCGCCGCGCGCGAACCAGCTCGCCACCAGGTTCGGGTCGGCGAAGCCCGCGCCCGGCTCGTAGCCGATCGCATCCACATCGTCGAGATACAGCCAGGGATGCAGCGCGCGCGCCGCCGCCGCGTCGACAAGGCTCGCCTCGATGCCGAGCGCGCGCTGGCGCCCGATTGCCTCGCGCACCGCGCGCGAGCGCTCGCCGGGCGGCGCCACGATCAGATAGCCGCAGCGGACCAGCCCGGCGGAAGCCTCGCCGTCCTCGATCAGGCCGGCGAAATCCTCGAACATGGCGAGCGAAGCCCGGGCCATGGCCATGTTCTCCGGCACGGAATAGTGGGCCCTGAGCAGCCCGCTCGACTGCGCCGTGGTGCCGCCGGCGATCTGCTCGCGCTCGAACAGGGTCACCCGCCCGGCGCCAAGCCGGGTCAGGTGAAAGGCGATGGCGGTGCCGATGGCGCCGCCGCCAATGACGGCGACATCGCAGGCTTCGGACATTGGATGGCCCCGAAGGGGATGGACGCCGGAAGTCTAGGGGATCGGCCCGCCGGAATCATCCCCGCCATCAGGCGGAGGCGTCGAACAGGCGCTTGGCGCGGCGCAGATCGCCGAGCGTGATCGCGGTGTCGCCGATCTGGATCACCTGCAGCTCGTCCGGCGTGCCCTCGGGCAGGCTGGCGAGCGAGAGTTCGGCCAGCGGGCGGAGCGCTTCGCGCAGCTCATGGACCATGCGGCTCCAGAGTTCGATATCCTCGGCCAGCAGGTCCGCATGTCGCGGCGCGCGGAGGACCGGCCGGGGCACGGGCGCCGGCCTCGGGCCGGGGCGTTCCGGGGCGGGCCTGTCGAGGAAAGGTTCGGATCTTTGGGGGGCAGCGGACATCACGAAACCATGGTTAACGGATAAGGCATGGAGCCAGCCACGCAAGGCTATTCGCCAAAGCGTTGTGATTCACTTAAAGGCTCCGTGAGCCGACTTGTGAACGGCCGGGAATCTTCTAGAGTCTGGCCGGAACGCCGGCCCCATTGCGTGGACCGATCGGGCGAGACCGGCGGACAGGTGCTGCAGGGGAGACTGAAAATGAACCGACTGAGCTGCCTCGGGCTGGCTGTTGCCTGTGTCCTGGGGCTTTCGCAAACCGCGCTGGCGCAGGAGACGAAGGTCGCCATCGGCATCAGCGGCTGGACCGGTTTCGCGCCGCTGACCCTTGCCCGGGAGGCGGGCATTTTCAAGAAGAATGGCGTCGATGTGACGATCCGCAAGATTCCGCAGAAGGACCGCCACCTCGCAATCGCCTCGGGCGACATCCAGTGCGCGGCGACCACGGTGGAAACCTACATCGTCTGGAATGCCAATGGCGTGCCGATCACGCAGGTCGTGCAGCTCGACAAGTCCTATGGCGCCGACGGCATGGCGGTCAGGAACAGCATCCAGAAGATCGCCGACCTCAAGGGCAAGACGGTCGCCGCCTCGGCGCCGGGCACCTCGCCCTACTTTGTCCTTGCCTGGATGCTGAAGAAGAACGGACTGACGCTCAAGGACGTCAATATCGTCAATCTCGAACCGGCCGCGGCCGCGCAGTCCTTCGTCGTCGGGCAGAACGACGCGGCCATGACCTACGAGCCGTATCTTTCCACCGTGCGCGACAAGCCCGAGGCCGGCAAGATCATTGCCACCACCCTGGACTATCCGGTGGTGATGGACACGTTCGGCTGCACGCCGAAGCTCATCAAGGAGAATCCGAAGGCGGTCAAGGCGATGGTCGAGAGCTATTTCCAGGCGCTCGAGATGATCAAGGCCGATCCGAAGAAGTCTCACGAGATCATGGGCGCGGACGTGAAGCAGACCGGCGAGCAGTTTGCAAAGTCCGCCTCCTACCTGCGCTGGCAGGATCGCGAGGCGAACAAGAAGTTCTTCGCCGGCGAGCTGCAGGCCTTCAGCAAGGAAGCGGCCGCGCTCCTGCTCGAGGTCGGGATCATCCGGCAGATTCCCGATCTGAACGCGATCATGGACCCAAGTTTCCTCTGACCAGCCGCCAGGGACCGGCCGGGCGCAGGCCCGGCCGGCAGCGGTCCGATCATGTTCAAGCCCCTCCAGCCGGTCTCCGGCGCGGCCAAGGTGATTCTCGGCATCGCCTTCTTCGTGCTGTTCGTCGGCGCCTGGAGCATCGCCACTTTCGGCGGCCACGTCCCGCCGACCTTTCTCGCCGATCCGGCGACGATGGTGCGCGAGGCGATCAATCTCTTCGTCGAGTTCAATTTCGCCTACGACATCGCCATCACCGTCTGGCGGGTGGTCGGCGGGTTCGTGCTCGCGGCGATCGTCGCGCTGCCGCTCGGCATTCTGATGGGCACCTACAAGGCTGTTGAGGCGTTTCTCGAACCCTTCGTTTCCTTTGCCAGATATCTGCCCGCTTCCGCCTTCATCCCGCTGCTGATCCTGTGGGCGGGCATCGGCGAGACCCAGAAACTGCTGGTTATTTTCATCGGCTCGGTGTTCCAGATCATCCTTATGGTTGCGGTGACGGTGGGCTCCGTCCGGCGCGACCTGGTGGAGGCGGCCTACACGCTCGGCGCGCGCGATAGCGGCATCATCCGCCGCGTGCTCATTCCCGCCAGCGCGCCCGACATCGCCGAAATCCTCCGCCTCGTCCTGGGCTGGGCCTGGACCTACGTGATCGTAGCGGAGCTGATCGGCTCCTCGTCGGGCATCGGGCATATGATCGTGGACAGCCAGGCGCTGCTCAATACCGGCCAGATCATCTTCGGCATCATCGTGATCGGCTGCATCGGCCTCGTCTCCGACTTCCTGTTCAAGGCGGCGAACCGCCGGCTCTTTCCCTGGAGCCTTGCTTGAGCAAGCTGGTCATCGACGGCGTCAATCGCATCTTTCCGGGCGTGCGCGGCGCGGTGCCGACCGAGGCGCTCAAGCCGACCAGCCTGGAGGTGCAGGACAACGACTTCATCACCATCCTGGGTCCTTCGGGATGCGGCAAGTCCACCTTGCTGCGCATCGTGGCCGGTCTCGACCGGCCGACCGCGGGGCGCGTGCTGCTGGATGGCGAGCCGGTGCTGGCGCCGGGACCCGAGCGCGGCATGGTGTTCCAGTCCTACACGCTTTTTCCCTGGCTGACAGTGCAGCAGAACATCTGCTTCGGCTTGCGGGAGAAGGGCGTTCCGCCCGCCCGCCAGCAGGAAATCGCCGCCCACTATGTCGGGCGCGTCGGCCTCAGGGGCTTCGAGCACCATTATCCGAAGATGCTTTCGGGCGGCATGCAGCAGCGTACCGCCATCGCGCGCGCACTCGCCAACGATCCGAAGATCCTGCTGCTCGACGAGCCCTTCGGCGCCCTCGACAACCAGACACGCTCCTTGATGCAGGAGCTTCTGCTCGGTATCTGGGAGCAGGACCGCAAGACCGTCCTCTTCGTGACCCACGATATCGAGGAGGCCATCTTCATGGCGAATCGCGTGGTGGTGATGACGGCGCGGCCGGGGCGCATCAAATGCGACCTGGCCATCGATCTGCCGCATCCGCGCCACTACACGATCAAGACCTCGCCGGAATTCTCCGCCTACAAGGCGCGGCTGACCGAGGAGATCCGCGTCGAATCTCTCAAGGTCACCTGAGGCGGCGGAGGCGGCGGCATCCCGCCTCCGCCGCGCCGGGCTTCAGGCGAGATTTCGGTTGGCGAAGTCCCAGTTCACCAGGTGCTCGAGATAGGCGGCGACGAAATCGGGTCGCCGGTTCTGGTAATCGATGTAGTAGGCATGCTCCCAGACATCGATGGTAAGCAGCGCCGTCTGGCCATGGACCATGGGCAGATCGGCATTGCCCGTCTTGGTGATCTTGAGCTTGCCGGCATCGAGCACGAGCCAGGCCCAGCCGGAGCCGAACTGGGTGAGCGCCGCCTGCTTGAAGGCTTCCGCGAACTTGTCATAGCCACCGAGATCGCTGTCGATCTTCGCGGCGATTGCCCCGGTCGGCTTGCCGCCGCCCTTGGGCTTCATCGAGTGCCAGAAGAAGGTGTGGTTCCAGATCTGCGCCGCATTGTTGAAAATGCCGGCCATGTCCGCCTTGCCGGCACTCTCGCGAATCAGTTCCTCGAGACCCTTTCCGGCATTCGGGCCGTCCTTGACCAGATTGTTCAGGTTGGTGACATAGGCCTGGTGGTGCTTGCCGTGGTGGAATTCGAGGGTGCGGGCCGATATGTGCGGCTCCAGCGCGGACTTGTCGTACGGCAGGACCGGTAATTCAAACGCCATGGTTGTGAATCCCCCATCGATTTCGGGTTGATTGCGGGACGTGTCAGGGATGAAAGGCGGGCGGGCGCAACGTGGCCCGCCGCCATTCCCTACCTAGGCATTGCCGCCGCTTCCGTCAACCGCCGAGGCGGGATTGCAGGGTTGCAATCACCTGCGGCAATCGCGATGCTGGCGGACGGCCGCCATGGCCCGCGGGAGCGTCGACCATGCAGCCCTTCATCCATGTTCGCGACGTGCAGAAGCGCTACGACACCGGCGATGGCGGCGTGCTGGCAATTGCCAAGGTGAGCTTCGATGTCGCCGCCGGCGAGTTCGTGACCGTGGTTGGGCCGTCCGGCTGCGGCAAGTCGACCCTGCTCAAGATGATGTGCGGCCTGATCGAACCGACTTCGGGCGAACTGGTCATTGGCGGGGCAGGCCATGAGTTCCGCCCGGGACACGATATCGGCATGGTGTTCCAGCAGCCGCTCCTGCTCAAATGGCGCACCATCGAGGACAACCTGTTGTTGCCGGTGGAATTCCTCGGCGAGCGCCGCGAGAGTTTTCGCCCGCGCGCCCGCGCGTTGCTCAAGCTAGTCGGGCTGGATGGGTTCGAGGGCAAGCACCCCTATGAACTGTCCGGCGGCATGCAGCAGCGAGCCTCGATCTGTCGTGCGCTGATCCATTCGCCTAAGCTCCTCCTCATGGACGAGCCGTTCGGCGCGCTCGATGCGCTGACGCGCGAGCGCATGAACCTGGAATTGCAGCGCGTCTGGATGGAGGAACGCAAGACCGTCATCTTCATCACGCATGACATCCAGGAAGCGGTGTTTCTTGCCGACCGCGTGATCGTGCTGACGGCGCGCCCGGCGGAGATGGCGGCGGCGATCGATATCGAACTGCCGCGCCCGCGCCGCCTCGCCATGAAGACGACGCCGGAATTCGGCGCCTATTGCCGCCGCCTCTATGATCTCCTGGGCTTCCAGGAGGAAGAGGCGGCGGCATCGGCCTAGCCGGGGACTAGCTCTTTGGCGTGATCTTCGTCAGGAGGTCGTTGGTGAAGGCCTCTTCCGGCGTCACCTTGCGCGGCATGTTGCCGCCGGAGAAGGTGAGGTCGATGGTCTCCTGCATGACTTCCTTCGACATCCAGCCGAGACCGTTCTTGCGTGTGCGCTCGGTCGCGACCAGGTCGGCGACCAGCGCGAAATTCTGCATATAGACCTTCTTGTCGACACCCTGCTGAACCTCCGCCGCCAGCGCATCGACGGCAGCCTGCGGGTTCTCCAGCGCATCCCGCCAGCCTTCGTAGGTGGCCTTGAGGAAGCCGCGGATCAGATCGGGCTTCTGCTTGAGCAGATCGGTATGGACGAAGTAGGCATGCGCATAGGTGGCCACGCCATGATCGGCGAACAGCATGTGGCCTAGATTCTCCGCGCCGACCGCCGCCTCCATCAGACCGCGTCCGGTATAGAGTTCAAAGACGGCATCCACCGACTTGCCGGCGAGGATCGCCTGCTTGCCCTGCGGCTGCACGTTGACGAGATCGATTGCGGCGGGATCGATGCCGTTCGCCTTGGCGAAGGAGGGCCAGAGCAGCCGGTGCGAATCGCCCGGCGGGGCTGCGATCTTCTTGCCGACCAGATCCTTCGGCCCCTTGATGCCGGAGGACTTGAGGAAGAAAATGTTGCTCGGCCCCTTGTCGAAAACGATGCCGACCAGGCGCAGATCCGCGCCCTTGGAGATCGCGGTGACGACGGTCGGCGTGTCGGCGATGCCGAACTCCGCCTGCTTTAGCTGTATCTTCTGCGCGGAATCGGCGCTGCCCTGCCCGCGCACGATGGTGAGGTCGATCTTCTCCCGCGCGTAGTAGCCCTTCTGCTTGGCGAGGTAGATCGGCGTATGATCGGCGCTTGGAAACCAGTTGAGTTGCAGGGTTGCCTTTTCCTGCGCCAGCGCGGAACCGGCCATGACGGCCAGGGCCGCGGCAAACGATGCCAGTCGCAACATGCCTCGTTCTCCCCTTCCGGAAATATGTCAGCGTCCTGCCTGGCTCCGGAACTCCCAGGGCATGACCAGCCGCTCCACGATCGCGACCAGCCCGAACAGGGCCAGCCCGAGGAACGAAATGAGAAGCAGCGCGGCGAAGATCGCCGGTGTCGAGAGCGTGACGCCGGCAGCGATGATGAGTGAGCCCAGGCCGCGGTCGGAAGCCACGAACTCGCCCACGATGGCGCCGACCACGGCGAGGCTGGCCGAGACTTTAAGTCCGGAGAAAATGTGCGGCAGCGCGTTCGGGAAGCGGATCTTGGCGAAGACCTGCAGCCGCCCGCCGCGCAGCACCCGCGCGAGGTCGAGCAGTTCCGGCTCGATCAGGCTCAGTCCTGCCGCGGTCGAGATGACCACGGGAAAGAAGGCGACCGTGACCGCAATGACGATGTTGGGCCAGACGCCGAAGCCCATCCAGATGACGAATAGTGGCGCCAGCGCCACCTTGGGCAGGGTGTTGAAGAGCACGAGCAGCGGCAGCATCGTACGCTCGACCCACGGGTTCCACACGATCATCACGCCGAGCAGGACCCCCAGCACCGCCGAGATTACGAAGGCGCCGACGATCTCGTAAGTGGTGACGAGGATATGCTGCCCCCAGTGGTAGCTCGGATCGCCGAAGGCGGCGATCGCGCGCAGCGGTGTCGGCAGGATGAACTCCTTTACCTCCCATGCCACCACCGCCCAGTGCCAGAGCAGCAGCAACAGGAGAAGCGCCGCGCTGGCCGGGCCATAGCGCCGAAGCAGCAGGCGCAGTCCATCGCTTAACCCGCGCATCGCCCTGGGCGCGTACCGTCGCCGCGCGTTCCCGACTTCATCATGGCGTCCCCCGTGCTTCCCGGATTATAACCATCCGGTTACTTGCGCCAAGTGCGGAGCGCGGCCCCCTGGCCGGCGCAACCGCCGCGGCCCGCGCTGGAGGAGATGCATGCGTTATGTCGCACTTGGCCGCAGCGGCCTGATGGTGAGTGCCGTCTGTCTCGGCGGCAATTCCTGGGGGGCCGCCGGACGGCGCGCCTGGGGCGCTTTCGGTCTCGAGGAAAGCAAGCCCTTCTTCCGACGCGCCCTCGATGTCGGCATCAACTTCTTCGACACGGCAGACGCCTATAACGAAGGCGAGAGCGAGAGCATCATCGGCGAGACGCTGATCTCCTACGCGCCGCGGCACGAGATCGTCATCTCGACCAAGGTCGGCATGAAGATGGGGCCGAAACCCAACGATGCCGGCATCGGCCGCAAGCACCTGATGCATGCGCTCGACCAGCAGCTCCGGCGGCTCAAGACCGACCATATCGACCTCTACCAGCTTCATCGCCTCGATACGGTGACACCGCTCGAGGAGGTGATGGAGACGCTCGACATGATGGTGCGTGCCGGCAAGGTGCGCCATATCGGCGGCTCGGTCATGCCGGCCTACAAGTTCGCGCAGATGATCATGCTGGCCGACTGGAAGGGCGTTGCCCGGCCAATTGCCATGCAGAACCTCTACAACCTGGTGCAGCGCGAGGAAGAGCGGGAAATGAACCGCCTCTGCGCCGAACAGGGCGTCGGCCTCATTCCCTTCAGCCCGCTCGCCCGCGGCTTCCTCGCCGCCAACCGCGCCCGTGGCGGGGGCGGGGCGACCGAGCGGGCGAAGGAAGACCAGATCGCGCGCCGGATGGAACTGCGCGACTGCGATTTCGCCATCGCCGACCAGGTCGCGGCGATCGCTGCCGCGCGCGGCATAAAGCCGACCCAGGTGGCGCTCGCCTGGCTGCTTTCCAAGCCGGCCGTCGTCTCGCCCATCATCGGCGCGACCAGGCCGGAGTATCTCGACGATGCGGCGGCGGCGAGCGAGATCCGCCTGAGCACCGAGGAGATCGCGAGCCTCGAGACGCCCTATGTCTTCCGGGCCCCGCCGGCCGACTGAAGGAGCGCGCTCAGGCCCGGCGGCGCAGCCGCAGCAGCATCGGTCCGATCAGGGCGAGGAGGGCCAGCGCCAGCAGCGTGGCGGAGAGCGGCTTGCTCAGAAAGACCGTGAGATCGCCGCCCGAGATGGTCATGGCGCGGCGGAACTCCTGTTCCGCCAGCGGCCCGAGAATGAGGCCGATGATGACCGGCGCGGTGGGGAAATCGAAGCGGCGCATCAGGTAGCCCATGCCGCCCATGGCGTAGAGCAGCAGGAGATCGACCGGCGACTGGCTGATGCCGTAGGTACCGATCGTGGCGAAGACGAGGATGCCGGCATAGAGCAGCGGCGCCGGTACGCTGAGGATGCGGACCCAAAGGCCGATCAGCGGCAGGTTGAGGACCAGCAGCATGGCATTGCCGATATAGAGGCTGGCGATCAGTCCCCAGACCAGATCGGCCTGATTCTGGAACAAGAGCGGTCCCGGGCTGATGCCGTAACTCTGGAATGCGGACAGCATGATCGCGGCGGTGGCCGAGGTCGGCAGGCCGAGGGAGAGCATCGGCACCAGCACGCCGGCGGCGGAGGCATTGTTGGCGGCCTCCGGGCCGGCCACGCCCTCGATCGCCCCCTGGCCGAATTCCTCCGGCCTGCGCGAAAGCTTCTTCTCGACGAAATAGGAGATGAAGGTCGGGACTTCCGCGCCGCCGGCCGGCAGCGAGCCCAGCGGAAAGCCGATTGCCGAGCCGCGCAGCCACGCCTTCCATGATCGCCGCCAGTCATCGCGCGTCATCCAGAGCGAGCCGGAAACCTTGAGCGGCGCCTGCTCCGCCGGTCGCGGATGGGCGGCAAGGAACAGCGCTTCGCCGACCGCGAACAGGCCGACCGCCACGACGATGACGTCGATGCCGTCGAGAAGCTCCGGCACGCCGAAGGTGAAGCGGGCCTGCCCGGTCTGCAGGTCGACGCCGATCAGGCCGAGAAACAGGCCGACCAGAAGTGCTGCCAGGCCGCGCAGCGCGGAGGCGCCGAGCATGGCCGAGACCGTCACGAAAGCCAGCACCATCAGCGAGAAATACTCCGCCGGGCCGAAGCGCAGCGCGAATTCGACCACCAGCGGGGCGAGGAAGGTAAGGCCGAGCGTGCCCACGGTGCCGGCAACGAAAGAGCCGATGGCGGCGGTGGCCAGCGCCGGGCCGGCCCGGCCGCGCCGTGCCATGCGGTTGCCTTCGAGCGCGGTGACGATGGTGGCGCTCTCGCCCGGCGTATTGAGCAGGATCGAGGTGGTGGAGCCGCCATACATGGCGCCGTAGTAGATGCCGGCGAACAGGATGAAGGCACCTGTCGCATCGACCGAGAAGGTGATCGGCAGCAGCAGCGCGATGGTGAGCGCGGGACCAAGGCCCGGCAGCACGCCGACGGCGGTGCCGAGAAAGACGCCGACGAAGGCCCAGAGCAGGTTGAGCGGCGTCAGCGCCACCGCGAAGCCGTGCGCGAGCTGGCCGAGCGTCTCCATTCAGAAGAGCCGCTCGATCAGGCCGCGACCGAGCGAGATGCCGAGCAGGCCGGCAAAACCCGCATAGGCGACCCCCGCGAGCGCGAGGCCGGCCAGCCCGTCGCGCAGCGGCCGCTCCGAACCGAAGGCGCGCGCCACGCAGAGGAAGAGCACGGTCGAGGCAAGGATGAAGCCGGCCTCGCCGATCAGCGCCACGTTCAGGGCGAGCCCTGCCAGCAGCCAGAGGACGGGCCGCGCCCGCACCGGCGCGAGGTCCGGTTCCGCCACGCCGTCGCGTCCGCCACCATGCAGCCCCCTGAGCACCAGGGCGAGGCCGAGCAGGAGCAGGCAGCCGCCGACCGCATAGGGAAAGGCCTGCGGCCCGACGCGGGCATAGAGCGGCGAGGCCGGCGCGCCCGCCGTCTCGAGGATGACGAGGCCTGCGAGCAGGACGAGGCCGGCGCCGATGAGCGTCTCTCCGAACGCGCGTCCGCCCGCCATGACGGCGCGCCGGCGGTCAGCTCGCGAGGCCGAGATCCTTCAGGATGGCGTGGATGCGCTCCGTCTCGGATGCGATATAGGCGCGGTAGCGGTCGCCGGGCAGGTAAATGTCGGTCCAGTCGTAGCGCTTGAGGATTTCCGCCCAGGCCGGCGACTTGACCATGCGGTCGACGAGGTCGAGCAGCGACTGGCGCTGGGCGTCGCTGATGCCGGGCGGGGCAAAGACGCCGCGCCAGTTGAAGAGTTCGACGTCGATGCCCTGTTCGCGCAGCGTCGGCACGTCGATGCCCGGCTGACGCTTGTCGGCAGAGATGCCAAGCGCGCGCAGCTTGCCGGCGCGCACCTGCTCGCCGAACTCGCCCCAGCCGGAGATGCCGCAGCTCACCTGGTTGCCGAGCAGCGCCGCCTGCGCCGGCCCGCCGCCGGAATAGGCGACATAGGCGACCTTGCGCGGATCGCCGCCCGCCGCCTTGGCGATCATGCCGGCGAGGATATGGTCGGTGCCGCCGGCCGAGCCGCCGGCCCACGAGACCTTGGCCGGGTCCGCCTTGAAGGCGGCCACCAGGTCGGCCATCGAACGGAAGGGCGAGGCGGCGGGGACGACCACCACCTGGAACTCGCCGGTGAGGCGCGCGATCGGCGTCGTCTCGGTCAGGTTGTTGCGGGCCTTGTTGGCGATGATGGCGCCGACCATGACCATGCCGCCCACCATGAGGGCGTTGCCCTGACCCTTCCACTGGTTGATGAATTGCGGCAGGCCGACCGTGCCGCCGGCGCCGCCCACGTTGGTGATCTGCGCGCTCTTGATCAGCCCGGCGCTTTTCATCGCCATTTCCATGCTGCGCCCGGTCTGGTCCCAGCCGCCGCCCGGATTGGCCGGCACGAAGATGCGAAGCTGCTCGATCGCCTGGGCCAGGCCCGTGCGGATCGGCGCGGCGGCGGACGCGGAAGCCAGCAATCCTGTCGCCAGGACTTGGCGGCGGCTCCAGAGCATGGCGGGTTCTCCCTTAGGTGTTCTCTCCCGGCCGCCAGCCTAGTCCTCCGCCGGCAACTTGCAAGGGCGCCGCTTGGCCGGCTATTCGGCCAGCAGGCGCGAGCGCTGCACGGCGTTGAGGCCGCTGGCGGCGCCCGCCACGCCCGATGCGCCTACACCTTCTTGTCAGCAATTCTCATCGCCGCAACCGTCCTCTTTGGCGTTGACCGATGAGTCCTGAGCTTGGGGACGCGGTGAGTGGCATTATGTCTCCACCCCTACGTAAATCCTTACGTGACACGATCCGCTGTACTCCTCGAAATCTGTTTGGAAATTTCTTCGTACATGACTGTTACTGCGGAAATAATCCCATATGTCCGACCAAATTCTGTACATGGTGAGAGGCATTGGACCTTCTCCGCTAAATACCATGTACCATCCATTCAGAACTCGCACAGTATGACTTTGCAAATTTTCCGTATCGACTTGGACTCCTACCGTCGCATCATAGAAGCCACTATCGTCCGACTCATACTCAGAGTAGACCGCGAAAATTCTCTCGCTGCCGATCACGGAGGCCAAGCCCTGAGAAAGGCCCTTTTCCCGGAATGATGCCCACAGTCCGGGAATTTTGGCTGTTTCCGGGACCTCTATCGTGTTTCTGTCGACCTCGTCCGTGTTTATTGTTCGTGTTGTGACCCCGGCGACAAGAAACGACTCTATATGGACAAGCTGACGTTCCATTTCCACCTCCAAATTCAAATGCTTCCGACGCTTGCACCGGTACCCGTGCATACACTCGCTCTCGTCACGAGACCGGCCGCCCGTGTGCTGACGCTTCCAATGTTCAGTTCGGGGTGTTCTTGAGCCGCTCTTTCTCGGATCTGCTCTAGGGAACGCCGAAAGATTTGCTTTGCGAAAAACACCGGATCGCCATGACAACGCCTGCGATCAGGAGGCAAGCGCCCACTCCTTCTTTCCAATCAAGAAAGCGCCAATCCAGGAGCATCACGTAGATCAGCGTAAAGATCGTCTCAAACACAATAAGTTGGCTCGCCAAGGATACCGACAAATGTCGTGTCGCAATGGACCACGCCCACGTCGCCGCCCATGAGGACAGCATGCCCAAAAGCACGCTCCACAGCAGAATGCCTAGCGCTTCGGGCCCCGATAAACCAATCGCAGGTACGGCTGACCAACCTGCGGCGAGCCCGATGCACAGCAAAGGGCCAAGCGAGATAAGGGTTCCTACGCCCGTGAGAAGGCTCCATTGCGCTGAAGAGAGTGTAGAGAATTCCGATAGGGCGAGCGCGTTTCTCAGGCCGTACCAGGTCCAGAGAGCGACGGCCCCAAAGGCCGAGGCTACTCCTATGACTAGAGATGAAAGATCTCCAGCCATTTCGGGCTGCGAAAGAGCCGCACCGTTTACAAGGGCGAGACTGGCGATGATAGAGATCAGCGAGGGAGCAATTCTCATCAAAGGAACTCGCCGCGATCCTCGATTTCCCACAATAGTCAGGATCACCGGCAGACAACCAATGATCAGCGCGACGATGGCCGGTCCGACCCGCAGTACCGCGAAGGACATGAACAGGTAGTATCCAGCGTTCCCGGCAAAACCTAACATCCCCAGCAGTGCCCACTGCCGCCAAGAAAGGCCGCGCAGCGCAGCGAAACGACTTGGAAGGAGCGCCAGCAATGAGGTGAGACCGAAGACAAGGAATCGTCCGATCGTCAAATCGAAAGGCGAGTAGGGAGCTGCGACAAGGGGGGCAACGAAAGTGAGCGCCCAAAGCGCGCCAGCAAGTGCGCTGGCGAGAATACCAACAACCATGCCACTGAGATCTCCGCTCTTCCGGCGGCCTAGGTACTGCATCTCTGAGGTGTCCAGTCGGTTCAGGACTGGCTACCTAGACATAAGATTTTCCAAACAATCTCTCGAACCTATGGCTTGTTAGGAAATAATTTTCGTCGTAATTCTCAACAAGAGCTCGGCCGTTCAGCAATGTAGCCATCGTGCCTCTCGCTTGGGTAATTTCCAGTGGAGAGAAATATCTTGTCTGTAGTGATCCGAGGTAAAAAGTGACCACTTCCGGATCTCTTTCAATATCAAAGGCAAGAAGATCTTTGAAATTTCTAAAATCAACGGTTCCAGGCAGCAAAGATAAGACATAAACATTAAAATATATACTTATATTTTTATTAATATTCAAACAGGTTTCCTTTATGCTTTGGCATCTTTTGTAAGAAAGAGCCAACGTTCTTTCATCATCTTGGGGGCGCCCAATTATTAGATTGAAGGACAAGGCTGGAACGCCGCTTGCAACAACAGCTTCGCAAATATCCCTCACAATACCCAGAGGCTTAAGCTTCCTGAACAGCCTGGAACTCTCATCGGAGAGGTTTTCCAGCGGCATCGTGGCGCGATAGCATCCCCGAGCCTTGCCATTACTAATTTCATGACGGAAAAGTACATTTATCAACTCATGATCGATTTCGCCCTTGTGTTCAAACTGGCCGAATTCAAGTCCGTTTGTGAACTCCCAGTTGAACCCCATATCATAGGCCATAGTAAACATTTCGATCGTCGCCTTCCGTCCGTCTGGGAAGACAGAATTGCCGTCTCTTGCTCGATGCACGCGCGACAGAACATTGTCTTCTTGGAAAAGAAGCGTCCGTACTCCAAAAGCCCAGAACGCCTTAAGATGCCTCTCTATTGCTTCCGATGACATGAACCGGAAGCGACCCTTAGCGATTGGCGTCGCGCAAAACGAACATGCCTGCGCGCAGCCACGCGACGTTTCGACACTAATGAAAGGTCCTCTAATAAAGGGATAGGGAGGATTCCCCTCTCCTGTATCGTTATACTTTGACAAGTCTACCAAATCCAAGGCGGGCACGGGTAGTCTCTCGACATCAAACGAAGTCTGACTGTTAAGAAAGGTGCTTTTATTACGGTGTATAATTCCAGAATTTGAATCATGATAGTATATATTCGGAATGCTTTCAAAACTTTCCCCCATCAACTTTGCCTTGACGAGCCGATGAAAGGAAAGCTCTCCTTCACCGCGGACTACCACATCCGCCCCGATTCTCATGTAGTACTCTGGATCTCCAGTAGCATCGGTCCCCCCTAGAACAGTCAATGCACCTTTGTTCACATTGCGGACATGGCGGAGGAAGTCGGCAATAATGAGTCTCGAATGAGTATAGTTGGCACTAATGCCGACGATTTCTGCATCCAGAATGTCGTGGTTCGCTTGCCAAAAGTCAGCGCCAACCCTGTATTTCTCAAGAACAACATTGCTGCCAAGACGTAGTTCGCCGTATCTGATTTTTTCACTGCCAGCGGTTTGGAGATCAGTGATCTTGATATGAACATCTGTTAACCCGTCGATCGTCAGCATGTTTCTCAAACTTGCCGCGAGCGCCGTTAGCGATGCTTTGTGCATATTGGTACGAACCGTGCCAAGGAACTTCGATTCTCCTTTGACGCACTGTCCTGGAGCGGGAACTGCAAACAAGATGACAAGCATCACAAAGCTCGCTACCGGCGGCAGAAAAATTTGAGCAATTTTCAGGTATGCAATATGTGATGAAGATTCAATTTTCTTACGACGGCATCCCAGAATAACTCAACAAGTCGGCTAAGTTCTTGAACACCGTCTTCAAAAGCATCCTGCGAAGCGTCATTCTTTAGATACGGATAGATTGCGTTGAAAATGGAGTTGCTATGACCATTTTCGACATTAATGTGCATCTCCCAGAAGAAGCGAATATCTTTCGAGTAGCCTGCGTTTTTCAATCCTTCGTTTATTTTGGAAACCATAATTCCTGACATCGTTTCGTCAAAAAACATCGCACCGAGGGCTTTTTCGATAGGAGGCCGAGAATAAATTTTCTCCATTCTTCCATTTAGCTCCAGAACCTGGGCAGTAGGGTGGTATCTTTGCACTTCTCTTTTGGAAATACCGATAGTATTAATAAATTTCATGTAAAGCTCTGCATGACTTCTTTCACCGCCTACCTCATCATATACGTTCAGACTAATCTCCTTTAATATTTTTGTATCTCTTGTAAGTTGAGCCATTGATGAAATATAAAATGGAATGTGTCTGAACCAGTAATAGCATTCAGAAAATAGTATCTTTTCTTGATCTTTGCTAAGTTTATTGTTAGCAAACCAATTGAGAAATGGGTGTTCAACAGCACAACTTCTTAGTATTTCTTTGTAAATATCATCAATATATTTTGTGGTATCGCTCGTCTCGGAATAAATCCGCGTGCGGGTGGGGCTGTCGGCTATTGCGTTATTCTCGGCGGTGGACGCTAACGACATGTACTCATCCTCGTTCTCTTGGGTTGTGCGATAAGCCGGACGGCTAACGCCTAGGTGCTAAGTGTCTCTTTGATAACATTTTTAGCGTGTGCACGATGTGACATTTACGTGAGGGACGGGAACACCGCCAAGATGAAACAGCATCCACCCCAAGGGCGAAGGGCCAAAGATGAAGCGTTCACGATTTTTGGAAGAGCAGATCATCGAGACTCTGCGTGAGCAGGAGGGCGCAGTGTCCATTGTCGACGTCGGCCGGAAGCACGACATCAGCTCAGCGACGTTCTAGAGGTGGAAGGGCAAATTCGGGTGCATGGAGGCGTCCGATGACAGCCGGTTGTGGTTGCTTGAGGACGACAATTCCCACCAGAAGAAGCTCCGGGTGTGGAGCTTCAACGGCCGCTTTCAGAACGAGTACCTCAATGAAATGTTGTTCTCGACATTGTCCGAGACACGCGGGGCCATCGGCTCATGGAAGGAGGTCTACAACCACCGCAGACCCCATTCGGCCCTCGGCAACATGTCGCCGGCCGAGTTCGCACTGAAATCCAAGCTGGAAAACAGCCTGCCTGAGGCCAAAAATGAAACCCTAGGACTCTCCGAAGAATCCTAGGAGATCAGAGGCTCACGTCAGCCCAAGACTTCTCGGCAATTGTCATCGCCGAAACCGTCATCTTTTCGCGTTGATCAATGAGTCCTGAGCCTAGTCTTCCGCCGGCAACTTGCAAGGGCGCCGCTTGGCCGGCTATTCGGCCAGCAGGCGCGAGCGCTGCACGGCGTTGAGGCCGCTGGCGGCACCGGCCACGCCCTTGACCTGCAGGCTGGCCAGCCCTTCCAGCTCGATGCCGCTCGCCAGGTCGATGACGCTGTAGCCGCCCACCTCCATCCGCGCCGCCGCCGGCGGGTCCTGCGGCAGGAACAGATCGGCGCCGCCGCGATAGCGCGCGAAGACCGCCGGCCGGCCCTGCCAGACCGTCCGGCCGGCGACATGAAGGCCGATATCGCTGTCGCTGGTCAGCCGGGCGATGGGTCCGCTCAGCTTGAAGCGGGCCAGCACCTCGTCGGTCCCGGCCAGCCTGTCGCCCTCCGCGAGCGGCCTGTCGGGGAAGCGCTGTTGCGCCAGCCCGGCAATGTCCTCGCGCGCCATGGCGCCGATCTGATCCAGCACCGGCTCGTCGCCGCGCCGCGCGACGGCGGAGAGGCCGGCGAAATCGCCCTCCGCCAGGCCGGACGGGCCGCGCGGGCCGAGGCGCTGGCGCACGCTGCCCAGCACCACGCCGCGGGTGGCGAAGCTGCGGCCGTTGATCTCCATGACCAGCAAGTCGGCCTGGAGCGCCAGGCCCTCGCCGGCGCCTTCGATCTGGACCCGGCCTTCGAGCAGGCTCTCGAGCGATTCGCCGCCGTCGCGCTCGGCCAGCAGCTCGATGCGGAAGCCAAGGGGCGCCAGCGCGCCATAGGCCAGTTCGACCGGCTGCTCGAGCGGCTGCACCGTGCCCTCGTAGCCGCCATTCTCCCGGGCGATCCGCTGCTGGCCTTCGGCGATCTCGCGCGATGCCGAGGCGCAGCCGCCAAGCAGCAGCACCAGAACGAAGAGGAGAGGCCGCATTCCCCGGCCCCGCGCGGCGATATTCATGGCGCGAACCTGCTTCATGCGCTGCCGGATGGCAAGGGGCTTGCCGGCCGCAACCAGGGCGCGATCCACGCCTCGGGATTAAGACTTCCTTAACCCTTCAGGTGCGAGACTGGAGATCTACCGAAATCGCGTCGCGCGCAACGAACGAGCGGGTACCGGCCGACATGACGTTCAGCCGCCGCAGCTTCCGGCTATTCAGTATCGCGGGCATCAGTTTCCTGCTGGCCTGTCTGGCCATGCTTGCCCTGCTGGGGAGCGGCGCGCGCCTGCAACGGGCGGTGGATGCGGTCGAGACCACCTATCAGGTGATGCATGACCTCGAACGCCTGCATGGCGAGCTGCGCGACGCGGAAACCGCCCAGCGCGGCTACCTGCTGACCGGCAATCCGGCCTATACCGCGCCGCTGCTCGCCGCCCGGCATTCGGCGATGGAAAGGCTGGAGCGGCTCGCCCGGCTGGTGGCGGACAAGCCGGCGCAGCAGGAGCGGCTGCGGCGGCTGGTGCCGCTGGTGGGCGAGAAGCTTGGCGATCTCGACCATGCGGCGGGAATCGCCGCGGCGCACGGGCTCGAGGCGGCGCGCGGCGTCATGCTGGCGGGCCAGGGGCGGCGGTTGATGGCGGGCATTCGGGACATCGTGCATGCCATGGTGGCCGAGGAGGAGAAGACGCTGGTCGGCGAGCGACGGGATTCCGAGCGGCTCTTCGCGCGGGCCGCGATCTTCGGCGGCGCGGCTTTCCTTCTGTCGATCCCGGTCCTCGTCCTCTTCCTTCTGCTGCTGCGCCGTGAGTCGCGGGCGCAGCAGGCGCTGGCCCGCGAGCTTGCGGCAAGCAACGAGGAGCTGAACCGGCGGGTGGCGGAACGCACGGCCGAACTCGAGGAAGCATCGCGCGGGCGCGACATCTTCTTCGCCAAGATGAGCCATGAGCTGCGCACGCCGCTCAACGCCGTCATCGGCTTCGCGGACATGATCGCCACCGAGGCGCTCGGCCCGGTCGGCAAGGCGCGCTACAAGGACTATGCCGCCGACATTCGCTTGAGCGGCGAGCACCTTCTGTCGCTGATCAACGACATTCTCGATGCCGCAAAGTCGCGTCAGGGCATGCTCGAGCTCGAGGAACAGGAAGTCGAGGCCGGCGCGCTGGTCGAGAGCATGGCGCGGCTGGTGGTGCCGCGCGCGGCGCGCCGCGGCATCCGGGTGGAGGTGGAGAACGCACCCGGCCGGCATGTCCTGCTTTGCGATCCGCGACGGATGCGCCAGATCCTGTTGAACCTGCTCTCGAATGCGGTCAAGTTCACGCCCGATCATGGCGAGGTGCGGGTCGGGTTCACCATCGAGCGCGCCGGCCCTGCCTTCCACGTGGCCGATACCGGCGTCGGCATGTCGCGGGAGGAGTTGCGCCGGGCGCTGACCCCCTTCGGCCAGGCCGGGCGGCCATCGCCTCGCGACGAGGCGGGGACCGGTCTCGGCCTGCCGCTCACCCGCGAGCTGGTCGAGCTTCATGGCGGGGAACTCCAGATCGAGACGGCGCCGGGCAAGGGGACCCTTGCGCGCGTGCGCCTGCCCGTCGAGCGGCTGCGGGCGGAGGCGGCCTGAAGCGTGCCGGGCGCGTTGCCGGCGGGGCGGAAATCGGGATACTTCTCCCGGGAGATCCGGGAGGGACGCGATGGAGGAACTGCCGACCGCGAAGCTTGCCTGCGGCGAGGCGGTGCCCGCGCTCGGCCTCGGCACCTGGCGCATGGGCGAACGCACGGTGGAGCGGGCGCGCGAGGCGGCGGCGCTCCGCCTCGGCCTTGATCTCGGCCTGCGGCTGATCGATACCGCGGAGATGTATGGCGAGGGCGGCGCCGAGCAGGTGGTGGCGGAGGCGATCGCCGGCCGGCGCGACGACGTCTTTCTCGTGAGCAAGGTCTATCCGCACAATGCCACGGCGGCGGGCTGCATCGCCGCCTGCGAGCGCAGTCTGAAGCGTCTGCGCACCGACCGCATCGACCTCTACCTGCTGCATTGGCGCGGCGGCGTGCCGCTGGCCGACACGATCGCGGGCTTCGAGCGGCTGGCGCGGGCGGGCAAGATCCGCCATTGGGGCGTCAGCAATTTCGACCGGTCGGACATGGAGGAATTGATGGCGCAGCCGGGCGGTGGCGCGGTGCAGTGCAATCAGGTCCTCTACAACCTGGCCCGTCGCGGCGTCGAGTTCGACCTCATGCCATGGCAGTCAGGACTTGGGATTCCGCTGATGGCCTATTCACCGATCGAGCAGGGAAGGCTGGCGAGCGACCGCAAGCTTGCAGCCATCGCCCGCGATCTCGGCGCCACCGCCGCCGAACTGGCTCTGGCCTGGTGCCTGCGCCGGCCGGGAATCATTCCGATCCCGAAGGCGGTGCAGGCCGAGCATGTCCGCCAGATCCGGCGCGCGGCGGGGCTCCGCCTGCAGCCGGAGAGCCTGGCGGCGCTCGACCGCATCTTCCCGCCGCCGAGTCGCGCCGTTCCGCTCGAAATGATCTGAGCGCGCGTCAATCGGGTACGCGAGGGACGATCAATTCGACGTGAGTCGCGAAGCCGTGATGCGTTGCTTCGGAAGCGGAACCGGCAGTGCGCGCGCAGGCGGCCGCTTGTCCCTTGCCGGCCTATATCGAGTGTCCGTCGGCAGGACGGACGCGATTCCCTGTGGGGAATCTCCACGGACACGCGCCTCGCGCGCATTGGCGCCATCACTCCTGCGCGCCCCCCTACCGGTCGGCGGACGCTCTCGCGGATCGTCGGTCACCGCCGATTCCCTGCCGTAGGCCAACCGGCGTCTAGACCCCTCTGCCCCTGCACTCATCCTATCGCCGAAGGGACAAGTGCGACCGGCGATCCAAGGACGACATCCCTGTCCGCCGGTTTGGCGTGGTCACGGCAGGCCGGAAGTTGAGGTCCGGCGAAGGAGTGCGGAACGATGGGACAGATGCGAAGGCGGGTTGGCATGCGCGCGGCGATGGGCACGGGAATGCGTGCGATGGCGGTGGCCCCGCTGGCCCTTCTCGCTTTCTCGACGGCGGCGGCTTCCGGCACCTTGCGCGAGGCGGTGCAGGCCAGCCTGTTCTATCACCCGCAGCTTCTTGAGGCCGGTGCGCGTGCCGACGCGGCGCGCCATGGCATCGGCGAGGCGCGCGGCGGCTATCTGCCGCAGCTCGATCTCTCCGGCGGCGTCGGCTACCAATGGACCGAGAATCCCTCCTCGCGCGCGCGCGGCGTCGGCTCGACCGGCCTGGCGGCGCGCGATGTCAGCCTGGTCGCCCGCCAGCTCGTCTTCGATGGCTTCGGCACGTCGGGCCGCATCGACCAGGCGCAGGCGGCGGCGGGCAGCGCGCGCTGGCAGTTCCTCTCGAGCGGCGAGCAGGTGGCGCTGCGCGCCGTCCAGGTCTATCTCGACGTCCTCCGCCACATGGAGTTCGTGCGCCTGGCGGAGGAGAATGTCCGCGATCATCGCGACATCGTCACCAATATCCGCCGCCGCGCGCTCGGCCCCTCCGCCGGGGCGGATGCGGTGCAGGCCGAATCGCGCATGCAGCTTGCCATCGCCAATCTGGAGACGAGGCGCGGCGATCTGGAGGCGGCGAAGGTGCGCTTTCTCGAGGTGGTCGGCGAGGCACCGAACGGTCTCGAGGCGCCGCTGCGCGCCGAACAGGTGATCGTGCCGGAGATATCCGGCGCGCTGGCGCTGGCCGAGGACAACAGCCCGGCGGTGCGCGCGTCCGGCAAGCAGGTGGAGGCGGCGGAAGCCTCCGTCACCGTTGCCCGCAGCCCCTTCTATCCGCGCTTCGATGTCGAGGTCGGCGGCACCGCCTCCGACGATGTGAGCGGGGTGCAGGGCCGCAATCTCGAGGCGCATGCGCGCCTGCTGATGCGCTACAACCTGATCTCCGGCGGCTCCGATCTCGCGCGCAGCCGGCGCGCGGAGAGCGAGCTCAGCGCCGCGAAGCTGGCGGAGGCGGAGCAGAAGCGCGCCGTGCGCGAGAACGTGCGGGTCGCCATCGAGGATCTGCGCACCAGCCGCGCGCGGCTCGAGCCGCTCGGCCGGCACCGCCAGACGGTCTCGGACGTGCTGGAATCCTACAAGAGCCAGTTCGATATCGGCCGCCGCTCGCTGCTCGACGTGCTCGACGTGACGAACGAGAAATTCAATTCGCGCGTCAATTACCACGACGAGGAGGTCCGGCTGTTCCTGACCTACTACCAGCTTCTCGCGGTGAGCGGCCAGCTTCTGGCGAGCCTCTATGTCAAGGTGCCCGAGCCCTTGCAGGAATAGGCGGCTGATACCGCCCGGCCCGGGGGCGGCAGGACAGTCCGGGCGGCGCGTTTGACCGGCCATCGGCCGGAGGGAGAGTGGACCATGACTATTCGCATCGTGATCTTCCGCGACGAGCAGCAGATGGTCTTTGAAGGTGCCCGGGCCCGTCGCGTGCGGCTCCAGACCGGCGATAAGGTCCTGTTCGAAGGCACCGATCTCCAGAAGGCGGATTTCCGGATCGAGGGCCGCGACCTGATGGTCGAGGTGGAGGGCGAGGGCCAGTTCGTTCTCGAGGGCTTCTACGACCGCGAGCAGGGCCGCACGGTCGCCGAACTGGTGCTGGACGAGGAGACGCTCGGGCAGATTCTCGGCGCCCTGCAGCCGACCTCGGGCGAGCCCGCGCCGGCGGAGGAACCGGTCAACGAACATCACTTCCGCGTCGGTTTCACCGATATCCGCCGCTATGAGGCGGCGGGCATCGATGGCGTCGGACAGGAGGGCGCCGGGGCGCTCGGCGGGCAGGCCGCCGCGGGGGCGCCCCTCGCCGGAACCGGGCCGGTTTCGATCCTGACCGACGTGCCGTCGATCTATGGCGGCGATGGAGCTCCCGGTCCGATCACCGGCGGGACCAACGCGCCGGTCGGCGTCGACGACGTGGTCGGGCCGATCGACGAGAACGCGACCATCACGCGCGGCACGCGGGCGACCGGCCTGCTTGGCAACGATACCGACGCCGATCCGACGCAGCAGGGTTTCCTGACCGTGTCCGAGATCCAGGCTGCCGGCGCCGGCGCCACGCCGGTGACGCTCGCCGGCAGCGGCGCCACGACGCTCGAGGGCGCTTATGGCACGCTGACCATCCGCGCCAACGGCAACGACACCATGATCGGCGGCGCAGGGCGGGATACCTTCGTCGGCGGCGATGGCAACGACTATGCCTCCTACATCACCTCCTCGAACAATGTCAGCATCAACTTCGTGACCGGCCTCTTCACCAACGATGCCCAGAACGATCTGTTCCACTTCACCACGGAAGTCCTGCAACTCACCAACCAGAGCGACCTCATCACCCTGAGCAGCGCCCGGGCCTGGGAGGTGCGGGCGGAAGGCGGCAACGACACGATCAGCTCCGAACAGGCGGGCGGCATGATCAATGTCCTGCTGGGCGGGGCCGGCGACGACCAGATCCGCATCAACGCCGCCACCGGCCAGTTCGGAGTCTTTGCCGGCGAACTCGGCAACGATACTCTGCAGCTCGGCACCGGCGTCGATCTCGACCTGACCCAGGGGCTGAACCAGTCGCGCATGGTCGGCATCGAGACCATCGACCTGGCTTTCAGCGGCAACCATCAACTGACGCTCGGTGCGACCCATCTTGCCAATAATCTGACCTCGGGCACGCTCCGCGTTCTCGGCGACAGTGGGGACAGGGTGGAGTTGGATTTCGGCCTGACCGGCTGGACCAGCGTCAATAACGGCTCCACCACCACCTATACCAGCCGCGACAATGGCCGCAGCATCGAGATCGAGAATACCATCGTGACGCAGATCGTCTGACATGCCGGGGACAGTGCCACAGCCCGCCGCCGCGAAGCCGCCGCTCCCGCCCGCCGCCGATCTTGCCGGCGCTCTGGCGCAGCTCATGGCCGGGCGGTCCGATGCTGCCTTCCTGCTCGACCGGCAGGGGCGGGTGCTGGCGGAAAGCCCGGCGGCCGCCCTGCTGCGCGCCCAGACGCCTGTCGTCCTGCGCGTGCTGGCCGGACATGCGGCCGCCGCGCCGAAGCGGAGCGCGGTGCATACCCTGCCCGGCATGGGCCTGCGCTTCTCGGTCGCCGTCTGCGCGCCGGGCATGGCCGGCTCGCCCCTGCTCGTCTCGGTGAGCCGGCTCGATCAGGGCCCGCACCGGCCGGTCACCATGCGCCAGCGCCAGCTTCTCGCCTTCGTGCGCGCCGGCCTGCGCAACGCCGAGATCGCCGAGCGCATGCAGATCCGCCCCTCCACGGTCAAGACGATGCTTGAACGGCTCTATCGCCTGGTCGGCGTGCCGAACCGCCAGGCGCTGGCGCGCTGGGCGGGCGAGAACCGGATCAACTGATCGCGCCGGTCTCCGCACCGGAGCCGCTTCCCGCTCCGGCCCCGGCGAGCGCCGCGAGGAAACTCTCCTGCCAGTTGGCCGTGCTATTGCGGCGCAGCACCGTCATCATGTCCTGCCAGCGCTCGCGCCGCTCGGCCAGCGCCATGGAGAGGCCGAGATGCAGGCTTTCCGCCATGCGGGCGCTGTCGTAGGGATTGACGATCAGCGCCGCGCCCAGTTCGCGCGCCGCGCCGGCGAAGCGGGAAAGGATCAGTACGCCCGGATCGTCGGAGCGCTGCGCCGCCACATACTCCTTGGCCACCAGGTTCATGCCATCGCGCAGCGGCGTCACCATGCCGATATGGCTCTGCCGGTAGAAGCCGGCCAAGGTTCGCCGTCCGAGGCTGCGGGCGAGATAGCGCAGCGGTATCCAGTCGAACTCCGCATGGTCGCTGTTGATGCGCCCGGCCAGCGCCTCCAGCTCGCGCCGCAGCGCGCGATATTGCGGCACCTCGTCACGCGAGGTCGGCGCCACCTGCAGGAAGGTGACCCGGGTTCGGTACTCGGGAAAGCGCTGCAGCAGCTCGCCATAGGCGGCGAAGCGATTCGGTAGTCCCTTGGAATAATCCAGCCGGTCGACGCCGATCACGAGCCGTCGCCCGCCGAGGCTCTCCACCAGGCGAGCCGTCTCGGCTTCCGTCTCCGCCGCCTCCGCCATGCGGCGGAATTCCTCGACATCGATCGAGACCGGCAGCGCCATGGCGCGGAACCGCCGCCCTTCCGCCTGCATCCAGCCGCCGCTGGCGAGCGCGCCAAGCTCCAGCTCCATGCTGGCCCGGAAACAGCGCAGATCGCCCTCGGTCTGAAAGCCGACCAGATCGTAATGCGCCAGCGACGCCAGCAGCTCCCGCTGGTCCGGCAGGGCCGAGAGTACCTCCGGTGCCGGGAAGGGGATGTGCTGGAAATAGCCGATCGGACAGCCGACGCCCAACCGGCGCAACTCGCGCCCGAGCGGGATGAAATGATAGTCGTGCACCCAGACCAGATCGTCGGGGCGCAGCAGTGCCCTGAGCGCCTCGGCGAAGCGGGCGTTGACCCGCTGGTAACCCTCGAAATCCTCGCGGCGGAATTCGATCAGGCCGAGCCGGTAATGGCAGAGCGGCCAGAGCGTCGAGTTGGCATAGCCGACATAGAAGCTGCGGTGATCGGCGCGGTCGAGATCCATCAAGGCATAGGTCACGGCACCGCCCTCGACGAGGCGAGGTTGGGCCGAAGTCTCCGCCGCCGTCTCTCCGCTCCAGCCGAACCAGAGCCCGCCCCGACGCTGCAACACCTCGCGCAGCGCGATGGCGAGGCCGCCAGCGCGGCTCGTGCGCTCGCGCGGCAGGCTGACCCGGTTCGAGACGACTACCAGCCGCGCCAAAACGCCTCCTCCCAGCTCTTGGACAGCCGCATGGCCGAGATGATCAGGCCGACCATGGAATAGGTCTGCGGGAAATTGCCCCACAGCTCGCCGGTTTCGGGATCGACATCCTCCGAGAGCAGCCCCAGATGGTTCCGGCAGCGGAGCAGGTTCTCGAACAGCTCGCGCGCCTCCTGGCGCCGACCGACCGCGGCGAGCGCGTCGATATACCAGAAGGTGCAGATGCTGAAGGCGGTCTCCGGCGCACCGAAATCGTCCTTGGCGTGATAGCGGAAGAGGTGATGGCCGCGCCGCAGTTCCTTCTCCACCGCCTGCAGGGTCTTGATGAAGCGCGGATCGCCGGCGGCGACGAAGCCCACTTCCTGCAGCAGCAGCAGGCTGGCATCGATGTCGCTGCCGCCCAGGCTCTCGACGAAACTCTCCCGTTCCGGCGACCAGGCGCGCGCCAGCACCGCCTCGCGGATGCGCTCCGCCTCGCGCTGCCAGTGCTCCGCCCGTTCGGCGAGGCCAAGATGGCGGGCGATCTTGGCCAGCCGGTCGCAGGCAGCCCAGCACATCACTGCGGAATGGGTGTGCACGCGCTGGCGCCCCCGGTATTCCCAGAGGCCGGCGTCGGGCGTCAGGGCAAGGCGCGCGGCCATCTCGCCCTCCGCTTCGAGGCGGCGGAACAGGTCGAGGCCGCCCGGCCTCGGCAGCCGCTGGTCGAAGAACATCTGTGCCGCGGCCAGTACCACATGGCCGTGCGAATCGTTCTGCACCTGCTCCGCCGCCTGATTGCCGAGGCGCACCGGCCCCATGCCGCGATAGCCCGGCAGTGCCTCGGCGATGCGCTCTTCCAGCGGCAGGCCCGGCACGACGCCATAGACCGGGCGGAGCTGCTCGCCCGGCGCAAGCGCCACCACATTGCCGATATAGCGGATGAAATCCTCCATCGTGCGGGTGGCGCCGAGGCGGTTCAGCGCCTGCACGGTGAAGTACGAATCGCGCAGCCAGCAATAGCGGTAATCCCAGTTGCGCGCGCTGTCCGGTGCCTCCGGAATTGAAGTGGTCAGCGCCGCGACGATGGCGCCGGTCTCTTCGTAGGAGCAGAGCTTGAGCGTGATCGCCGCGCGGATCACCGCGTCCTGCCACTCGAAGGGCACGGAAAGAAAGCGGGTCCAGTCGAGCCAGTATTCCTCCGTCTGTTCCTGGAAGTCGCGGGCGATGGCGCCGACCGAGCCGGGCAGGGTCTCGTCCGGACCGAGGATGAAATTGACCGGCCCGTCGAGCATGAAAGGCATTTCCTCGGTCAGATAGGCGATCGGCGCATCGGTGGTGACACGCAGCGGACTGGCGCCGGCAACGAAGCGGAGATGGTTGCTGCCCCAGGTGCGCGTGGGCCGCTGCCGGCCGGCATCGAAGAGCGGGCGGATGCGCACGCGGATGCGCGGCGAGCCGGCCAGCGGCTCGACCCGCCGGACAAGCTGCATCGGCCTGAAGATCCGGCCATACTGCTTGAAGCGTGGCATGAAATCGGTGATGCGGATGCGCGCGCCGCCCGCGGCGGCGAGTTCGGTCACCAGGACCGCGGTGTTATGGAGATAATGCTGGCTCCCCGAGACCTGGTCCTCGAGCGCGATCTCGAACATGCCTTCCTCGTCGTCCTCGCCGCGCAACAGGCCGCAGAAGACCGGGTCGCCATCGAGCCTCGGATAGCAGAGCCAGACCAGCCGGCCGGCGCGGTCCACCAGCGCGGCGATCACGCAGTTGCCGATGACGCCAAGGTCGAGATTCTGTCCGCGCTTCATCGGTCCTCCGCGAAGTTCGTCAAGGAACGGGCCAGCCAGTCCCGCACCGAAGCCGGGTCGGCGAGCCGGAAGCAGGCCCCGGCCGGCTCCGTGCCGACGCCGATCGCGATGCCGCCCAGCGCGCGCGCGCAGGCGAAACCATCCTCGTCGGTGCGGTCGTCGCCGACGAAGACCGGGCGCGCGCCGCGCCAGCCGGCGAGCGCCATGAACCGCTGCAACGCAAGACCCTTGTGCAGCCCGCGCGGCCGCAATTCGTAGGCCATCTTCGCGCCGATCACTTCGAAGGCAGGCGGCAGGCGGCGCCGGAAACGCTCCACCGCCGCACCGACCTTGCCCGCCAGATCCGGCGCGGTGCGGAAATGCAGGGCGAGGCAGAGCCCCTTGTCCTCGAGCAAGGTGCCGGGCAGTCGCATCGCCATGGCGCGAAAGCGGCGCCGCGCCTCGATCAGGCCGGAGGGCGCCGGCACGCGCTCCAGCGCCCCGCCCGGGTGCATCCTGTATTCCGCCCCGTGCAGGCCGGCGGCGGCCGGCCGGTAGGGCGCCAGCAGCCGCTCGATCACCTCGACGCGCCGTCCGCTCACCACCGCAAGGCGCCCGGAGAGTGCATCGGCGAGGCCGGTGAGGCAGCGGGCGAGCCCGCGCGGTGCCTGCACCAGGTCGGGACGCGCGGCGATGTCGAGCAGCGTGCCGTCCAGGTCGAGAAACAGTGCCCAGTCGCGTGCCACCATGGGCGGGGCGGCCGGGGCCGGGCGGGCCAGATCGTTCACGATCCTGGCCCGGTCTTGGATCGTGTCCCCATCATCGGGGTCATAGTGCGAGCCAATCGCCGGCCGGCGCAAGCGCAACTTGCCTGGCGCCGGCGCGGCGTTTTCTCCGCTAGGATGCGCCTGTCACCTTCTGGGGGGAGAGATGACCGATATCGCCTTCAGCTCGGCGAAGAATCTGGCCGGCATGATTCGCCGCCGCCGCATCGGCTGCCTGGAACTGCTCGATCACTATCTGGCGCGGGTCGAACGCTACAACCCGACGCTCAATGCCGTCATTGCCATGGATGTCGCCAATGCGCGCAAGCGGGCGCGGGCCGCCGACCGGGCGCTTGCCCGGGGCGAGGTCTGGGGTCCGCTGCATGGCGTGCCCATGACGGTAAAGGAATCCTTCGACATGGCCGGCCTGCCGACCACGTGGGGCGCGCCGTCCCATCGCGATGCGGTGGCCACCAGCGATGCGCTTGCCGTGCAACGCTTTCGCGCCGCCGGCGCCATTCCCTTCGGCAAGACGAACGTACCGATGATGCTGGCTGACTGGCAGAGCTATAACGAGATCTACGGCACGACGAACAATCCCTGGGACCTGAACCTCAGTCCCGGCGGCTCATCCGGCGGGTCGGCGGCGGCGCTCGCGGCCGGGCTGACCGGTCTCGAGGCCGGCAGCGATATCGGCGCGTCCATCCGCAATCCTGCGCATTACTGCGGCGTCTTTGGCCACAAGCCGACCTGGGGCATCTGCCCGCCGCGCGGCCAGGCGCTGGATGGCCGGGTTGCGCCGACCGATATTGCGGTCATCGGCCCCCTGGCCAGGTCGGCGGAGGATCTGGAGATCGCGCTCAATGTGATGGCCGGACCCGACGAGATCGATGGCGCGTTCTGGCAACTCCGGCTGCCGAAGCCGCGCCAGAGCCGGCTTCGCGACTTCCGCGTCGCCGTCATGCTGGACGATCCGAACGCCGAGGTGGACCGGGCGGTGCAGGATATCCTGGCCGAACTGGCCCGCTTCCTTGTCCGCAGCAAGGCGAAGGTCAGCCTGACGGCGCGGCCGCGAATCGAGACCGGCATGGCGCAGCGCGTCTATATCGCGCTCCTGCGTGCCGCGACCTCCGGCCGGCAGAGCGATGCGGAACTGGAAGCCAATCGCCGGGCGGCGGCGGAACTCCCGCCGGGTGATGAAAGCTACCGCGCCCGGATGATGCGGGCCAATGTCATGCCACACCGTGACTGGCTCGGTTTCAACGAAGCGCGCCATCGCATGCGCCTGGCCTGGGCGGAGTTTTTCCGGGACTACGACCTGCTGCTCTGTCCGGCAGCCTCCTCCGCCGCCTTCCCGCACGATCAGGCAGGCGAGCGCCACGAGCGCACCATCGCCGTGAACGGGAAACGCGTACCGGTGACCGACCAGCTCTTCTGGGCCGGCCTCAGCGGCATGGCCTATCTGCCCTCCGCGGTGGCCCCGGCCGGCGAGACGGCGCATGGCTTGCCGGTCGGCGTGCAGATCGTGGGACCCCAGGGCGGCGATCTCACCTGCATCGCCTTCGCCCGGCTCCTGGAACGCGAGTACCGGGCCTTCCTGCCCCCGCCGGGGTTTAGTTGACGGCCCGGGGCGGATCGCGCCTCTTGCGTCAGCGCGCTTGATTTGCCTTGGCCAACCCGCATACTTAAGCAACGAATCATTGGACTCAGGGGGCTGTTCCAATGCTATCCAGCGGCCGGGCGCGCGCGGCGTCACTTTTCGGTGCCACCATGGCGTCGGCTTTCTGCCTCGCTGCCGGGGCGGCGGCGCAGCCGGCACCTGCGGAACAGCCGATCCGCATCGAAGTCGGCGGCTATTTCATGGGGTATGTCGTCGCCGGCACGCAGCGCGACGGCGACAACCGCCTCGGCCAGCAGATCCGCAATTATGGTATCGCGCGTGAGTCGGAAATCTTCTTCCTCGGCTCGACCCAGCTCAATAACGGGCTGATCGCCGGCGTCCGGGTGGAACTCGAAGGCGAGACCTCCGGCGACCAGATCGACGAGACCTTCATCTTCTTCGAGCATATCCGCTATGGAAGGCTCGAACTGGGCCAGACCAAATCGGCGCCGAACAAGATGTGGTACGGCGCGCCGGACCCGGTGCCGGGCTTCGGTTTCAACTCGCCGATTTTCCTCACTGTGTTGCCGGGGCGCAACCGGGCGGATGCCTCGACCTTCATCAATATGGGCGCGACCGGCGACGAGGAGAAGCTTTCGCTCTACACGCCGCAGATCTGGGGATTCCAGTTCGGCTTCTCCCTCACGCCCGACAGTTGCGAGATCACCGGCGCGGGCGTCTGCGCCGGCAATGCCGGGCTCAGGACCAAGCGCGATATCGGCCAGCAGCAGAACGCGATCGAGTTCGCCATCACCCATGCCGGCCTGCTGGGCGAGGTGGCCTATGGCGTCTATGCGGGTGCGGGCTTCGCGGATGTGGAGCAGAACAATGCAATGCCGGGCGGCGCCTTCCGCGACCGGCGCCAGTTCGGCTTCGGTATGCAGGCGAACTGGGAAGGCTTCACTTTCGGCACCAGCTATCGCTGGGACAATCTCGGCAACCGGCAGGGGCCGGACCAGTTCTTCTTCGAGCCGACCGGCCTCGCGCCCACCAACCAGCAGGATTTCAATGCCGGCGTGACCTACCAGACCGGTCCCTGGGTCTTCGGAGTGCAGTATCACCGGACCTGGGTCGAACTGACGACGGATGCCGCCACCGGCAGCCGCAAGCTCGGCCAGAAAGACCGCATGGACGGCTTCATCGTCGGCGGCACCTACCTGCTCGGGCCGGGCATCCAGCTCGCCGGCGGCATGGAATACCGGAACTTCCGCGGCGTCGATCGCGGCACCGCCGGAGGCAAGAACGACGCCCGCAACGAGGGCGTCGTCTTCATGCTGGGAACGCGGATCGACTTCTGAGCCCCGGCGGCTTCCCCAGGGCGCAAGGGCTCAGGGAATAGACGAGCTGCTCGAGTTCGATTCGTAGCGGTCGCCCTGCTGTCCGGCCTTGCCGCCGCGCATGCCGATGAAGCCGGTGCGCTGGCTTTGCAGGCCGAGGCGGTCCACCTGATCCTGCTTGGTGGCGCGGAAGCCCGCGGTCGGCACCACGTTGCTGCCGCCCGGGCGGATCAGGATGGTCTGTCCGGCGCGCACCACGATGGAATTGACCTGGTAGAAGGGGCGGATGATCGCCTCGCCATCGACCACGCTGATGCGCGAGGTCTCGGTATCGGCGTCATGGTCGCCGACCACGGTGGTGCCGCGCACGCCGATGGTGCTGACCGGCGTCTCGATGCTGATGCCTTCCTTGCGCATGCGCCCGGAGACGAAGCGGAAAGCGCCGCGCGTGACGCTGACAAGCTGCTCGCCCTCGCTGGTGCGCGGATCGAAGACGAAGCGGTCGACCAGGACGCGGGCATTCTCGCCCAGGGTCAGTTCCGTATCGTCGCGGAAGCGGACGATCATGGCGCCTTTCTCGACCGTCTCGAGATATTCGTCGACCACGACGCCGTCGCGCGGATACTTCGGCAGGCGCTGGCCCTGCGGCGGCGTGCCGTAGGCGTAGGTCTGCACCGCGCGGACCGCGCCCACCTGCTCGGCGGCGAGCGGGCCGGCCAGGGTCATGGACAGCAGCCCCAGCGCGGCGCCGGCGGCAAGCCGGCCGGCATTTCGGACGATCGTTCCTTGCGCGCGCATCGGGATTCCCCCTCCGGACACAGTCGCGAACCGGCCACAGTCTAAGCGGCGTCGCCCCGGCGGGCAAGCTTCCGGCGTCAGGTCAGTCGCGAGAACAGGCATTGCAGCCGCTGCGAGCGGAGCGCCGGATCGCTCCGGATGATGCTTTCCTCGCGCGCCATGTAGTCGAAGATGGCTTCCAGCGCCTCTTGCAGCACATGGCCGATCATCTCGCTCTGGAACTGGCGCGGCAGGGCGATGCCGACATAGCGGGTGGTCAGATCGTCGAAGGCCCGGAAGGCGCCCGCATTGGCCAGGCTCTGCTCGACCACGGGCTGCAGCTCGAGGCTGATCGGGCGCACGGCCTGTTCGCGGAAATACCGGCTGGCCGATCGCTCCCCGGCGCGGAAGACGCTCTCCGGGTCCTGGAATTGCAGGCGGGCGATGGCATTCTCCAGCGTGCCGCGCGCGCGTGGCACGGTGTCTTCCGCGGCGCGGTTGAGACTCAGTTCCAGATCGGCGAGCGTGCCGGCGCCGCCCAGCGCCTGCACGACGCTGCGCGTGCGCTGCAGGGTCTCGGGCAGGGGGACCCGCACGCTGCCATCGCCATAGAAGCCGTCCGTGCGTCCGAGCTGGCCGATGATGCGCTCCATCGCCAGGAACAGCAGCTCGCGCAGGCCCTCGGAGATGTAGGAGCCGGTCAGGCTCGACGGGCAGGGATCGGGCGCCAGGGTCTGGCATCCGGATGTGAAGACCAGCCCGAGCGCCACGGGCAGGGCCATGACTTTTCGGCGCAGGCGATTTGACATGCAGGGACCCCGGCGGTGAGTTCGCTGCCCACAGGATGCGCCGGCGCGGGCCGCGCGGCAACGACCTTCAGTTCAGCCGCCAGATGGCGAGGTTGAGAAAGAAGGCGAACGTGACCCAGGCGAGGTAGGGCGCGAGCAGCGCCGCCGCCAGCCGCTCGTACCGGGTGAAGGCGATCAGGGTCGCGGCGATGGCGAGCCAGAGCGCGACGATGCCGACGAGGCCAAGAAGCGGCGAGCGCAGTCCGAAGAAGAGCGCCGACCAGAGCAGGTTGAGGGCGAGCTGCGCGCCATAGAGCGCGAAAGCCGGCTGCGCCGCGCGGATCTCCGTCCGGCGCCAGACCAGCCAGCCGGCCACGGCGATCATCACATAGAGCAGGCTCCAGACCGGCGCGAAGATCCAGTCGGGCGGGTTGTAGGGCGGCTTCTCCAGTTCCTGGTACCAGGTGTCGACCGAGAGCGAGGTGAGAAAGCCGCCAAGGCCGGAGACCAGAAAGCAGGCGAGCAGGAAGGCGGCGAGTGCCGCGACCTGACGGGGCAGCGAGGGGGTGGCCGGCCTCATGGCGGCGGGATGCGGCCGAGCAGGCGTTCGCTCGCCCGGGCGGCTGGCCGCACGACAAAGATCTCGCTCTCGCGGGCGAAGGGGCCGTCGACGAAGGCATTGATGTTCGCCTGGTGCGAGACCAGCACCTGGACCGCGCCCGGCAGGGTGCGTTCAAGATGGGAGAGCAGCGCCGCGTTGCGCGCGGGCGCCTCCGCCGACCGGCCGAAGAGACTGTCCAGCATCTCCGTCTCGCGCACCGGCCCGAGGCCGAGCAGCCGCGCGGTCTCGGCGGACCGGCACCAGCGGCTGGAAAGGACCTCGGCCGAAGCGATGCCATTGGCGCGGAACAGATCGCCAAGCCGCCGTGCATCGGCGCGGCCGCGGTCGGACAGGTTGCGCTGGCTGGCGCAGTCGCCGATGCGGAACGCGGGCGGGTCGCCGGTGCCGGGTGCCAGGGCATGGCGGATCATGGCGACGGCGCGGCCGGCGCGCAGCTCCTCCCAGAGATCGTCCCGCGACATCTCAGCCCGCGCCGTGCCGAAGTGCAGCAGCAGCAGCGCGGGCAGGATGGCGAGGAAGCAGCGCCGGGCGAGGCGGCCCATCTCAGGCCGGGGCAGCGATGCCGACCGGGCAACTCACGCCCGTGCCGCCCAGGCCGCAATAGCCGCCGGGGTTTTTCGCCAGATACTGCTGGTGGTAGTCCTCGGCGTAGTAGAAGGGCGGCACGGCGAGGATCTCGGTGGTGACGGGGCCGTATCCCGCCTCCTGCAGCCGTTTCTGGAACAGATCGCGCGAGGCCAGTGCCGCGCGCATCTGTGCCTCGTCGCTGCAATAGATGCCGGAACGATACTGCGTGCCCACATCGTTGCCCTGGCGCATGCCCTGGGTCGGATCGTGGTTCTCCCAGAAGATCCGCAACAGCGCCTCATAGCCGATGCGCGCCGGGTCGTAGATGACCAGCACCACCTCGTTATGGCCGGTGCGACCGCTGCACACTTCCTCGTAGGTCGGGTTGGGGGTGAAGCCGCCGGCATAGCCGACCGCGGTCGCATAAACGCCGGATGCCTCCCAGAATTTCCGCTCCGCGCCCCAGAAGCAGCCCATGCCGAAGATCGCCTGCCGGGTGCCCTCGGGGAACGGCGGCAGGATGCGATTGCCGCTGACATGGTGACGCGCCGGCACCCGCATCGGTTCCGCCCGCCCGGGCAGGGCTTCTTCCCTGGTCGGCATGACGGCTTTGCTGCGCGATGTGAACCACATGTTCCTGCTCCCTGATGATCTGCTCCGCGCCCCGCGAGAGGAATCTAGTGCGGAACGGGAGGTTGCGACAGGTACCGGCGCGAAAGTGATGGCGGACCCGAGGTCGTTGTTGACGGCGCGGAAACCTGTCCTAAACTTATAACATCAAGGCTGGGGGCCGGGATGCGGCTTTTCAATCCGATGCGGCGAGGCGGCCGGGGCAGATGTTTGCCGGCACGTTGCCGCGCGGCCTGATCCAAGCGTCCAGGAGCAACAAGGGAGAGGGAACGATGTCCGAGGTCAAGCGCAAGAAGAGCATTTCACGCCGCGCCTTCGTCGCGGCCGCCGGCGGTGCCGCACTGGCGAGCGGCATGGCGGGCTTTCCCTCGATCGTCCGCGCGCAGCGCGGGCCGGTCAGGGTCGGCATCCTGCATCCGGTGACCGGGCCGCTCGCCTTCTCCGGCAACCAGGCCCGCGCCGGCGCGATGATGGCGATCGAGACGATCAACGAGATCGGCGGCATCCGCTCCATGGGCGGGGCGAAGCTCGAGCCGGTGCTGGGCGATGCGCAGTCCAAGCCCGATGTGGGCGCGGCCGAGGTCGAGCGCATGAACGAGGCCGGCGTCTCGGCCATCGTCGGGCCCTTCGCCTCGGGCATCGCGCTCGCCACGACGCAGGCGGCGGCCAAGCACAATATCGCGCATATCGTCGATGTCGGCGTGGTCGACCAGGTGGTGACGCGCGGGCTGGCGAACACCTTCCGCTTCGGCCCCGGCCTCTCCAAGATCGTCGACACCGCAATCGAGAATCTGGTCGCGATCAACGACGGGGCGGGCAAGCCGGCCAGGACCGTGATGATCGTGCACGAGGAATCCGCTTTCGGCACCGGCATGTCCAAGGTCCTGAACGAGAAGCTGCCCGGGCGCGGCTTCCAGATCATCGAGACGATCAGCCACGCCAATCCGACGCGCGACTTCAACAACATCGTGCTCAAGATCCGCGCCCAGCGGCCCGACATCGTCATTCCGTCGAACTACTACGACGAGTTCGTGCTCTTCTCGCGTACCATGGCGCAGCAGAAGGTGCGGCCGAAGGCGATCTACGCCATCCTTGGCGGCGCCGCCTCCTCGCAGCGCTTCGTCAAGGAGTTCCCGGACGCGGCACAGTACATCATGGACTGCAATCACTGGTACGATCCGCGCAACCCGGTGGCGCAGGAACTGAGGAAGAAGGTGGAAGCGAAGGGTCTCTATTTCACCTACGAACTGTTCCTCAATCACGAATGTGTCCGCCTGCTGGCCGAGGCGCTGGAGCGTGCCGGCACCGGCGATCGCGCCGCCGTCATCCAGGCGCTGGCCTCGTCGGGCTTCGCCAACCATTTCATGCCCTACGGGCCGACCCGCTTCGTCAATGGCCAGAACCAGGGCGCGGCGCCGGTCAACACGCAGGTGCAGAATCGCGAAATCCAGCTCATCTTCCCGAAAGAGTTCGCCTCGGCAAAGCCAGTCTTCCCGATGCCGGCGGCGTGATGGCGTCCTGCCGGCGCGGAGCAAGGTTGCTCCGCGCCGGCCGCGTATGTGACAAGAGTCCATGGTCGAACTCCAGATCCTGCTGCCGGCGATCCTGAACGGGCTGACCACGGGCGCCGTCTATGCCCTGATCGCGCTCGGCCTGACGCTCATCTACGGCGTGCTCCACATCATCAATTTCGCCCATGGCAGCCTGCTCATGCTGGCGATGTATGCCGTCTTCTTCCTGCATGCGGGGCTTGGCATCGATCCCTATCTGGCGTTGCCCGTCGTGGTGCCGGGCTTCTTCGCGCTGGGCTATCTCCTGCAGCGCGGCGTGATCGCGCGGGCGAGCCACGGCCGGGACGAGAACATCCTGCTGGTGACGCTCGGCGTCTCGATCGTCATCGAGAACCTCGCCCGCTACTTCTGGCGATCCGACACCCGCACCATCGAGACGCCCTATTCCTTCGAGACGGTCGATCTCGGCGTCGCCTTCATCGCGGTGCCGAAGGTCGTGGCCTTCGCCGGCGCGCTCCTGGTGACGCTCGCGCTCTGGTGGGTCATGAGCCGCACCGATCTCGGCCGCGCCATCCGCGCGCTCGCCAAGGAACGCCAGGGCGCGCGGCTGGTCGGCATCGATGTCGACCACATCTTCGCCATGAGCTTCGGCATCGGCACCGCCTGCGTCGCCGCCGCCGCCTGCCTGCTGCTGCCGAGCTTCTATGTCAGTCCCGGCGTCGGCCATACTTTCGTGCTGATCGCCTTCACGGTGGTGGTGCTGGGCGGCATGGGCAGCTTCGCCGGCGCGCTGATCGGCGGGCTGATCATCGGCGTGACCGAGAGCCTGTGCGGCCTCTATCTCGGCGAGAGCCTGGGGCAGATCGGCATCTTCCTCATCTTCATCGCCATCCTGCTGTTCCGCCCGACCGGCCTGCTCGGACACAGGGCCTGACGCGATGCGCCGCCAGCTTCTCGCCATCGTCGCCTTTCTCGCCGCCATGGCGCTGGTGCCGCACCTGGTCGATTCGGAATTCTGGCGCAACTGGGTAATGATGGCCCTCTTCTATGCCCTGCTCGGCCAGGCATGGAACATCCTCGGCGGCTATGGCGGGCAGTTCTCCTTCGGCCACGCGGCCTTCTTCGGCACCGGCGCCTATTGCAGCGCCATCCTGCACGTCCATTACGGCGTCAATCCCTGGATCGCGCTGCCGGCGGCGGGAATGGCGGCCGGGCTGGTCGGCGCCTTCATCGGCTTCCTCTCCTTCCGCTATGGCCTGCGCGGCTCCTATTTCGCGCTGGTCACGCTCGCCTTCGCCGAAGTCCTGCGCATCCTCGCCAATACGGTGCCGATCACCGGCAAGGGCGTGGGCCTGCTGATTCCGCTCGAACCGGGCGCCGCCAACATGCAGTTCGCCGACCGGACCGGATACTTCTACCTGATCCTCGCCTTTGTCGGCCTGGCGCTGCTGCTCACGCTCTGGCTCGAACATTCGCGCTTCGGCGCGCGGCTCGTCGCGGTGCGCGAGAACGAGGACGCGGCGCGGGCGCTGGGCGTCGACGTCTTTCGCACCAAGCTCGCCGCCATCACGCTCTCCGGCGCGCTGGCCGGGCTGGGCGGCAGCTACTATGCGCAGCTTTTTCTCTATCTCGATCCCGGCATCGCCTATGGCCCGGCGATCTCGGTCGAGGCGCTGCTGGTGCCGATCGTGGGCGGCATGGGCACCCTGTTCGGCCCGCTGCTCGGCTCCTTCGCCCTGCATGGCGTGAGCGAGCTTGCCAAGCTCGCTTTCGGCGAGGCGCCGGGCCTCGACCTCGCGCTCTATGGGGTGCTGCTGGTGCTCATGGTCATGTTCATGCCGAATGGCCTGTTCGGCATGGGCCGCACGACGCTCGCGCGCCTGCTCGGAGGCCGCCGCGATGCTTGAGGTCGAAGGGGTGAGCAAGAACTTCGGCGGCCTGCGGGCGGTCGCCGATGTCACCATGCGCGTGGAGGAAGGCTCCATCACCGCCCTGATCGGCCCGAACGGTGCCGGCAAGACGACGCTGTTCGCCACCATTTCCGGCTTCCTCAGGCCCGATACGGGGCGGGTGCGCTTTCTCGGCCGCGACATCGCCGGCCTGTCGCCCGAGCGCATCTGCCGGCTCGGCCTGGCGCGGACATTCCAGATCGTGCAGCCCTTCGCCGGCCTGAGCGTGCGCGAGAACATCGCCGTCGGCGCGCATCTGCACCGGCCGGGCCGGACGGAGGCGCTGGCCCATGCCGAACTGATCGGCCGGCAGATCGGCATGGGGCGCATGCTCGACCAGCCGGCCGGCGCATTGACCATCGCCGGTCGCAAGCGGCTGGAACTGGCGCGTGCGCTCGCCACCGATCCGAAGCTGCTGCTGCTCGACGAGGTGATGGCCGGTCTCAATCCGACCGAGATCGAGGAGATCGTCGCGGTGGTCCGGCGCATTCGCCTCGCCGGCGTCACCATCCTGCTGATCGAGCATGTCATGCAGGCGGTGGTCTCGCTCGCCGAAACGACCTGGGTGCTCTCCGACGGGGTTCTGATCGCGCGCGGCAGCCCGGCGGAGATCGCCGCGGACCCGAAGGTCGTGGAGGCCTATCTCGGCCGCGGTGCCGCGGCGCGGCTGGCCGGCCGGGAGGGAGGTGCAGCCCATGCTTGAGGTGAAGGGGCTGCGCGCCGGATACGGCCAGGTGGAAGTGCTGCGCGGCATCGACCTGGATGTCGCCGAGGGGGAGATCGTGGCGCTGCTCGGCGCGAACGGTGCCGGCAAGTCGACGCTCAACAACAACCTCTCGGGCATCTACCGCCCCTTCGCCGGCTCGGTCCGCTTCGCCGGCGAGGAGATCGCCGGCTGGCCCTCGCCGCGCATCGTCGAGGCCGGTCTGATCCAGGTGCCGGAGGGACGGCGCGTCTTCCCCAATCTCAGCGTGCTCGAGAATCTGGAACTCGGCTCCTACCGGCGCGGCCGCCCCCGGCGCCAGGCCAATCTCGAACGCGCGCTCGCGGTCTTTCCCCGGCTCCGCCAGCGCCTGCAGCAGAAGGCGGGCACACTCTCCGGCGGCGAGCAGCAGATGCTCGCCATCGGCCGCGGCCTGATGGCGGAGCCGCGCCTGCTCGTGCTCGACGAGCCCTCGCTCGGCCTCTCGCCGCTGCTGGTGGACGAGATGTTCGAGCTGGTGCGGCGCATCAACGGCGAGGGCCTGACCGTCATCCTGGTGGAGCAGAACGTGATGCAGTCCCTCACCATCGCCCACCGCGCCTATGTGCTGGAGAATGGCCGCATCTCGCTCTCCGGTCCGGCTGCCGCCCTGCTCGAGCGGCCGGAACTTCGCAGATCCTACCTGGGAGTCTGACATCATGACGCTCTCCGCGCGAATCGGTTCCAACAGGCTGGTGGTGGCGCCCGGCATCTACGATGCCCTCTCGGCCCTGGTGGCGGAGCAGGCCGGTTTCGAGGCGCTCTATCTCTCCGGCGCATCGATCGCCTACACACGCTTCGGCCGGCCCGATATCGGCCTCGTCTCGATGAGCGAGGTGGTGGAGACGCTGGCCGCGATCCACGAGCGCGTCGAGCTGCCGATCATCGCCGACGCCGACAACGGCTTCGGCAATGCGCTCAATGTCATGCGCACCGTGCGCCGCTTCGAACAGGCGGGTGCCTCGGCGATCCAGCTCGAGGACCAGACCATGCCGAAGCGTTGCGGGCATCTCGCCGGCAAGACGCTGATCCCGCCGGCCGAGATGGTGGGCAAGATCAAGGCGGCGCAGGACGCGCGGCGGAACCAGGGCACGCTGATCATCGCCCGCACCGATGCCATCGCCGTCGAGGGCTTCGGGCCGGCGCTGGAACGGGCGGAACGCTACGCGGAGGCCGGCGCCGACATCATCTTCGTCGAGGCGCCCAGATCGATCGAGGAGATGCAACGGGTGGTGGCCGCTTTCCGCGGCCGCAAGCCGCTGCTCGCCAACATGGTGGAGGGCGGCATGACGCCGCTGCGCGATGCGCGCGCGCTGGAAGAGATGGGCTTCTCGATCGCCATCTTCCCCGGCGGTCTGGTGCGTGCCGTCGCCCGCCACATGCTGGACTACTTCGCCAGCCTGCGCCGGCACGGCTCGAACCAGCCTTTCCGGGAGCGGATGCTGGATTTCGACGGGCTCAACGCGCTGATCGGCACCAGGGAGATGCTGGCCAGCGGCGAGAGCTACGACGCGAGCCACCATGAGAGGCGGCCATGACCGATCCCATCCTCCTCGCCGTCCTCAAGGGTCGGCTCGAGCAGGTGGCGGACGAGATGGATGCCACGCTGTTCCGCAGCGCCTTCAATCCGATCATCGCCGAGGCGCACGATGCGAGCCACGGCCTCTACCATGCCGAGACCGGCGCCACGCTGGTGCAGGGCAAGTCGGGCCTGCCGATCTTCGTCGGCGCCATGTCCTTCGCGGTGCGGGCGGTGATCGAGAAGGCGCGCCGCGACGGCGATCTTGCCGATGGCGATGTCTACATCTTCAACGACCCCTACGATGGCGGCACGCACCTTTCCGATTTCAAGCTGGTGCGCCCTTTCTTCCGCGAGGGAAGGGTGTTCTGCCATCTCGCCTCGGTCGGACACTGGCACGATGTCGGCGGCAACGTGCCGGGCAACTACAATCCGGTGGCGACCGAGTCATTCCAGGAAGGCATGCTGATCCCGCCGGTGAAGCTTTTCCGCCGGGGTGAGCTCAACACCGACATCGTCGATATCCTCAAGGCCAATTCGCGCCTGCCGCTCAGCCTCTATGGCGATCTCAACGGCCAGATCAACGCGCTCGATCTCGGCGCCCGGCGGCTCGGCCAGCTCCTTGACGAATTCGGCGACGACACGGTGCGCGCGGCGATGGCGGAGTTGCAGCGCCGCGCCGCCATGCTGATGCGCGCCAACATCGCCGAGCTGCCGAAAGGCCGCTATCTCGCCGAGGATTTCCTCGATAACGACGGCATCGACGACACCCCGCTCAGGATCGCGCTCGATCTCGTCATCGAGAAAGACCGGCTGATCCTGGATTTCTCCCGCTCCTCGCCGGCCTGCCTCGGCCCGGTGAACATCGCCCGCTCGACCGCCATCGCCTCCTGCTACGTGGCGATCAAGCACATCTTCCGGGACGTGCCGGCCAATGCCGGCGTGCTGGAACCGATCGAATTCGTGATCCCGGAAACCAGCCTGCTCTCGGTCGGCGCGCCGCGGCCGGTCGGTGGCTATACCGAAACCATCCTCCGCGTCATCGACGTGGTCTTCCAGGCCTTCGCCCAGGCGGCGCCCGAACGGGTCAATGGCTGCGCCTATGGCACAATCAATGCCCTCTCGCTCGCCGGCCATCGCGGCAACGGACAGCGCTGGGTGATGTTCAGCTTTTTCGGCGGGGGCCATGGCGGCCATCCCGAGGGCGATGGCCTCAATCACGGCAACGCGCCGATCTCGACCGCCACCATCCCGCCGCTCGAGATCCTCGAAGCCGCCTATCCGGTGCGTTTCACGCAATGGGCGCTGCGTCCCGACAGCGGCGGTCCGGGGCGTCATCGCGGCGGCCTCGGCGCCATCTACGAGATCGCGCTTCTGGAACAGTCGGCCGATGTCTTCCTGTTCGGCGAGCGCGGGCGCTTCGCCCCGCCGGGTGTCGCCGGCGGCGGGCCGGCCATGACCAATGTCTTCACCTACGAGACCGATGCGGGGCCGCGCCATCCGCCGATGGCCTCGAAGATGGTCGGCATCCGCCTGCGCCAGGGCCAGCGCGTGCGGCTGGAGACGCCGGGCGGCGGCGGCTACGGCCCGGCGCGGGAGCGCGAGCCGGAACGCGTGGCGGAGGATGTGCGTCTTGGTTACGTCACGCGCGAGGCGGCGGAACGTGACTATGGCGTGCGTCTCGATGCCGATGGCCGCGTGGACGAGGCGGCGACCGCGCGCATGCGCAAGGCGGTGGCCGCATGAAGGGGCCTCGCGGTTCGCTGGTGGTCGGCGTCGATGTGGGCGGCACCTTCACCGACGTCTTCTTCCTGGATGAGGCGGCGCGCCGCTTCCAGATCGCCAAGGTGCCATCGACGCGGGGCGATCAGGCGCGCGGCTTCATCGACGGCCTGACCGGCGGTGCCCGGCTTGCCGACATCGCGACCGTGGTGCACGGCACGACCGTCGGTACCAACGCGCTGCTGGAGCGCAAGGGTGCCCGGACCGGCGTCATCACCACGCGCGGCTTCCGCGACGTGCTGGAGATGCGGCGGCGCGACCGGCCGACCACCTGGGGACTGTGGGGGCAGTTCGTCCCCATCGTGCCGCGCGATCTGCGCCTCGAGGTGGGCGAGCGCACGCTGGCCGACGGCACCATTCTCGAGCCGGTGAACCCCGAGGAGGTGCGCGAGGCGGCGCGGCTTCTGCTCGCCCAGGGCGCCGAGGCGGTGAGCATCGTATTCATCAATGCTTATGCCAACGGCGCCAACGAGGAAGCGGCGCTCGCCGCGCTGGCCGATGTCTGGCCCAATCCGCATGTCAGCGTTTCGAGCCGCATCCTGCCGGAGATCCGCGAGTATGAGCGCGCCTCGACGGCGGCGCTCAACGCCTACCTGCAGCCGGTGGTGGCCAACTATCTGCATCGCCTCCAGGCACGGCTGCGCGAAGGCGGGTTCGGCGGCGAAGTGCTGATCGTGCAATCGAACGGCGGCGTGATGAGCGTGGAGACCGCCGGCCGCCTGCCGGTCTGCACGGCGCTGAGCGGACCGGCGGCCGGCGTCATCGCCTGCGGCCATATCGCGCGCGCCGCCGGCCATCCCAGCGTCATCACCTGCGATATGGGCGGCACGAGCTTCGATGTCTCGCTGATCGCCGGCGGGGAGAGCGTGCTGGCGGCGCAGACTGCGATCGGCTTCGGCATGATCGTGCGCACGCCGATGATCGAGATCACCACCATCGGCGCCGGCGGCGGTTCCATCGCCTGGATCGATCGTGGCGGCCTGCTGCAGATCGGCCCCGAGAGCGCCGGCTCCGATCCGGGGCCGGTCTGCTACGGCCTCGGCAATACGCGCCCGACCGTGACCGATGCCAACGTCGTGCTTGGCCGGATCAATGCCGCCCGGCCCATCGGCGGCAAGCTCGCCGCACTCGATGTCGAGGCGGCGCGCGAGGCGATCCGCCTTCATGTGGCCGAACCGCTCGGCCTCGGCATCGAGGCGGCGGCGGAAGCAGTGATCCGCGTCGCCAATTCGCGCATGGCCGGCGCCATCCGCCTGGTCTCGATCGAGCGCGGGCACAATCCGCGCGATTTCGTCGCCATGCCCTTCGGCGGCGGCGGCGCCCTGCATACCGGGGCGCTGATCAAGGAAGTGGGCCTGAAAAGCGCCCTGGTGCCGCGCTTCCCAGGCGTGACCTCGGCGCTCGGCTGCGTCATCGCCGACATGCGCCACGACTTCGTGCGCACCGTCAACCGGCTGCTCGACCAGCTCGACGTGGCGGCGCTCGATAGCGAGATGGGTGCCCTGGCGGCGGAGGGCGAGCGGCTGCTGGGTCAGGCCGGCGTCGGGTTCGAGGGCACCGCGGCGGGCTTCGAACTCGACATGTCCTATCTCGGCCAGACGCACACCGTTGCCGTGCCGCTCGATGCCGCGCCCGGCGGGACCGGCCCCGGACTGACGCGCGATGGCATCCGCGCGGCCTTCGAGGCGGCCTATCGCCGCGCCTTCGGCCGGCTGCTGGATGGCGTGGCGATGCGCGTGCTCAACATGCGCGTCGCGGTCACGGGCCGGCGGCCGAAATTCGACCTGACCTTGCTCGCTCCCCGGGCCGATGCCAGCCTGCAGGCGGCAGGAAAAGGCAGCCGGCCCGTCTACGTCGATGGCACCTGGCACGAGGCGCGGGTTCTCGCCCGGCTCGAACTGCCCATCGGTGCGATCATCGAGGGCCCGGCCGTGCTGGAACAGCCCGACAGCACCATCTTCCTTGATCCCGACCTTCGGGGCGAGGTGGACCGGTTCGGCAATTTCATCGTCTCGCGCAAGGAGGGGCCATGAACGGCGCGCTCGATTCCAGACGCACGGCCCTGCTGCTGGTCGACCTGCAGAACGATTTCCTGCATCCGAAGGGCGCCTATGCCCGTGGCGGGCAGTCGTCGAAAGACATCGCCGCGCTGCCGGCGCGCCTCGCACCCCTGGCGCGGGAGCTGCGCACCCGGGGCGGCTCGGTCATTTCCACCCATTTCACCCTGGTGCCGGACCGCCATGGCGAGCCGCTGATCGGCGCGCATCTGCGCAGGCTGCGCCCGTTCCTCGGCCGTGGCGATTTCGCGCCGGGGAGTTTCGGACACGACCTGGTGGACGAGCTGAAGCCCGCCGATTTCCGCATCGAGAAGGTGGCCTATTCCGCGTTCTACCAGACGCGCCTCGAATTCGTGCTGGCGCGCGCGGGCATCGACACGCTGTTGGTGGGCGGCATCGTCACCAATGGCGGCGTCGCCTCGACGGTGCGCGATGCGCATGTGCGCGACATCCGCTGCATCGTCCTGTCCGACGGCTGTGCCGCCTTTCGCGCCGAAGTGCACGATGCGACGCTGGTCTCACTCGGCAGCATCGTCACGCTCGCCACCATCGCCGAGGCGCGCCGGGCGCTGGAGGGCGCATGAGCGTCCGCTCCGCCGAAGGCGTCACGTTCGGCGCCGAGGCAGCCGTTCTGGTGGTCGGCGCCGGCGCGGCCGGGCTGGTCGCCGCGCTCGCGGCACGCGAGGCGGGGGCGGATGTCGTGGTGCTCGAGCGCGACCGGGTGCCGGCCGGATCGACGGCGCTCTCCTCCGGCATGGTGCCGGCGGCGGGCACGCGCATCCAGGCGGCGCGCGGCATCGAGGACAGTATCGAACGCATGCTTGCCGATATCCAGGCCAAGGCGCATGGCGAGAACGACCCCGCGATCGTCGCGGCCGCCTGCCGCGCGGTGGCCGAGGCCATCGACTGGCTCAAGGAACGTCATGACATTCCCTTCGAACTGGTGGAGGGGTTTCTCTATCCCGGCCATTCGCGCCCGCGCATGCATGCGCCACCCTCGCGCACCGGCGCGGAGCTGGTCGGTGCCCTGACGCGCGCCGCCGAACGGGCGGAGATTCCCCTGCTGACCGAAGCGCTGGTGCGCGATCTCCATGCCGACGGGGCGGGGCGGGTGCGGGGTGTCGGCGTCGAGCGGCCGGGCGGCACCATCGAGCGGATCTGCTGCGGCGCGCTGATCCTCGCCTGCTCGGGTTTCGGCGGCGATCCGGCGATGGTGCGCCGGCACATTCCCGGCATGGCGGAGGCGATGTATTTCGGCCATGCCGGCAACCGGGGCGATGCGGTGCGCTGGGGCGAGGCACTCGGCGTCCGGCTCGATCACATGGCTGCCTGCCAGGGCCACGGGTCGGTGGCGGTGCCGCACGGCATCCTGATCACCTGGGCGCTGATGATGGAGGGCGGCATCCAGGTCAACGCGCTGGGCCGGCGCTTCTCGAACGAGCATGAGGGCTATTCGGAACAGTCGGCGCGTGTCCTGGCGCAGCCGGGCGGCATCGCCTGGAACATCCACGACGCGCGCTTGCATCGCCTCGGTCTCGACTTCGAGGATTATCGCAAGGCGGTTTCGCTGGGCGCGGTGCGCGAGGCAGCCGATCTTCCGGGCCTCGCCGCGCTGACCGGCCTGCCCGAGACGGCGCTCGCGGAGACGCTGGCGCAGGCGCGCGCTTTCGCCGAGGGACGCGGACGCGATCCTTTCGGGCGCGACTTCTCCAGCCGCCCGCCGCTCGCACCGCCCTATTTCGCGGTCAAGGTTACGGGTGCGCTGTTTCACACCCAGGGCGGGCTGGTGGTGGACGCAGAGGCGCGGGCGATCGGCCGGTCGGGCGCGAAGCTGCCCAACCTGTTCGCGGCCGGCGGCGCTGCCTGCGGCCTCTCGGGAACCGGCATCGACGGTTACCTTTCGGGCAACGGCCTGCTGTCGGCCGTGGCCTTCGGCTACCTCGCCGGCCGTGCCGCGGCCGCTCTGGGGCGGTCTGGTCAAACGGGCAATCGCACCTATATCTAGGCCTGACCAACAAGATTCGTGGAGTAGGCGTGATGAAGATGCCGGGCGACAGCGCTCCTTCGGCAGTAGGCGGAGTTTTCTCGGTGGGTGTCGCCTGGATGGTGGCGGCCGCCGTCTCGGTGCCGTTCCTGGTGGCCTTCGCGGCGGTCGAGCCGGTGGCGCCCTTGCCGGCTGATCCGCCAGCCGCGATCGAGCAGGAATGGGACCTCGAGAATCTCGAACCCTACATGCTCGGCCGGTGGGGCGCGGACGAAGACGAAGTCTGGACGAGCCCGCCGCCGCCCGCGATGTAGGTCTCGAGGATGCGTTTGAGCACCGGGACCAGCCGTGACGCCTTCGCCTCGTCGTAGGCGAAGGGCGGCTTTTCTTCCATATAGGCGATCTCGGCAAGTCCGAACCTCCGGCCCGGCTGTTGGCGGGGCGTGCCGTCGCACCGGCAGGTCGGGCAGAAGCTCGGCCTAGGTGGTTGAATTGTCTGTTCTTATGACATTTATAAGTAGTAGTATATCTTTATTATTCGCGTAAATGCGTAGGTTATTTGGCGCAGCCTGGCATTAAAAATTGCTTTCGGCGCGCGACTCACCATTGAATTGGAGAGATGATAACTGCGTGAGTAACCAGATGTTGGGAAGCTTCGAGATTGACTTATATGTCAATCGAGAGTGAAATCCGGGACCGCGTGCGACGTGGAATGCTCTTTCTGCTCGTGCCGAAAGCGGCGGGAGCTCCGATCAGGCGCGTGATGCTCGTCGGCGAGGACCTGTGGAGCGATCTTGAATCGCCCGAGGGGGATGCCGAGTGGGAAGAGAGGATCGGGAAGCTGCGCGCCGATCTGGAGGTTTTCGTTACGGAGGAAAAGATTGTACCGCGGTATCTGTTCCTCCTGTATCCGGCCGGCGATGCGGTTTGGGAGATCAGAAGCGTTCGGGACCGGCCATCATTGCGCGTGTTGGGTCTGTTCGCCGCAAAAGACATCTTCGTTTCGACCAACCATGCCCGTCGAGAGGATCTGGGAAACTGGCAGTCGCGTGAATGGAAGGCAGTAAAACGGTTGGCCAGAGCCGTGTGGCGGAAACTGTTCCAGGGTTACGAGCCGATAGTGACGACGAATGCCAACGAAGTGTGTTCAGGAGTAGCCGATGAACTCTTCTACAGGGAACGCTCCTAAATCCCGGCGCGATCTGGCCTACTATCGGCAGCGGTTCAGGAATCGCGTGTTCTCCAGGCTCGTTTCGTTCGTCGCGGAACAGGCTCAGGAGCAGAAGGTTACGAAGAAAGAAGTCGCGGAGAAGATCCGAAAGGATCCGGCGCAGCTGTCACGCCTTCTGGGCAGCCCAAGCAATCTCACTCTAGATACGATCAGTGATTTGCTGCTGGCATTCGATGCAGAAGCGGAGCCGTTCGCGATCGTCCTGTTCAAGGACCGAAGGCCGTCAAACCAACTCCATCCGCTTGCGGCAAGTGTCCTCGACATGGCTCCGCCGTCTGCCGAAGGAAAGACCCAATCGGCCGGCGCCGGCGAAAAGATCATCAAGCCGATAGGTCACGGGCCCGAGATCAGTTTCGTTGCAGGACCAGTGTAGGCCGAAGATGCTGCCGCTTAGCGTCATGGCTCTTTTCTGCGAGGACATCCGCGAGGAAAAGAACGATCAGGTTACGTTGGTCGGGCTTTTTCCCGATACGGTGCAAGTCGACATGTTGCCGAACGGAATCGCAGAAGGGCAAGCAGTCAGATTCATGGCAAAACTCTGTGTCTATGTGCGGATCAACTTTGATCCCGGCACGGACATCGGTGAACCGCAGGTGTGGCTGTCATTGCCCGATGGCGGGCGCCTGTCTCTGGGAACAATTGGTGCCGATGTTGTGGCCAAATCACGATCTGAGTCGGAAGCCAAAGACACGTTGCTCGCGGGTGTGATTTCGCGCGTTGTGCTTGGCGGGTTTCGCCCACCCCAGGGAACGATCCGCGTGGAGGTCGATGTAAAAGGCACCACGCATCTCGCGGGCGCTATGAAGTTCAACCACTCTGCCGCTAACGCTTAGCGAGGGCGTTGCAAACCATCCCTGTCGGCGCCGCCGGGCCTACCGGTCTTGCTGTTGCGGCCTCGCGCTTGCATCCTGTTTCCGACTTCAGGCCACGCCTGGGCCTGAAGCGCATGGCGCATCCGTCCCAAAAGTTCGGACCTACCACTTCACGAGCCGCCCGCGATGTAGGTCTCGAGGATGCGTTTCAGCACCGGGACCAGCCGTGACGCCTTCGTCTCGTCGTAGGCGAAGGGCGGCCCTTCTTCCATATAGGCGATCTGCGCCAGTTCGAGCTGCACCGCGAGCACGCCTTCGGCCGGCCGGCCGTAATGGCGCGTGATATGGCCGCCGACGAAGCGTCCGTCGAGCACCGCGCTGTAGCCGTGGCCCGTGGCGGCGGCGAGCAGGCGCGCGCCGATCTCCGTCGGGCAGCTTGCGCCGCGCGCGGTGCCGAGATTGAGATCGGGCAGGCGGCCTTCGAAGAGGCGCGGCATCCGGCTTGCGATCGAATGGGCGTCGAAGAGCAGCGCATGGCCATGCGCGGCGCGGATGCGCGCCAGTTCGGCCGCCAGCGCCGCGTGATAGGGCCGCCAGTATTGCTCGCGGCGCGCGGCGATCTCGGCCTCGTCCGGCTCCTGTCCCGGCAGGTAGAGCGGGGTCCCGTCGAAGAGCGTGGTCGGGCAGAGGCCGGTTGTTGCCTGGCCTGGATAGAGGCTCGCGCCGTCCGGCGGGCGGTTCAGGTCGATGACATAGCGCGAGAAGCGGGCGCTGATCATGCTGGCGCCCAGCCCTTCGGCGAAGGCATAGAGGCGCGGCACGTGCCAGTCGGTATCGGGCAGCGCCTGCGCCGGAGCGGCGAGACGTCGCTCGAGACCCGGCATCAGGCCGATGCCGCAATGGGGCACGCTGATCAGCAGGGGCCCCGGTCCGCGCCGGAGGTCGAAGATATCGCTCATCGCCATCTCCCTATTCTGTCAGGCGGCGCATCGCCTGGCGGAAGCGCGCGCCGATCCTCTCCTCGGCTTCGTGATGGCCGTCGCGGATCACCCAGTCGCCGCCCACCATAACGTGGCGGACGGGATTGCGGTTGCCGGCGAAGATCCAGGAATCGATCAGCGCCTCGCCCCGGCGGCCGGCAAGAAGCGGATGTTCGGTATCGAGCACGATCAGGTCGGCGCGCGATCCGCGCGCGAGCCGCCCGACCGGCTGTGCGAGCGCCCGCGCGCCGCCGGTGAGCGCGCCGTCCAGCAGGGCCCGCCCGGTAGAACGGTCGGGGCCGCCGGCAAGCAGGGCGCGACCCTGCCGGCGCAGCCGCTCGCCATATTCGAGCCAGCGCAGCTCCTCGACCGGACTGACGGAAATGTGACTGTCCGAGCCGATGCCGAAGACGCCGCCCTGCGCCAGATAGTCCGCCGCGGCGAAGAAGCCGTCGCCGAGATTGGCTTCCGTGGTCGGGCAGAGCCCGGCGACGGCGCCGCTCGCGGCAAGGCGGGCACGCTCATTCTCGGAAAGATGGGTGGCATGGACCAGGCACCAGCGCGCGTCGATCCGGTGCGTATCGAGCAGCCATTCCACCGGCCGCTTGCCCGACCAGGCCAGGCAGTCCTCGACCTCCTTCACCTGTTCGGCGATGTGGATATGGACCGGCTGGCCGGGCTTCAGCCCGTTGAGCGCCGCCGCGAGCTGTTCCGGCGGCGCGGCGCGCAGCGAGTGCGGGGCGAGGCCGAGACGGCGCAGCCGGTCGCATTCCGGCTCCAGCGCGGCGAGCAGGGCGAGCGCGCCTTCCGCATCCATGGCGAAGCGTTTCTGCCCCGGGCCGAGCGGCGCGCCGCCGAACCCGGAGGCGGCATAGAGCACCGGCAGATGGGTCAGCGCGATGCCGGTCTCGCGGGCGGCGGCGAAGATCCGGCGCGACATTTCCGCCGGGTCGCCGTAGGGCGCGCCGGCGGGGTCGCGATGGAGATAGTGGAATTCCGCGAGCGAGGTATAGCCCGCCTGCAGCATCTCAAGATAAAGCTGCGCGGCGACGGCCTGGAACTCCTCCGGGCCCATCCGTTCGAGGAAGCGGTACATGGTCTGGCGCCAGGTCCAGAAACTGTCCGCCGAATTGCCGGAACGCTCCGCCAGGCCGGCCATCGCCCGCTGATGGGCGTGGGAATGCAGGTTGGGAATCCCCGGCAGGGCGAGGCCGGCCTCCCGTTCCGCGCCGTCGTCGCCCTGACCGGCGGCGATGGTGCCGATCAGGCCATCGCCGCCGATCCCGATCGTGACATCCTCCACCACCCCCTCGGGCAACAGGGCGGCGGCGAAACGGAGCTTGCGCATCTGGACCGGTCCCGGCTAGTCTCCCCAAGTTGTATATACAACATGGAAGCGGGCCGCACGCAAGGCGCCATGGCGGAGATCTGGGACGGGCTCTGGCTCAACGCGAACCTTGCCACCATGGCCGGGGCGGCGCCCTATGGCGCGATCCCGGACGGCGCGCTGGCGGTGCGTGGCGGGCGCATCGCCTGGATCGGCCGCCGCGCCGACCTGCCCGGCCGGCCGCCGGCACTGGCGGCGCGTCTTTACGATGCTGAGGGCGGCTGGATCACGCCGGGCCTGGTCGACTGCCACACCCATCTGGTCCATGCCGGCGACCGGGCGCGGGAATTCGAGCTGCGCCTGCAGGGTGCCAGCTACGAGGAGATCGCGCGCGCCGGCGGCGGCATCCTCTCCACCGTCGCGGCGACGCGCCGGGCGAGCGAGGAAGAACTGCTGGCCGAAAGCCGGCCGCGTCTCGCCGCGCTGATGGCCGAAGGGGCGAGCACGGTCGAGATCAAGTCGGGCTATGGCCTGGAATTGCAGGCGGAGCTCAAATGCCTGCGCGTCGCCCGCCGCCTCGGCGCCGAACTCGGCGTCGGGGTGCGCACGACCTTCCTCGGCGCCCATGCCCTGCCGCCGGAATTTGCCGGCCGCTCTGCCGACTACATCCGTCTCGTCTGCGCCGAGATGATCCCGGCGGTGGCCGAAGCCGGGCTCGCCGACGCGGTCGATGCCTTCTGCGAGGGCATCGGCTTCTCGCCCTCCGAGGTGGCGGAGGTCTTTCGCGCCGCCCGACAGGCGGGCCTGCCGGTCAAGCTGCATGCCGAGCAGCTTTCCGATCTCGGCGGCGCCGAACTTGCCGCGCGGCACGGCGCGCTCTCAGCGGACCATCTCGAGTATCTGGGCGAGGCGGGCGTGCGGGCGCTGGCGAAGGCGGGCAGCGTCGCCGTACTGCTGCCCGGCGCCTTCTACTTCCTGCGCGAGACGCGGCTGCCGCCGGTGGCGCTGCTGCGCGCCCATGGCGTGCCGCTGGCGCTCGCCACCGACTGCAATCCCGGCTCCTCGCCCACCACCTCGCCGCTGCTCATGCTCAACATGGCCTGCACCCTGTTCCGCCTGACGCCGGAAGAGGCGCTGGCCGGCCTGACGAGGAACGGCGCGCGGGCGCTTGGCCTGGCGGGCGAGATCGGCACGCTCGAAGCGGGCAAGCGCGCCGACCTGGCCGTCTGGCGGATCCGTGCGCCGGCGGAACTCGCCTACCGCTTCGGCGCCAACCCGCTTTCGGCCCTGGTCATCGGCGGCGAGGTGCGCCATGCAGCCTGACCCGCTCTATGCCCGGCTCAAGGCGCAGATCCTGCGCGAGATCGTCTCCGGCAACTGGCCGCCGGGCCGGCGCGTGCCATCGGAGAACGAACTGACACGCCAGCACGGCGTCAGCCGCATGACGGCGAACCGCGCCTTGCGCGAGCTGACCAGCGAGGGCCGCCTGGTGCGGCTGCGCGGCTCGGGAACCTTCGTCGCCGAACCTGCGCCCTCCTCCGACCTGCTGGTCATCCGCAACATCGCCGAGGAGATCCGCGCCCGCGGCCATCGCCACGAGGCCCGCGTCCGCCGGCTGCGCCGCGAGCCGCTGCCGCCCGACCTCGTGCCGCGCTTCGCCCTGGCGGAAGGCGCCGCCGCCTTCCATTCGCTGATCGTGCATCTGGAGAACGGGCGGCCGATCCAGTTCGAGGATCGCTGGGTCGATCCGGCCATGGCGCCCGGCTATCTGGAGAATGACTTCACCCGCATCACGCCGCACGAGTTCCTGAGCCGCGTCGCGCCGCTGTCGCGGGCGGAGCATGTGGTCGAGGCGTTGCTGCCGCCCACTCATGTCCGCGCCTGGCTGGACATGGGCGGGACCGAACCGGCGCTGCGCCTGGAGCGGCGGACCTGGTCGGGCGAACGGGTGGTCTCGCGCGCCCTGCTCTGGCATCCGGGCAGCCGCTACCGGCTGGGCGCGGCGATCGGGCTCGATATCGACAGAGCGGGGAGCAAGCAGCCATGAACGTAAAGCCCAGACTGGACAATGCCCGAACGATCCGCGCACCGCGCGGCAGCGTGCTCTCCGCGAAAAGCTGGCTCACCGAGGCGCCGCTGCGCATGCTGATGAACAATCTCGATCCGGAAGTGGCGGAGAAGCCGGGCGAACTCGTGGTCTATGGCGGCATCGGCCGCGCCGCCCGCGACTGGCAGAGCTTCGACCGCATCGTCGCCGCGCTGCGCCGGCTCGGCGAGGACGAGACATTGCTCGTGCAGTCGGGCAAGCCGGTCGGCATCTTCCGCACCCATGCCGATGCGCCGCGCGTGCTGATCGCCAATTCCAACCTGGTGGCGCACTGGGCGACGCTCGATCATTTCAACGCGCTCGACCGCGCCGGGCTCATGATGTACGGCCAGATGACCGCCGGCTCCTGGATCTATATCGGCAGCCAGGGCATCGTGCAGGGCACCTACGAGACCTTCGCGGAAGTCGGGCGGCGCCATTATGGCGGCGATCTGCGCGGGCGCTGGATCCTGACCGGGGGGCTCGGCGGCATGGGCGGGGCGCAGCCGCTGGCGGCGACCATGGCGGGTGCCTCGATGCTGGCCGTGGAATGCCAGCCAAGCCGCATCGAGATGCGGCTCCGGACCGGCTATCTCGACCGCCAGTCGCGCGATCTGGACGAGGCGCTGGCGATGATCCGCGACGCCTGCGCGCGCGGCGAGGCGCTTTCCGTCGGCCTGCTCGGCAATGCGGCGGAGATTTTCCCGGAGCTGGTGCGCCGCGGCGTGCGCCCGGATGCGGTCACCGACCAGACCAGCGCACACGATCCGCTGAACGGCTATCTGCCGGCGGGCTGGAGCCTCGCCGAATGGGAAGAGCGGCGCGCCGCCGATCCGCAGGGCACCATGGCGGCGGCCAAGCAGTCGATGCGGGTCCAGGTGGAAGCCATGCTCGCCTTCCACGCCATGGGCGTGCCGACGCTCGATTACGGCAATAACATCCGGCAGATGGCGAAGGATATGGGCCTCGCCAACGCCTTCGACTTTCCGGGTTTCGTGCCGGCCTATATCCGGCCACTCTTCTGCCGTGGCGTCGGCCCGTTCCGCTGGGCGGCGCTCTCCGGCGATCCGGAGGACATCTATCGCACCGACGAGAAGGTGAAGGAGCTGATCCCGGACGATGCACACCTGCATAACTGGCTCGACATGGCGCGACGGCGCATTCATTTCCAGGGTCTGCCGGCGCGCATCTGCTGGGTCGGCCTCGGCGAGCGCCACCGCCTCGGCCTCGCCTTCAACGAGATGGTGGCGCGCGGTGAACTCAAGGCGCCCATCGTGATCGGACGCGACCATCTCGATTCCGGGTCGGTGGCGAGCCCCAACCGCGAGACGGAAGCGATGCTGGACGGCTCCGACGCGGTGGCGGACTGGCCGCTGCTCAATGCGCTGCTCAACTGCGCCTCCGGCGCCACCTGGGTCTCGATCCATCACGGCGGCGGCGTCGGTATCGGCTTTTCCCAGCATGCCGGCATGGTCATCGTCTGCGACGGCAGCGCGGCGGCTGCGGCGCGCCTCGCCCGGGTGCTGTGGAACGATCCGGCCTCCGGCGTCATGCGCCATGCCGATGCGGGCTATGACATCGCCATCGACTGCGCGCGACGCCACGGGCTCGACCTGCCCTCGCTCGGGAGCTGAGCGGACCATGGAACGGCGCTTCCGGCTCATTGGCCCCGCCCGCCACCGCCGCGTGCCCTGGAAGAATGGCGGCGGCTGGACCACGGAACTGGCCAGCGATGCCGGCGCGGATGGCCGTTTCGGCTGGCGGCTCAGTCTGGCCGATGTCGAGAAATCCGGTCCCTTCTCGCGCTTTCTCGGCATCGCGCGGACCATCATGCTGGTCGAGGGGCGGGGCTTCGTGCTGACGGTCGCTGGGGCGCCGCCGGTGCGCATCGCCCGGCCTTTCGACCCCTTCGCCTTCGATGGCGGCGCCAAGACGGACTGCCGGCTGATCGCCGGCCCGGTGCGGGACTTCAACCTGATGGTGGACCGGGCACGCTACAGCACGAGCTGCGCAGCGATCGCCCCGGGCCGGCAGGTTCTGGAACTGGCCGGGAAGGAACTCGCCCTGCTGCATGCCTTCGGCGCGGCGCGGCTTTCCGGGCTGCCGGGCGGGCGGCGGCAGGATCTCGGGCCGGGCGACAGCCTGGTCGTCGCCGGGCGCGGCGCGCTCGCCCTCATGCTCGAGGTGGCACCGGGCGCGCCGCTGTTCCGGGCCAGCCTCACGCCGTGCTAGGCTACCTCGGAACACGCTTCACCCCCGGAGGCGGCAGGTGGTTTCCCTGAAGATCAACGGCCGGATGCACAGGCTCGATGTGGAGCCGGACATGCCCCTGCTCTGGCTGCTGCGCGACGAGCTCGACCTGACCGGCACCAAGTATGGCTGCGGCATCGCCGCCTGCGGCGCCTGCACGGTGCATGTGGATGGCCGCGCCGCGCGCTCCTGCCAGCTTGCCGTAGGCAGCCTGGAGGGGGCCGAGATCCTCACCATCGAGGGGCTCGGCGCGGCCGGCCTGCACCGCATTCAGGAAGCCTGGATCGCCGAGGAAGTTCCGCAATGCGGCTATTGCCAGACCGGCATGATCATGGCGGCGGCGGCGCTGCTGGCCGAGACGGCGCGCCCCGACGATGCCGCCATCGACGCGGCCATCGGCAATCTCTGCCGCTGCGGCACCTATGCGCGGGTGCGCCGGGCCATCCACCGCGCCGCCGGTGGCGGCTGAAATTTCCCCCTTGAAAGGCCGGCAGCGCTTCCTACGTAACCTCCGTAGGAAGTCCGGGCCCCTCTGACGGCGCACCCCGCGCCGTGATGTCGGACTTGCCTCGCGGCCGCCTGCCGGCCGCCAGACAAGATCCCACGCGCGCCGGAGACCAGATGCTTCCCGAATTCCTTTTCTCGCCCTTCCTGGGCCAGCCCGCCTGGGCATGGCTCGGCTTCATCGCCCTCGTCGTCGTCCTGCTCGCCTTCGATCTCGGCGTCCTGCACCGCAAGGAGCGGGAAATCGAGGTGCGCGAGAGCCTGATCCTTTCCGCTTTCTACATCGCCATGGCGCTCGCCTTCGGCGGCTTCGTATGGTGGCGCATGGGCGCGGAGGCCGGCCAGCTCTTCATCACCGGATTCCTGGTGGAGAAGACGCTGGCCATGGACAACATCTTCGTCATCTCGCTCATCTTCACCTACTTCGCCGTGCCGCGGATCTTCCAGCACCGGGTGCTGCTCTGGGGCATTCTCGGCGTCATCGTGCTGCGCGGCATCATGATCGGGCTCGGCGCCCGGCTGATCGAGGAATTCGACTGGATCCTGCTGGTCTTCGGCGCCTTCCTGCTCTTCACCGGCATCAAGATGCTGGCGCTGGCGGACCAGACGCCGGAGATCGGCGACAATGCGCTGCTGCGCTTCCTGCGCCGACGGCTGCGGGTCACCAGCGATTTCGTCGGCAATCGCTTCCTGGTCCGCCGTCCCCATCCGGCGGAACCCTCGCGCATGGTCTGGTATGTGACGCCGCTCTTCCTCGCCCTCCTCATGGTCGAGGCGGCGGACCTCGTCTTCGCGGTCGACAGCATCCCGGCGATCTTCGCCATCACCCAGGACCCCTACATCGTCTATACCAGCAACATCTTCGCCATTCTCGGCCTGCGCGCGCTCTACTTCGCGCTGGCCGCCATGATGCACCGCTTCCGCTACCTGAAATACGCGCTGGCGCTGATCCTGGTCTTCATCGGGGGAAAGATCCTGTTCGCGGAGCTTTTCTTCCATGTCCCGGCCGCCCTCTCGCTCGGCGTCACGCTGTTCCTGCTGGCCTCGGGCATCGTCGGCTCGCTGCTCAAGACACGCCGCGAAGAGGCCGCGCGCGGCCTGCCGGCGGAATAGGTACGGCGCGCGCCGCAAAAGCGCCCAGATCGGGGCGCATGGAACGCGGTTGAAAGGTTCGGGCGGAGCGGCTAACTCTCCCGGCCGAAGCAGGATCCCAACCGCGAGTCGCGATGGCTGACAAACGCAGCACCCGGAAGCGCCGGCCCGAACTGCGCGCCGAGGGTGGCGGACCCTACGAATACCGGCGCACCGCCGTCTCGCGGCCGCGGCAGCCCGGCGGCGCGCGCGGGGCGCAGGGGGCGGCGGACTGCTCGGCCGCCTCGCCGTACTCGCCGCCGTGCTCGCCATCTGGGTCATGGTCGGTGCCGGCATCGCCATCGCCTATTTCGCCTACGACCTGCCGGACGTGACGCGTATCGGCGAGGTGCAGCGCAATCCCTCCGTCACCATGGTCAGCGCCGATGGCCAGACGCTCGCCACCTTCGGCGATCTCTACGGGGAGTTCATTCCGGTCAACCAGCTTCCCCCGCACGTTCCGGCGGCGCTCGTCGCGACCGAGGACCGGCGCTTCCATTCCCATTTCGGCATCGATCCGATCGGCCTCATGCGCGCGGTCTTCGCCAACCTGCGGGCCGGCCGGCTGGTGCAGGGCGGCTCCTCGATCACCCAGCAGCTCGCCAAGAACGTCTTTCTCAATCCCGAGCGCACGCTCAAGCGCAAGATCCAGGAAGTGCTGCTCTCCTTCTGGCTGGAGCGCACCTACACCAAGGATCAGATCCTCACCATCTATCTCAACCGCGTCTATTTCGGCGCCGGCGCCTACGGCATCGATGCGGCGGCGAGTCGCTATTTCGACAAGTCGGCGCGCCGGCTCGACCTCGCGGAAGCGGCCATGCTGATCGGCCTGCTCAAGGCACCCTCGCGCCTGGCGCCGACCCGCGATCTCGCCGCCGCGCAGCGCCGGGCCGAGATCGTCATCGCCAACATGGTCGAGACCGGGATGATCGACGAACGCGAGGCGGCACGCGCGAGGGCGCGGCCGGCAAGCCTCGCCCGGACGCGCCAGCCGCCGCGCAATTCGCGCTATTTCGCCGAGTGGGTCTTCGAGGACGTCGAGGATTATGCCGGACGCGGCTGGCAGGACCTGATCGTGACCACCACGCTCGATACCCGGCTGCAGGCCCTGGCCGAGAGCGCGCTGGGCAAGGTTCTGGACGAACATGGCGCGGCGCGCGAGGCGGGGCAGGGCGCGCTGGTCGCGATGACTCCCGATGGCGCGGTGCGCGCCATGGTGGGCGGGCGCGACTGGCGCGAGAGCAGCTTCAACCGCGCCACCCAGGCGCGCCGCCAGCCGGGATCGGCCTTCAAGTATTTCGTCTATCTGGCCGGGCTGGAGGCGGGCTACCTGCCGACGCAGTATTTCACCGACCGCCCTTTCGCCGTCGGCGACTGGCAGCCGAAGAACCTCGATGGCAAGCACCAGGGCGACATGACCCTGAAGCAGGCCTTCGTGCGTTCGGTCAATACCATCGCCGTGCAGCTTTCCGAAGCGGTCGGCCGCGGCCGCGTCGTCGAGATGGCAAGGCGGCTCGGCGTCGGACACGACATGCAGCCCCATCCATCGATCGCGCTCGGCGCGCTCGAAGCGACGCCGCTCGCCATGACGGCCGCCTATGCCGTGACCGCCAATGGCGGCCAGGGCGTGCTGGCGCACGGCATCCTCGAGATCCGCACGCGCGACGGGCGGGTGCTGTTCCGCCGTCAGGGCGGCGGGCCGGGCCGGCTGCTCGATCCATGGGTGGCGGCGACCATGCAGGACATGATGGCCGGCGTCGTCGAGGGCGGCACCGGCCGGGCGGCGCGCCTCGGCTGGCCGGCCGCCGGCAAGACGGGAACCAGCCAGGATTTTCGCGATGCCTGGTTCATCGGCTTCTCCGGTGAACTGGTGGCGGGCGTTTGGATCGGCAACGACGACAACAGCGCGATGAAGAACGTCACCGGCGGCAGCCTGCCGGCCGAGGTCTGGAAGGCGTTCATGCAGCCGGCGCTGGCCGGCCGGCCGGTCCGCCCGCTGCTTGCGCCACCACCTCCGGCGCCATCGGTGGCCAGTGCGGCGGAGAATGCGGTGCAGTCGATCTGGCAGAAGATCCTGGCCGAGTTCGGCCGCCCCGGCGCCGGCGTCCCCGCGCCCCGCCCGGCGGGTTCCCGCCCCGCCGACGATCTCGGCCCGGACCCGAGGAATCAGCCGTAGCGCTGCAGTTCCGCGCCATGCCGCCTGAGCCAGTCGCGCTGCGTCGCGGCATCGGGCCGCAGCAGCTCCACCAGCCGCCAGAAGGCCGGGCCGTGATGCATTTCGCGGAGATGGGCGACTTCATGCGCCACCACATAGGCCAGCACCTCCGCCGGCGCGAGGATCAGCCGCCAGGAGAAGGACAGCGCGCCATCGGCGCTGCAGGAGCCCCAGCGGGTCAGAGTGTCGCGGATGCCGATGCGCCGGATGCGCCGGCCGATGCGCGCGGCGGCGGCAAGGGCCGCCGGCTGGATGGCGCGCCTTGCCTCGCCGCGCAGCCAGTCGCCGACCCGGCGGTTCACATGTTCGGCCCGGCCGCTGACGAAGATGGTGGCACCCTCGCGCCAGACGCCGCCGAGAGCCTGCGGCCGGTGCGCGAGAAGGTGGGGCGCGCCGAGAAAGGGCAAGGTCATGCCGTCGCGGAAGGCCAGCCTGCCCTGCGCGCGGGCGCGCCGCTCGCCGATCCAGTCCAGATTGTTGCGGGCGAAATCAAGGGCCGGCCCGCCGGGCGCGCCATGCGGGATGATCAGCTCCACCTCGCCGTCCGCGGGCCGCACCCGCAGCAGAAAGCGCGCGGCGCGCGCCGAGCGCCGCCATGGCAGAGGCGAGGAAAGTCCGGGCAGTTCCACCAGTCCGGAGGCGCCCGCGCCGGCAAAAAATTCTTTATCGCTCACGCCATATTTCTGTCATATAAGTTTAACCGAGGGGACGCTATGCCGTCACCAAGTCAAACATAGAGTGCGCACCCGCATCCCTGACGCATTCTATCCCAACGGGAGGTTCCATACGATGCAACTCAAGCATTTTCTCTGTTCGTCCGCTGCCGCCCTGGCGTTGAGCTTCGGCTTCGCCGGCTCCGCCGCGGCGCAGACCGAGGTCCAGTTCTGGCACGCGATGGGCGGCACCCTGGGCGACCGGGTGAGCGAGCTGGTGGACGGTTTCAACAAGGAGCAGAAGGAATACAAGGTCAACGCCGTCTACAAGGGCTCCTACACCGAGACCATGACCGGCGCGATCGCGGCCTTCCGCGCCCGCCAGCATCCGCATATCGTGCAGGTGTTCGAGGTCGGCACGGCGACCATGATGGCCGCCAAGGGTGCGGTCTATCCGGTGCACCAGCTCATGAAGGATGCGGGCGAACCCTTCGATCCGGCGGCCTATCTCTCGACGGTGACCGGCTATTACTCGACGCCGGACGGCAAGCTCCTCTCCATGCCGTTCAATTCCTCGACGCCGGTTTTCTACTGGAACAAGGCGGCCTTCAAGAAAGCCGGTCTCGATCCGGAGAAGCCGCCGCGCACCTGGCCGGAGGTTGAGGAATACGGCAAGAAGCTGATCGCCAGCGGCTTCCAGTGCGGCTTCTCGACCCAGTGGCAGACCTGGATCCAGATCGAGAATTTCGGCGCCTGGCACAACCTGCCCTTCGCCACCATGGAGAACGGCTTCGCCGGCACCAACATCAAGCTCACCATCAACGATCCGGTGCGCGTGAAGCACATTTCGAAGATGGCGGAATGGCAGAAGAACAAGATCTTCGTCTATGGCGGCCGCGAGGGTAAGCCGAACTCGAAGTTCTCGACCGGCGAATGCCCGATGTTCATGGGCTCCTCCGGCTCGGCGGACGGCTTCATCAAGGCGATGCAGGGCACCGAGATCGGCATCACCATGCTGCCCTACTGGCCCGATGTCGCCGGCGCGCCGCAGAACTCCATCATCGGCGGCGCCACGCTCTGGGTTCTCGCCGGCAAGCCGAAGGAGGAATACAAGGGCGTCGCCCGGTTCTTCTCCTACCTCTCGCGGCCCGAAGTGCAGGCGAAGTGGCATCAGCAGACCGGCTACGTGCCGATCACCAACGCGGCCTTCATCCTGAGCAAGGACCAGGGCTTCTACCAGCAGCGCAAGGGCTTCGACACCGCCGTGTTGCAGCTCACCAACAAGACGCCGACGGCGAACTCGAAGGGCCTGCGCATCGGCAACTTCGTGCAGATCCGCGACATCATGGATGAGGAGCTGGAGGCGGTATGGGACGGCAAGAAGACCGCCAAGCAGGCGCTCGACTCGGCCGTCGAGCGGGGTAACCGCCTGCTCGCCGACTTCCACAGGGCCAACCAGTAAGCGGCGCGTGCCGCAGCATGGCAGGATCGCCCGCGCCGAAAGGCGCGGGCGATGTTGCCTGACGGGCCTGTCGTAACGAGGAAAGTCTGAGGCGCGCGGGCACGGTCGAGCGATGCAGAAGCGGGTCGTATTCAACAATTTCTGGCTGCCCTACCTGCTGGTGGCGCCGCAGATCGCCATCACCCTGATCTTCTTCATGTGGCCGGCCTACCAGGCCATGCTGCAATCGGTGCTGCAGGAAGATCCCTTCGGCCTTTCCAGCAAGTTCATCTGGTTCGAGAATTTCGAGCGCATCTTCAGCGACCCGACCTATCTCAACTCGTTTTCCGTCACCGTCATCTTTTCCGTCTGCGTGACCGTCTTCGGTCTCGGCCTCTCGCTGCTGCTCGCGGTCATGGCCGACCGCGTGGTCAGGGGCGCGACCACCTACAAGACCCTCCTCATCTGGCCCTACGCGGTGGCGCCGGCGGTGGCCGGCGTGCTGTGGGCCTTCCTCTTCAATCCCACCGTCGGCCTGATCTCCTACTTCCTGCGCGTGCTGGGATACGAGTGGAACTACATCCTGAACGGCAACCAGGCGCTCTTCCTCGTCATCCTCGCCGCGGTCTGGAAGCAGATCAGCTACAACTTCCTCTTCTTCCTTGCCGGGCTGCAGTCCATCCCGCGCTCGCTCATCGAAGCCGCCGCCATCGACGGCGCCGGGCCGGGGCGGCGCTTCTGGACGATCATTTTCCCGTTGCTCTCGCCCACCACCTTCTTCCTGCTCGTG
>JAHCJR010000050.1 GCA_026126165.1 Alphaproteobacteria bacterium
AACGATCCGAAGTCGCTCGGCGATACCTCGACGCTCGCCGATCCATCGGTGGTGAACGATCTGGTGGACAATCGCCTGAACCGCTGAGGGCGGGCAGTCAGGTCCAGCTCTCCCGGCGCAGGCCGCTGACCCGGTCGAATTCCCGGCGGTTGTTGGTGACGAGGATCAGCCCGCAGGCGCGGGCATGGCCGGCGACCATCACGTCATAGGCGCCGATCGGGGTCGCGGCGCGAGCCAGTTCCGCGCGGATCTGGCCGGCCTGTTCTGCGGCCCTGCCGTCGAACGGCAGAACTTCAAGACGCGCCGCGAAACGCTCGACGACGCCGAGATTGCGAGCGACAGCCTGGGATTTCTCGGCCCCGTAGACAAGCTCGAAATGCGTGATCGCCGAAATCGCCATCCGCCCTTCGTGTGTCTCGAAGGCGGCGACGACCGATTCGGGGTGTCGCTTGATGGCGTAGATGCAGATGTCGGTGTCCAGCAGGTATTTGAGCAATCAACCCTCGCCGCGCTCCTGCGGCGCGGGCTGGTCGCGCTCGGACATGAAATCGTCGCTCGCGCCGGGAGCCTCGAAGAAGCTGCGCCATGAACCGCTGCCCGGCGTCACCAGACGCGCCGTTCCGACCGGGATCACCTCGACCTCGCGGACATGATCGGGAAAGGCGACGGCCTTCGCCAGCCTGATCGCCTGACTACGATTGTTTCTGAAGATTCGGGTGCGACTCATGGGGACGGACCGATGTATATACAGAAAGTATATAGCACGCGATCCATGTGCGATCCAGACTTTTCCGTACGCCGGTTTGGGCATATTCATGCGCGGTAACCAGTGAGGAACGCCACCCCATGTACCAGCCGGCCCATTTCCGCATGCGCGAGATCGAAGCCGTCCACGCGCTGATGCGCGCCGCGAGCTTCGCCAGCCTGATCAGCACCGACGAGGCGGGATTGCCGGTGGTCTCGTACCTGCCGTTCCATCTGGCGCCTTCCGAGGGGGAGTTCGGCTGCCTCTATGGCCACATGGCCCGCGCCAATCCGCAATGGCGCCATTTCGACCGGCCGGTGCTGGCAAGCTTCCTCGGACCCCATGCCTATGTCTCGCCGTCCTGGTACGAAAGCCAGCCCAACGTGCCGACCTGGAACTACATGGCGGCGGAGGCGGCCGGACGGGCGGAGATCATCGACGAACCGGCGGCGGCGCGTGCCCTGCTCGCCGCGCTGGTCGCCGACTATGAGGGCACGCCGCCGGCCTGGACCATGGCAGCGGTCCCGGAGAGCTACACCGAGGCGATGATCCGGGGCATCGTCGCCTTCCGCATCCCCATCCAGCGGCTCGAAGGCAAGGCCAAGCTCAGCCAGAACAAGTCGGAGGCCGACCGCGCCGGGGTCATCGCCGCGCTCAGGCGGGGCGGCGACCCGCTGGCCGCCATGCTCGCCGCGAAAATGCAGGAGACCATGCCATGAGCCGGGAGAGCGAGATCCGCAACACGGCCTACCGTACCACGCCGCGAAACCGCGTGCGCCGCCTGCCCAAGCGCGGCCATTACGACCGCGAGACGGTGCACCGGGTGCTGGACCAGGGCCTGATCGCCCATATCGGCTATGTCATCGACGGCCAGCCCTACGTCACGCCGACCTGCTACTGGCGCGAGGGCGAACAGCTCTACTGGCACGGCTCCTCCGCCAGCCGCATGCTGCGGGCGCAGAAGGGCGGGCTGCCGGTCTGTCTCACGGTCACCCATTTCGACGGGCTGGTGCTGGCCCGTTCGGCCTTCCACCACTCGATCAACTACCGCTCGGTCATGGCCTTCGGCACGGCGCGCATCGTCGACGAGCCGGCCGAGAAGGCGGCGGCGCTGGAAGCCTTCGTCGAACGGGTGGCGCCGGGCCGCTGGGCCGCCATCCGCGGCCCGAACCGGCAGGAGTTGAAGGCCACCATGGTGATCGGCATGACCATCGAGGAGGCGGTGGCAAAGATCCGCCAGGGCCCGCCGGTCGACGACGAGGCGGACCACGCGCTCGACGTCTGGGCCGGCCTGGTGCCGACCGCGATCAGGGTCGGCGCGCCAGTGCCAGACCCGCTGCTGCGCCCCGGCATTGCCTGGCCGGAACACCTGAACGGCTGGACCGCCGGAGCAAACGTCGATGACATTCTCGTGAAGTATGAGAAGTAATTACTCACGCGCCTGTTATATTCATCGCCTGGACGCAAGAATATTTGTAAAACCGGGCTGTCCGGTTCACAGCCCGGCTTTTTAAATCCTACGCCATCCGGCGTATCAACTTGCGCACACGAAAAGTATACTCGCCTTGGAGCCGGCCCTGATTATCCTTGCCCGCCAAAGAATTCAGGGCATTCGGCGGGACCATGTCAGCACCTCTTCCGACCACCGGCCAGGTTCACGAGGCCATGCGCCGGCGCGATCATGCCACGGCGGAGGCGCTGCTCGGCCGCATCCTCGAACGTGACCCGGCGCAGGCCCAGTCCTGGCGCGACCTCGGCCTGATCCGCCTCGCCGCCGGCCGCAAGGCGCTGGCGGTGGAGGCCTTCGAGCGCGCGCTGGCCGCCGGGCTGCCGCCGCTTTCCATCGCCTTCGACCATGCCCGCGCGCTCTCCGATATCGGCCGGCACGAGGAGGCGGAGGCGCTGGCCGCCGAAGCCCAGGCGCGCCGGCCGCGTGACTACGCGCTGACCAACCTGCGCGGCGTGCTGCTCAAGCGCATGGGCCGGCTGCGCGAGGCGGTGGCGCAGTTCGAGGCGGCGCGCAAGCTCGACCCGAAGAGCCATTCGCCGCTGGTCAATCTCGGCAATGTCTGGACCGCGCTCGGCGAAGGCGCGAAGGCGAAGGACTGCTTCGCCCGCGCGGTGCGGCTGGCGCCCAGGGACAGCGAGAGCTGGCGCCTGCTCGGCCAGACGCATCGCCATGCCGGCGAGGTGATGGACGCCCGGCGCTGCTTCGAGCGCGCCCTTCTGCTCAACCCGCGCGGCAGCGAGGCGCTGACCGACCTGGTCGGCCTGCTGGTCGAGGATGGCCAGACGCCGCGCGCCGAGGCACTGCTCGCCAACGCCATGCAGGCGGACCCGAGAGCGATAGGCCCGCGCCTGATCCAGGGCCAGCTCCACCGCCTGCAGGGCCGCGCGGACGAGGCGGAGGCGCTGTTTCGCCAGGTGCTCGGGATCGACGCAAACAACCTGACGGCGCTGCTCGCGCTGGCGCGCATGAACGAGGAGCGCGACCGCGCCGCCGCCATCGACTTCCTGCGCCGGGCGGTCGCCGCCCATCCGGATTCGGTGGAGGCGGCGGGGCTGCTCTGCGACAGCCTGAACCGCCACCGGGTCGGCGACGAGGCGGCCCATATCCAGGATTCCTACGAGAATGCCGTGCGCATGCTGGAGCGTTTCGGCGAGGCGGCGCGCCCGCAGGCGCGCGCCCTGCGTGGCGTCTTCGCGCGCTGCGTCGATTTTGCGCGCCTGGAAGGCGCCGGCACGCTCGAGCAGCTTCTGCCCGTCTGGACCCGCGCCGGACAGCTTTCGGCGCTGCATCTCGAACTCGGGCGCGTGCAGGGCCTCGAAGGGCGCCGCCGCATGGTCGAATGGCATCGCCGGATCGCCGGCCTGGTGAGCCAGCGGGCGCGGCGCGGGCGCAAGATGCCGGCGCCCGCCCTGATCGGCGGCGCCAAGATCCGCGTCGGCTTCATGTCGAGCGACCTGCGCCATCATCCGGTCAGCTATTTCGCCCTGCCGCTCTTCGAAGCCTATGACCGCGAGCGCTTCGAGGTCTTCTGCTACTCCTTCTACGAGCGCGAGGCCGACCGGGTGCAGCAGCATATCGCCGCCAAGGTGGACGGCTTCCGCTGGTGGCAGAGGAAGAGCGACGAGGAGATCGCCGCCGGCATCGCCGCCGACGGGCTCGACATGCTGTTCGAGCTGGGCGGCAGCACGGCGATGAACCGTCTGGAAGTGATGGCCTTCCGCCCGGCGCGTCTCGGCGCGAGCTGGCTCGGCTATCCGCATTCCGCCGGCTACGAGGAGATCGACTACATCCTGGTCGATCCCTATCTCAAGCCGGACGATCCCTCGCTCCTGGTGGAACGGCCCTTCGAGATGCCGGAAAGCTGGGTCTGTCTCAGCCGTCTCGGTTTCGAGCCCTATCCGATCGCGCCCGAGATCCCCGAACAGCGCCATGGCCATCTCACCTTCGGCACCATGAACAATCCCTACAAGTTCACGCCGGCCTGCTTCGACGCTTGGGCCCGGGTGCTGCGCGCGCTCCCCGATGCGCGCTTCCTCTTCGTGCGCCCCGAAAGCGCCGTGCCGGCCTTCCGTGCCAATGTGGAGCGCGAATTCGCGCGCCGCGACGTGGCGCCGGAGCGCGTCAAGTACGTGGCGGTGCGCGGCAAGCACATGCCCCATTACAACGATATCGACATCGCGCTCGACAGCTTCCCCCATGTCGGCGGCACCACCACTTGCGAGACATTGTGGATGGGCGTGCCGGTGGTGACCATGGTGGGCCCCGCCTTCTTCGAGCGGCTCAGCCACTCCAATCTGAACAATGCCGGCCTCGCCGACCTCTCCGCCGCCAGCGAGGACGAGTATGTGGCGAAGGCGCTGGCGCTGGCCGACGACCGCGCGCGCCGGCAGCATCTGCGCGCCGGCCTGCGCGCCCAGATCATGCAGCATCCGCTCGGCCAGCCGGCCCGCTTCGTGCGCGCCTTCTACGAGCAGGTGGCGAAGGTGACGGCGCGATGAAGGCGGTGATCCTGGCCGGCGGGCGCGGCAGCCGCATCGCCGAGGAATCGCAGGCGCGGCCCAAGCCGATGATCGAGATCGGCGGCATGCCGATCCTCTGGCACATCATGAAGATCTATGCCCGGCACGGCGTCACCGACTTCATCGTCTGCCTCGGCTACAAGGGCTTCGTCATCAAGGAGTTCTTCGCCAACTATCTGCTGCACCGCTCCGACGTCACCTTCGATTTCCGCGACGGCGCCACCACCTACGGCAGCTCGCGCGTCGAGCCCTGGCGCGTCAGCCTGATCGAGACCGGCGAGGCGACCGAGACCGGCGGGCGGCTGCGCCGGCTGCGCCAGATGCTCGCGGGCGAGGAAAGCTTCTGCATGACGTACGGCGACGGCCTGGCCGACATCGATATCGCGGCCAGCATCGCCTTCCACCGCACCCATGGAAGGCTCGCCACCATCACCGCGGTGCAGCCGCCGGGGCGCTTCGGCGCGCTGGAGATCGCGGACGGCGCGGTGCGTTCCTTCGTCGAGAAGCCGCGCGGCGATGGCGGCTGGATCAATGGCGGCTTCTTCGTCCTCTCGCCGCGCGCGCTCGATGCGATCGACGACGAGCGCACGCGCTGGGAGGAGGAACCGCTGCGCCGCCTGGCCGCGCGGGGCGAGCTTGCCGCCTTCGTGCATCGCGGCTTCTGGCAGCCGATGGACACGCTGCGCGACAAGCTGCAGCTCGAGACCCTTTATTCGGAAGGCCGCGCGCCATGGAAGTCATGGAACGAATGAGGCTGCCCGACGCCGCCTTCTGGCGCGGCCGGCGGGTGCTGCTGACCGGGCATACCGGCTTCAAGGGTGCCTGGGCGGCGCGGCTGCTCATGCATCTCGGCGCCGAGGTGACGGGCTATGCGCTGGCGCCGGAGGCGGCGCCGAACCTGCACCGGCTGCTCGAACCATGGCATGGCATCGAATCCTGGATCGCCGATCTGCGCGACCGGCGCGCGCTGGCGCAGGCGGTCGCATCCGATCCGGAAGTGGTGCTGCATTTCGCCGCGCAGCCGCTGGTCCGCCGTTCGGTGCGCGAGCCGGTGGCCACCGCCGAGACCAACATCATCGGCACGCTCAACCTGCTGGATGCGCTTTCCGGCCTCGCTTCGCTGCGGGCGGTGCTGGTCGTCACCTCCGACAAGGTCTATGCGAACGGCGAGACGGGCCGGCCCTTCCGCGAGGGCGACCCGCTCGGCGGGCACGATCCCTATTCCGCTTCCAAGGCCGCCGCCGAACTGATGTGCGAGGCCTGGCGCGCGAGCGGCCTGCTGCCGCCGGGTGCCGCGCTGGGCACGGTGCGGGCCGGCAACGTGATCGGCGGCGGCGATTTCGCCGAGGACCGGCTGCTGCCCGATGCGGTGCGTGCCATCTCCCATGGCGGGCCGCTCCGCCTGCGCCATCCCGATGCGACGCGTCCCTGGCAGCATGTGCTGGACGTGCTCGGCGCCTACCTGCTCTATGCCGAGGCTCTGGCGGAGGGCCGCGCCGGCCTGCCCGCCGCGCTCAATATCGGCCCCGGCGAGGCGGCACCGCCGCCGGTCCGCGGGGCGGTCGACGCCTTCCTGCGCGCGCTCGGCGCCGAGATCCCGGTGCTGGTCGAGGCGGCGGCCGGCGGCGCGCCCGAGAAACGGCATCTCGCGCTCGATGCGGGGCTGGCGCGGCGCGCGCTGGGCTGGCGGCCGCTGCTCGACTTCTCCGGCGCCGTCGAATGGACGGCGCGCTGGTACCGCGCCTATCTCGCCGAACCGGCGCAGGCGGCGCGGCTGACCGACCGGCAGATCCACGATTATCTGAGGGGCGATCCATGCATGACGCACCGGCGGCCTGCCGAAGCTGCGGCGGCGAGCTGAACCTGGTCATGGCCGATCTCGGCCGGCTGCCGCTGGCCAACGGGCTGGTGGCGCCGGCGAGGCTCGCCACGCCCGCGCCGCGCCATCCGCTGCGCGCCATGGTCTGCGAGGGCTGCTGGCTGGTGCAGCTCGACCGCGACCTGCCGGCGGAGACGATGTTCGCCGACTATCTCTATTTCTCCTCCTATTCCGAATCCTGGCTCGCCCATGCGAAGCGGCATGCCGAGACCATGATCAGGCGTCTTTCGCTCGGACCGCAGAGCCGCGTGGTCGAGATCGCCAGCAACGATGGCTATCTGTTGCGGAACTTCGTTGAGGCCGGCATTCCCTGCCTCGGCATCGAGCCGGCCGCCAATGTGGCGGCGGTCGCCATGCAGGCGGGCGTGCCGACCATGGTGGCCTGGTTCGGCGCGGAACTGGCCGCGACGCTTGCCGCCACCTCCGGCCAGGCGGACCTGATCGTCGCCAACAACGTGCTGGCGCATGTGCCCGATCCGCATGACTTCATCGCGGGCGTGGCGCGGCTGCTGGCGCAAGGCGGCGTCTGGACCGTCGAATTCCCGCATCTGGCCCGCCTGCTCGCGGAAAGCCAGTTCGACACCATCTATCACGAGCATGTCTGCTACTTCTCGCTGCTGGCGCTCGAGCCGCTGCTGGCGCGCCATGGTCTCGAAGTGAGCGATGTCGAGGAATTGCCGACCCATGGCGGCTCGCTCCGGCTGCATGTGCGCCATGCCGGACGGGGGCCCGCATCGCCGGCCGTCGATGCGCTGCGCGCGGCGGAGCGCGAAGCCGGCCTCGGCGCGCCCGATATCTATCGCGCCTTTCCGGCGCGCATTGCGCGCATCCTGGGCGATCTGGTCGCCTTCGTTCAGGGGGTCAAGGCGCGCGGCGAGCGCATCGCCGCCTATGGCGCGGCGGCCAAGGGTGCCACCCTGCTCGACAGCGCCGGGCTTTCGGTGCGCGACATCGCCTTCGTCGCCGACCGCTCGCCGCACAAGCAGGGCCTGTGCTATCCGGGCTCGGGCCTGCCGATCCTGCCGCCGGAAGAAATTGCCCGCACGCGCCCCGACTGGGTGCTGATCCTGCCCTGGAACCTGGCGGAGGAGATTTCCGCCGAACTCGGCTTCATCGGCGCATGGGGCGGGCGCTTCCTGCGCGCGGTGCCGGAACTCAAGGTCTGGGCGCCCGCATGATCTGGCGCGAGACCGGCCTGGCCGGGCTGTTCCTGATCGAGGCCGCGCCGGTGCGCGACGAGCGTGGGGCCTTCGCCAGGCTCTATTGCCGCGACACGTTCCACGCCCGCGGCATCGATTTCGTGCCGGCGCAGGTAAGCCTTTCCACCAACGCCGCCGCCCTCACCCTGCGCGGCATGCATTTCCAGACGCCGCCGGCGGCGGAGCGCAAGCTCATCCGCTGCATGGCCGGCGCGGTGCATGACGTGGTGATCGACCTCCGGCCGGGCTCGCCGACGCGCGGCCAATGGCGGGCATTCCAGCTCTCGGCGGAAAACGGTCTCGCCCTGTTCGTGCCGGCGGGCTTCGCCCATGGCTTTCTCACCCTGACCGACGGCGCGGCGGTCGAATACATGATCGACGTGCCGCATGCGCCGGAACTGGCCGCGGGCATGCGCTGGGACGATCCCGCCTTCGGCATCCACTGGCCGGCCCTGCCCCGGGTGATCTCGGCGCGCGATGGCGGCTGGCCCGACCATGGCGGCTGAGCGCGTCCTCGTCACCGGCGCCAGCGGCTTCGTCGGGCGGCAGGTGCTGGCGCCGCTTCAGGCGCAGGGCTTCGAGGTGCATGCGCTGGGGCGCGAGCGTCACGAGCCGGTGGCGCCCGGCATCGTCTGGCACCGGGCGGATCTGCTGCAACCGGGCGCGGCGCGGGCGCTGCTCGGTGCGGTGCGGCCCGCGATCCTCGTCCATTGCGCCTGGTATGCGGTGCATGGCCGTTTCTGGACCGCGCCGGAAAATGCGGCCTGGCTCAAGGCAAGCCTCGACCTGGCGGAGGCGTTCGGCGATGCGGGCGGGCGGCATTTCGTCGGCGTGGGAAGCTGCGCCGAATATGACTGGAGCGGCGCGGACGACCGGCCCTGGCCGGAAAGCCGGCCGCTGCTTCCCGCGACGCCCTATGGCGCGGCGAAGCGCGCGGCGTTCGAGGGGCTGGACCGGATCGCGGCGCTGCGCGGCTTCGGCTTCGCCTGGGCGCGGCTCTTCCATCTCTTCGGCCCGGGCGAGCAGCCGGGTCGCCTCGTGCCTTCGATCATGGCGGCGCTGGAACGCGGCGAGGCGGCGCGGCTCGGCCCCGGCCGGGTCGTGCGCGACGTGATCGACACGGTCCATGCCGGGCGGGCCATCGCCCACCTGGCGGCCGGCGCGGCGGAGGGGCCCTTCAATATCGGCGCCGGGCGGGGCATCACGATTGCCGCATTCGCGGCGCGCCTCGGCCGGATGCTGGGCCGGCCCGACCTGATCCGCCCCGGCGCGCTGCCCGAACGGCCCGGCGAGGCCCCCTTCATGGTCGCCGATATCGCCCGGCTGCGCGCCGCCGGCTTCGACGCGTGCTTCGATCTCGACGCCGCGCTGGCCGGGCTGGTGCGGGGCTGACCTGTCGACGATTTGGTCACTTCGTGTACATGTCGCCGGAACATGTTAAAAAAATCGCGATTCTTTAACATGAGGCGGGCGACATGTTAAAACCGACTTACCAGATCCCGGCCCTTCCACCTCCTGTCCTTCTGGAGACGGCTCCCGTATTGAAGGCGCTCGCGACCGCAAGCCGGGCACTCGCGGAGCTGAAAGGGCGAGCGGAAGTCATTCCCAATCAAGGTATCCTGATCGATACGCTTGCCTTGCAAGAGGCCAAGGCATCGTCCGAGATCGAGAATATCGTCACGACCCAGGACGAACTGTTCCAGGCTGAGCTGTTTCCGGAAGGTCCGAGATCGGCAGCAGCCAAGGAGGTTGCCCTCTACCGCGACGCCATCAAGCTCGGCCACAGCCGGCTGGTTGCAAGCGGCGGCATCATCAGCAACAACGTTCTCATCGACATGTTCCGCCTGCTCAAGGCGCGGGAGGACGGGTTTCGCGTCGTGCCTGGCACGGCTCTACGCCATGACCGGACGGGCGAGATCGTCTACGTACCGCCGCAGGACGGTAACGAAATTCTCGCGCTGATGATGGCGCTCGAGCGCTTCGTCAACGACGACGAGGTGGCGCCGCTCGATCCGCTCATCAAGATGGCGCTCATTCATCACCAGTTCGAAAGCATCCACCCCTTCCCGGACGGCAACGGCCGCATCGGCCGCATGCTCAACGTCCTCTACCTGACGCGGACTGGGTTGCTGGAAATCCCCATCCTCTATCTCAGCCGGCACATCACCCGAACCAAGGGCGACTATTACCGCCTGCTTCAGTTCGTTCGCGACACCAATGGCACGCAGGAAGCATGGACGGCATGGGTGCTCTACATGCTGCAGGCCGTGGCAGCAACGGCGGAGACCACACTGCGGCTGGTCGAAGGAATTCGCTCGCAGATGGCGAGCGCGAAACGGCGGATGCGCGAGGAGGTGCCGAGGCTCTACTCCCAGGACCTTCTGAACAACCTGTTCCGCCACCCCTACACCCGCATCGAATTCGTGGTGAAGGACCTGACCGTCTCCCGCCAGACAGCCGCCAAGTATCTCGATGTTCTGGCAGAGCGCGGCTTCGTGCAGAAGCAGCCTGCGGGAAGAAGCAATTATTACGTCAATACCGCTCTCGTGCGTCTCTTCCTTGAAGTGTCGGGCGAAAAATAAGGAAGAGGCCGCCGACCCTCACTCGCACCAGGAGCGGCGGCGGCTTCCGTCATAGGGGCGGGCGAGTGCGGCGGCGAGCAGCGCCTCGCCCATGTCGCGGCCTTCCGCATCGAGGATGCGGGCCAGCACCCGCCCGCCATGGCGGTCCTGTTGCACGGCGAGCAGGGCGGCCTTCGTTCCGGGCCGCAGGCGATGGCCGAGAAAATCCCGCGCCTCCGCCGCCAGCGCCGCCTCGCGGTCGCAGCGCCCGCGCAGCTCCGGCGCATCCACGCCCTCGATCCGCACGAGCGTGACCAGCCGCTGGCCGAGCCAGATGGTGGCCGCGACCTCGACCGTGTCGCCATCGACAATGCGCAGCACCTCCGCCGGGATCGGCCCGGGCAGGATGCGATCCTCCGAGGCAGCCTCTGCCGGCAGGCCGGACGGAAGGCCAAGGGCGACCGCCAGCCCGGCCATTCCCGCCACGAACCTGCAAGGCCAGCCCATCCCCGCCACCGCCTCCCTCGACGCTCGCCGCCAGACTAGAACATTTCAGAAACCTGAAGCAAGAATGAGCGCGCCACTTCTTCGCGGCAAAAGTGCAGTCCGGGAACACATCACGAAACCGGGAGGCGATTGCGCAATTCGCCAGAACTGGACTGAATACATACTATAGTTAGTAAACTTAAAATATGTAAGCTGTATCTGGTTTGCGCGTGGACATGCGCAAACTCGTCGGCCGGAACTTCGCCCGCCTGCGTCACGAAAAAGGGCTGACGCAGGAGCAGGTCGAGGAGCTATCCGGCTTCAGCCAGCAGTATCTGAGCAGCCTGGAGCGCGGCCGGCGCAACCCCACCGTTATCACGCTCTACGAACTTGCCCGCGCGCTGGGCGTCAGCCATATGGATTTGGTCCGGCCGGATGGTGCGGCGGATGCGTGAGACGCGACGCCATATCGCCGCCCTGGTGCGCACCGCGCGGCAGCGTCAGCGGCTGACCCAGGAACAGCTCGCGGAGAAGATCGAGCGTTCGAGCGTTTCCATTTCCAAGCTGGAACGCCGGCTGGTCATGCCCGAGATCGATACGGTCATCCGTATCGCCCACGCCCTAGGGCTAGATCTGGCGGAGTTCGATCCCGACCGTCGCCCGCCGGTGCATGCCTCGCCCGAACGCGCGGCGAGGGAGGCGCAGGTCACCCAGGTGATTCGCGACCTGACGGATCGCGACCTCATGGTGGTCATCGACCTGATCGAGTCCTTCCGGCGGCATGGCGGCGGCGGAAGGAACGGCCGTTAGCGCAGCACACAATCCGGGAGCCCCGCTGCGGACAAATTGGGGTTGGTGTGACAGGACCGGCTTGGACGGCGGACAGCTACCCGGTTGTGCGACAATTGCGGTCGGCTTCAAGCTTTTTGCAGGTGTTGTCCAATTCGCCAGTGCTCGGGCGCTTCCCAGGTTGGACCGTTTGGGAATCATAGTTCGAGGTTGGCCAGTTGGGGCAATTCGTGCACCAGTGCCAAGTGTCTGACCCTTTCCGCTTCCTGTATTCAGGCATGACGATAGCCTCCACTTCCTATGCGACTATTAATATCACATAATACTCGTAATACGAGTCCACATAGTAGTAGGCATCGAAAAAAATGCAAAAGTTGGCCGTATACTCGTAGTGTAGGTCTGCGCCGCATTCATCCCTTTCGGCAGATAAAACACGGCGAGTGGTATCGCTCAGGCGACGGTAAGTGATTGTGGACATGCGCAAACTTGTCGGCCGGAACTTCGCCCGCCTGCGTCGCGAAAAAGGGCTGACGCAGGAGCAGGTCGAGGAGCTATCCGGCTTCAGCCAGCAATATCTGAGCAGCCTGGAGCGCGGCCGGCGCAACCCCACCGTCATTACGCTCTACGAACTTGCCCGCGCCGGGCGTCAGCCACATGGATTTGGTCCGGCCGGATAGCGCGGCGGATGAGCGAAACCCGACGGCCCTATCGCCACACTTGTGCGCGCCGCCCCCACAGATTGGCAATTCTTGCCAAAATCGCTAGGCTGTTGTCGACCCAGCGGGAGCCCGACCGATGCCGACGAGAAATATCAGCCTCACGAAGGAACAGGACGCCTTCATCGACGAGGTTCTGCGAACGGGTGAGTACCGCAATGCCAGCGAGGCGGTGCGCGACGCCATCCGCATGCTGAAGGCACGCCGCATCGAAGAGAGCCTGCGCCTGGACCGGCTTCGCGTCGCGATCGGCCAGGGGATCGCCGCGCTCGATCGCGGCGAGCATGTGGAGCTCGGTGACGACGAGCTGGACGACTATTTCGACGGGCTTGCCTCGCCTGCCGATCGTTGAGGCGAGCTATTGCGGTATCGGATTTCCGGACCTGCCAAGGCCGATATCGCCGCGATCCTTCGGCGAAGCGAGGAACTTCATGGCGCGGCGGCCCGCATCCGCTACCGCGCCTGTCTCATCGCTGCCCTCCGCCGGATTGCATCTGGGCCGATGGGTCAGCCAAGCATCGACCGTTCCGAACTGGCGCCCGGCCTCCGCAGCTTCCATATCCGCCACTCCCTGCAGGAGAGCAGCGCCCAGCCGGTCGCCCGTCCGGTGCATGTGATCTTCTATCGCCTCGGTGTCGGCCGCGGCGTGGAAGTCGTCCGCGTGCTGCATGAACGCATGGAACCGCGGCGTCATGTCGATCCGGACGAGTGATCCTGGCCTCGCCACGGCTGATCGCCAGTAATGACATCCTCCTAAGGGGGAACGAGCGCTCAGCTCCAGCGCGGCCTCAATGCATCGACCAGCCGCCGCAGGAAAGCAACCGCGACCACAATGTGAGCCTTGCGACCGGCGCGGGTGCGGGCGCACGCCGGCATTCGCGCGAGAAGCTCCGGGAATGGGCGGTGACCGCTCATTTGTCCACCCACCCTCTCAAAAATCAGAGACGATGCCGTTGACCGACCAGTCGCCATAGCGGGTCGGCTCCGGGCCCTTGGGGCCGCCTATCTCGCCCGGCGCCTGTTCCTGGACGATGGCGGGCTTCTCGGGCGATCTCGGCTTCTCGGCCGGGGCCTTGGCGGGCTTGGGCTCGGGCGCGGACATGGTCGGGCCTCCTCGGGCAGGCGCGCCGCGCACCACCTGCTTGAAGGGGGGCGGCGCTTCCATACATATAGGTCACCCGCCGGGGCGGCTGCAATGGCGGCCCGGACGGGCAGGGGCTTCGGAGAGGCGCGCATGAACTATTTCCGCACCGCTATCCTGCTCGCGGCCATGACCGCGCTCTTCCTCACCGTCGGCTTCATGGTCGGCGGCGAGCAGGGCATGCTGCTCGCCTTCGCGCTGGCGGCCGGCATGAACCTGTTCGCCTACTGGAACTCCGACAAGATGGTGCTGCGCATGTATGGCGCGCGCGAGGTCGATGCGCGCAGCGCTCCGGACTTCCATGGCCTGGTAGCGGAGCTGGCCCGGCGCGGCGACCTGCCGATGCCCCGCGTCTATATCATCGAGAACGACCAGCCCAACGCCTTCGCCACCGGCCGCAACCCGGAGAATGCCGCCGTGGCCGCCACCACCGGGCTTCTGCGCATGCTCTCGCGCGAGGAGGTGGCCGGCGTCATGGCGCACGAGCTTGCCCATATCCGCAACCGCGACACCCTGATCATGACGGTGACGGCGACGCTGGCCGGCGCGCTCGGCATGCTGGCGAACTTCGCGCTGTTCTTCTCCGGGCGGAACAATTCCAACAATCCGCTGGGCGCCATCGGCACCCTGCTCGCGGTTCTGCTCGCCCCCATCGCCGCGGCGCTGGTGCAGTTCGCCATCTCCCGCTCGCGCGAATATTCCGCCGACCGGATCGGCGCCGCCATCTGCGGCAATCCGCTCTGGCTCGCCTCGGCGCTGGAGAAGATCACCTATGGCGCCAGCCGCATCGACAACGAGGCGGCGGAACGCAATCCGGCCACCGCGCATCTTTTCATCGTCAATCCGCTGCATGCGCACAAGCGCGACAGCCTGTTCTCGACCCACCCCTCGACCGAGAACCGCGTCGCCGCGCTGCGGAAGCTCGCCGCCGAAAGCGGCATCACAGTCTACCAGCCGGCCCGTTCCGCGCCGGCCGCCGCGCCGCGCCGCGGCCCCTGGGGCTGAGAGGCGACTGGCCCGGCCGCCTACATGGCGGTGATGCCGCCATCCACCACGAATTCGGCGCCGGTCACGAACTTGCTCTCGTCGGAGGCGAGATAGACCACCGCCCAGGCGATATCGTCAGGCTCGCCGATATGGCCGAGCGGCACCTGCGCCTCGAGCTTCTGGCGCACCCGTTCCGCATCGGGGCGGCCGGTAAACATGGCGCGCACCATCGGCGTGTCGATGAAGGTCGGATGCAGCGAATTGCAGCGGATCGAATAGCCCTTGCGCGCGCAATGCAGCGCCACCGATTTCGACAGCAGCCGCACGCCGCCCTTCGATGCGTTGTAGGCGGCGAGATTGTGCCCGCCCACCAGCCCCGAGACCGAGGAGATGTTGATGATCGAGCCCGGCGGATGCGCCTTCATGGCGATCACGCCGTGCTTGCAGCCGAGGAAGGTGCCGTCGAGATTGACGCCGTTGACGAAGCGCCATTCCTCCATCGTCGTGTTCTCGATGTCCTTGTTGACGCCGACACCGGCCGAATTGAGCAGCACGTTGAGCTTGCCGAAGGCGGCGAGCGTCGCCCCGATCGCCGCCTGCCACTGGCTCTCGCTGGTCACGTCGAGGGCGAGCGCGATGGCCGAGGCGCCGATCTCGCGCGCCACGATTTCCGCGCCGGCATGGTTGAGGTCGGCGACGGCGACCTTCGCCCCCTCCTCCGCCATGCGGATCGCCGATTGCCGCCCCAGACCGGACGCCCCGCCGGTCACCAGCGCCACCTTGCCTGCAAGCCTGTTCATCGGAACGCCCCCTCTTCTCAGAGCCAGCTCGCGATCTCGTCGAGCCGCTTCTTGCCGATCCGCGGCACCATCGCCCCCTCGGCCGGGTGGCCTGCCACCAGCAGGATATAGGGCTTCTCGTTCTCCGGCCGCTTCAGGATGCGGTTGAGGAAGCCCATGGGCGATGGCGTGTGGGTCAGCGTGACCAGGCCCGCCTCGTGCAGGGCCGCGATCAGGAAGCCGGTGGCGATGCCGACCGATTCCGGCACGTAGTAATGCTTGACCGGGCGGCCGTCCGGCAGGCGACCATTGCGCTCGGCGAAGATGGCGATGAGCCAGGGCGCCGTCTCGAGAAAGGGCTTGTGCTCGTCGGTGCCGAGCGGGGCCAGCGCCTCCAGCCATTCCTGCGGCGCGCGCCCGCCATAGAAGGCGCGCTCCTCCTCCTCCGCCGCGCGGCGGATCTCGCGCTTGATCGCCGGATCGGCGATGGCGACGAAATGCCAGGGCTGCAGGTTGGCGCCCGAAGGCGCGCTGCCCGCCGCCTCGATCGCCGCCTCGATCAGCGCGCGCGGCACCGCCCGGTCGGAGAAGTCGCGCACCGTGCGCCTTCCTCGCAGATGGTCGCGGAAGGCCCGCGCCCGGGCGATCATCTCCGCCTCGGGCAGGGCGCCGGGCGGGCGCAGCGGCTCGAACTCCGGCTTGCTCATTCTTCGCCCTCCCGATCCCGTGGCGCCGGCGCGCGTTCGCCGAAGATCGCCGTGCCGACCCGCACCAGGGTGGCGCCGAACTGCACGGCGATGGCAAAGTCGCCGCTCATGCCCATGCTGAGCGTGCCGAGGCCGTTGCGGGCGGCAAGCTTCGCCAGCAGGGCGAAATGCGGCCCCGGCTCCTCGTCCGCCGGCGGGATGCACATCAGCCCCTCGATGGCGAGGCCCAGTTCCTCGCGGCAGAGGCGGAGGAAGGCATCGGTCGCGTCCGGCGCGATGCCGGCCTTCTGCGGCTCCTCGCCGGTATTGACCTGCACCAGCAGGCGCGGCAGGCGACCGGCCCGCGCCCCCTCGGCGGCGAGCGCCCGGGCGAGCTTCTCCCGGTCGAGGGTCTGGATGACATCGAACAGCTCCACCGCCTGGCGCACCTTGTTGGTCTGGAGCGGCCCGATCAGGTGCAGCTCGAGGTCGGGCCAGCGCGCCTTCAGGCCCGGAAACTTGGCGGCCGCCTCCTGCACCCGGTTCTCGCCGAAGCGATACTGGCCGGCGGCCAGCGCCGCCTCCACCGAAGCCGCCGGATGGGTCTTGCTTACCGCCACCAGCGCGATATCGCCTTCCGCCCGTCCGGCCTCGCGCGCGGCCTCGGCGATGGCGCGGCGCACCAGGGCAAGGTTTCCGGCGATGGCGGCGAATTGCTCCGGCGCTTGGGACATGGCAGCTTGCACCTCGGGAGCGGACATGAAGATCGGGACCGGGCGGAGGCCCTTCTTAGCAAATGCGGCGCAGGGCCGAAAGCCGGCCGAACGGCTGGCGCGCGCCTGGCTGGTCACCGATGCCAGGCTGGGCGATGTGCTGGCCGCGACCGCCGCGGCGCCGCCCGGCACCGGCATCATCCTGCGCCAGTACGAGGCGGCGGACCGCGCCGCTCTCGCACGGGCGCTGGCCCGGCTCTGCCGCCGCCAGCGCCGGCCTTTCCTGGTGGCCGGCGATCCGGCGCTGGCGCGCGCCGTCGGGGCGGACGGGGTGCATCTGCCGGAACGGCTGTCCCACCTTGCCCGCGCCCTCAAGGCCCGCCATCCGCGCTGGATCGTCTCCATCGCCGCCCATGGCCGGGCGGGCCTCGCGCGCGGCCGGGGGGCCGATCTCGCCCTGATCTCGCCGGTTTTCCCGACCCGCAGCCATCCAGGCAGGGCGGTTCTGGGGGCGCTGCGCTTCGCCGCCCTGGCCGGCGCGGCGGGGCGGCTCGGGCTCGGCGCGGTGGCGCTGGGCGGCATGGACGGTGGCCGTTTCCGCCGCCTGGCGGGCACCGGCGCGGCCGGTTTCGCCGCCATCGATGCCTTCGCCGCCCCGGCAAAAAGCCGGGAGCCGGCCCGTTGCGGCCGGCCCTGACGGCCCTTATATAAGCGCAAGCTCAAGCAGTCTTGGGAGCCGGGCCGGCGCTTCATCGGGACTTCGAGGCCGCCCCGGCTTGCCGCACAAGGAGTTGAAAAAATGGCGAAAGTAATCGGAATCGACCTTGGCACCACCAATTCCTGCGTCGCCGTCATGGAGGGCAAGCAGGCGCGCGTGATCGAGAACGCGGAAGGCGCGCGCACCACGCCCTCGATGGTGGCTTTCGCCGAGGATGGCGAACTGCTGGTCGGCCAGGCGGCGAAGCGCCAGGCGGTGACCAATCCGGAGAACACGCTGTTCGCGATCAAGCGCCTGATCGGGCGCACCTTCGACGATCCGACGACCCAGAAGGACATGAAGATGGTCCCCTACCGGATCGTCAAGGCGGACAATGGCGACGCCTGGGTCGAGACGCGCGGCAAGAAGCAGTCGCCCTCGCAGATTTCCGCCTTCATCCTGCAGAAGATGAAGGAGACGGCCGAGGCCCATCTCGGCGAGAAGGTGACCCAGGCGGTCATCACCGTCCCGGCCTATTTCAACGACGCCCAGCGCCAGGCGACCAAGGATGCCGGCCGCATCGCCGGTCTCGAGGTGCTGCGCATCATCAACGAGCCGACGGCGGCGGCACTCGCCTACGGCCTCGACAAGCAGGACGGCAAGACCATCGCCGTCTATGACCTCGGCGGCGGCACCTTCGACGTGTCGATCCTCGAGATCGGCGATGGCGTGTTCGAGGTCAAGGCGACGAATGGCGACACGTTCCTCGGCGGCGAGGATTTCGACATGCGCATCGTCGATTACCTGGCCGACGAGTTCAAGAAAGAGAACGGCATCGACCTGCGCAAGGACCGGCTGGCCCTGCAGCGGCTGAAGGAAGCGGCGGAGAAGGCGAAGATCGAACTCTCCTCCGCCATGCAGACGGAGATCAACCTGCCCTTCATCACCGCCGACCAGAGCGGGCCCAAGCACCTGACCATGAAGCTGACGCGCGCCAAGCTCGAGGCGCTGGTCGAGGATCTGATGGAGCGCACCATCGCCCCCTGCAAGGCGGCGATGAAGGATGCCGGCCTCAATGCCTCCGACATCGACGAGGTCGTGCTGGTCGGCGGCATGACGCGCATGCCGAAGATCATCGAGAAGGTGAAGAACTTCTTCGGCCGCGAGCCGCACAAGGGCGTCAATCCCGACGAGGTGGTGGCGATCGGCGCGGCGATCCAGGCCGGCGTCCTCAAGGGCGAGGTCAAGGACGTCCTGCTGCTCGACGTGACGCCGCTCTCGCTCGGCATCGAGACCTTGGGCGGGGTCTTCACCCGGCTGATCGACCGCAACACCACGATCCCGACCAAGAAGAGCCAGACCTTCTCCACCGCCGAGGACGGCCAGACCGCGGTGACGATCCGCGTCTTCCAGGGCGAGCGCGAGATGGCGGCGGACAACAAGCTGCTCGGCCAGTTCGACCTGATCGGCCTTCCCGCCGCGCCGCGCGGCGTGCCGCAGATCGAGGTGACCTTCGATATCGACGCCAACGGCATCGTCCAGGTCTCGGCCAAGGACAAGGGCACCGGCAAGGAGCAGCAGATCCGCATCCAGGCCTCCGGCGGCCTGTCGGAATCCGAGATCCAGAAGATGGTCAAGGATGCCGAGGCCCATGCCAGCGAGGACAAGAAGCGTCGCGAGCTGGTGGAGGCGCGCAACCAGGCGGACGGACTGATCCATTCGACGCAGAAGACGATGAGCGAGCTTGGCGACAAGCTCCCCGCCGCCGACAAGGGCGCGGTCGAGGCCGCCATCGCCGAGTTGAAGACGGCGATGGATGGCGACGACGCGGCGGAGATCAAGGCGAAGACCGAGGCGCTCGCCGGTGCCTCGATGAAGCTCGGCGAGCAGCTCTACAAGTCGCAGGCCGAGGCGGCCGGCGCCGGTGCCGAGGGCGGCGGCACGGATGGCGGCGCGCAGGCGGGCGACGACAACGTGGTCGATGCCGATTTCGAGGAAGTGAAGGACGACAAGAAGAACAAGTCGGCCTGACCGGCCGGGCTGCGGCGGGCGAGGCGTCACCGACCTCGCGCGCCGCCGCCCGTCCCGTTTCCAGCGGAAGGCTCATCGTCCATGTCCAAGCGCGACTATTACGAGGTGCTCGGTGTCGGCCGCCAGGCGAGCGAGGCCGATCTGAAGAAGGCCTTCCGCAAGCTCGCCATGAAGTATCACCCGGACCGCAATCCGGGCGATGCCGAAGCCGAGAAGTCCTTCAAGGAAATCAACGAAGCCTACGAGGTGCTGCGCGACGAGCAGAAGCGCGCGGCCTACGACCAGTTTGGCCATGCCGCGTTCGAGAACGGCGCCGCGGGCCCGCGTCCGGGTGCCGGCGGTTTCGATTTCTCCGGCTCCTTCTCCGACATCTTCGAGGACCTGTTCGGCGACATCATGGGCGGGCGCGGCGGCGATCGCGGCCGGCGCGGCGCCGACCTGCGCTACAATCTCGAGATCACGCTCGAGGAGGCTTTCGCCGGCAAGCAGGCGAAGATCCGCGTGCCGGCCCAGGCGAGCTGCGAGAAGTGCAAGGGAACCGGTGCCGAGGGCGATGCCAAGCCCAGCGCCTGTCCGACCTGCCATGGCCATGGCCGCATCCGCGCCGCGCAGGGCTTCTTCACCATCGAGCGCACCTGTCCGACCTGCGGCGGCGCCGGGCGCGTGATCCAGAATCCCTGCCGCGCCTGCGCCGGCTCGGGCCGCGTGCACCAGGAAAAGACGCTGAGCGTCAACATCCCGGCCGGCGTCGACGAGGGCACCCGCATCCGCCTGGCCGGCGAGGGCGAGGCCGGCGTGCGCGGCGCGCCGGCGGGCGATCTCTACATTTTCCTTTCGATCAGGCCCCATCCGCTCTTCAAGCGCGACGGCGTGAACCTGCATTGCCGCGTGCCGCTGCCGATGACGGTGGCGGCGCTGGGCGGCGCCATCGAGGTCCCGACCTTGGATGGCCAGCGCGCCAAAGTCTCGATTCCGGCCGGCACGCAGGCGGGCAAGCAGTTCCGCCTGCGCGGCAAGGGCATGCCCGCCATGCGCGCGCGCGATCATGGCGACCTGATCGTGCAGGTGCTGGTGGAGACGCCGGTCAACCTGACCAAGCGCCAGCGCGAGCTGCTGCAGGAATTCGAGAAGGCGGGCTCCAGCGAGACCAGTCCGGAATCGGCCGGCTTCTTCGCCCGCGTCAAGGAATTCTGGGACGATCTGCGCGAATAGGGCGTCGGGGTAATGTGTCGGTGCCCTGAAGTGTGCGGGCCCTTCTGTAAGGTTACGATCCGGCCGAGAACAGTCAGTTCGGGCGCACCGCCAGTGTCTCGCGCGGCTGACCCGCGCCTGCCTGATGTTCCCTGCGTATGTCGGGACAATGGCGCCATGTTTCGTCTTCCGCGTATTCTGCCCATCGAGAATTCGCTGGGGGCATTTCTGCGGCGGCAGTTCGGAACGGCGAAGTCTCAACGTGACATTGACAGTGGATGGAATCATATTCACCTGACATACCAGCAGTGCCAGGCAGGCCAGGAGGTGCCATGACTGACCTCAAGACGAAGGAGTCATTGCTTCGCGCTCTTCGGGATGCAGCGGTACGCGCACCAAGTGAGGAAGAATTGCGCAAGCAACGCGTGTCTTTTATAATGGGCTCTCTTAAAGAGAGCAGTGGGGTTACGCGTGCGCGCGTCGAAGAGGTTATCGCTGCGCAGGAGGGACGGAGGAAGGCTTGATACTTTTCGAGCTGACTGGAACTGAGAATCACACCGCATACCAGACGCTCGAAATTTCCAACGGTAACCGGCAATACGATTTCCTGCGCTCGATGGTGGTCGCCTCGTTGGAGATGGGGCGACCGTTCCTGTCGCAAACCATCATCAAGGCGCTCAATTTTCACGCCATTACGTGCCTGCATACCCATGCCGGAGAGTTTCGGCCGTGTCCCGTTGTCGTGGGCGAGTATGAGCCACCACAGCACTTTCGCGTCCAGGCGCTGATGGATGACTTCGTGAACCAGGTGAATCGAGGATGGGAAACCATGGATGCAGTGGCCCTGGCCACCTACGTCCTTTGGCGGATCAATAACATTCACCCCTTCATCAACGGGAACGGAAGGACAGCACGAGCAGCGTCTTACTTCGTGCTATGTGTCAAGGCAGGCGGATGGCTTGCCGGCCAAACTATCCTGCCCGAACTATTGCGACGGAACCGTCCGGAGTACGTTGCGGCTTTGAAGGCCGGAGATGCCTCCGCTCAGAGCGGCCAACTTGATCTAAGCAAACTGCACGTGCTGATGACTCGATTGCTCGGCGAGCAACTGGCAACTGCGCCACCGTCCCCCGATAGGCCCGGAAAAACCACCAACGGCCAATAGCAATGCCAGTTCCCGGCATTTGACAGCTTGGCCCGGTCGCCAGGCTTGAAACCTTCGCCCGCGCTCGTTCCTGGCGTGATTGACCCGAGAAGCGCATAGGCAGAGACATTGCCGGCCATTTGCCGCCGCTTGCGGGATGCGCGCCGGCGGTTATGCTCGGCAGCCTGTGGCGATGCAGGGAGCGAGGCGGATGGCGGAGATATCGATCGGCGTGGTCGGGATCGGCGGGCGCATGGGCATCACGCTCGCCCGCCAGGTGGCCGGCACGCCCGGCTGCCGCCTGGCCGGCGGAACCGAGCGGCCGGGCTCGCCCATGCTCGGGCGCGACATCGGCGAGGTGACCGGCCTCGGCCCGCTCGGCCTCAAGGTGAGCGACGATGCGCTGCCGCTCTTCGCCCAAGCCGATGCGGTGATCGACTTCACCTCGCCGGCGGCGACGCGCCATCACGCGCAACTGGCGGCGCAGGGCAAGACCGTGCTGGTGATCGGCACCACCGGCCTCGAGGAGGAACATTTCGCGGCGCTGCGCGAGGCCGCGCGCCATGCGCCGATCGTGCAGGGCTACAATATGAGCCTCGGCGTCAACCTGGTGGCCGGACTGGTCCGCCAGGTGGCGGGATTGCTCGATGCGGAATGGGATATCGAGATCGTCGAGATGCATCACCGCATGAAGGTGGATGCGCCCTCGGGCACGGCGATCCTGTTCGGCGAGAAGGCGGCGCAGGGGCGCGGCCGGGAACTCGCCGACCTCGCCGACCGCGGCCGCGACGGGGTCTGCGGGCCGCGCCAGAAGGGCGATATCGGCTTCGCCTCGCTGCGCGGCGGCAATGTGGTGGGCGAGCACACGGTGATCTTCGCGGCCGACAACGAGCGCGTCGAACTCTCCCACAAGGCCGCCGATCGCGGCATCTTCGCGCGCGGCGCGGTGCAGGCGGCGCTCTGGGCGCGCGGCAAGGCGCCCGGCCTCTACGACATGGACGACGTACTGGGCTTCAGGTGAGCTGGCCTGCCAGGCTCGCGCGGTAGCGGCGCAGCGCATCCTCGAGCGCTTCCCCGATGCGGACCCGCTCCTCGGGCGCGAGGAAGCCGCCGATGGCAAGGCTCCGCCCGTGCGAGGAAAGCGTGAGCGCGTGCCTTCCCCGCGCCGGGTCCGGCACGCCGACGCGCACCCAATAGGGCTGGAAATCGAAGCTCTGCTGCCTGCCGCGGGGCGAGATGCGGGTCACGAGCAGGCGGTCGCCGCTGATCTCGATGCGTTCGAGTTGGCGCCCGCTCCGGTAGCTCCAGCGGAAGGCGAGGTAGAGCAGCAGCAGATCGAGGCCGAAGAAGCCGAAGACCGGCCAGGCGCCCTGCAGGGCGAAGGCGAGGCCGGCAGCGAAGCTCGCGAGGCTCGCCCCAAGCATGAGCAGCAGGAAGCCCTGGCGCGACAGGGAACGGTGCGGCCTGAGCAGCGCCTCGTAGCGGAAATCGGGGACCGGGTCGCTCATGGCAGGGAGATTAGGCCCGATACAGGGGGCCGGCAATGCCGGCACGCCTATTCCTTTCGCGGCGTCCCGGCTCTAGATTGCGCCGATGCGCGACAGGAAACCCATCGCGGAGGAAATCTTCCGCCGTCTCGCCGGACGCAATCCGGCGCCCCGGACCGAACTCGAATACACCAATCCCTATACGTTGCTGGTGGCGGTGGTCCTCTCCGCCCAGGCGACCGATACGGGCGTCAACCGGGCGACGCGCGAGCTCTTCCGGCGGGTCGACAGTCCGGGCGCGATGCTGGCGCTGGGCGAGGCCGGGCTGAAGCAGCACGTGAAATCCATCGGCCTGTTCAATTCCAAGGCCCGCAACATCATCGCCCTGTCGCAGATCCTGGCGAAGCAGTATGGCGGCAAGGTGCCCCGCGACCGCGCGGCGCTGGAGGCGCTGCCCGGCGTCGGTCGCAAGACCGCGAACGTGGTGCTCAACGTCGCATTCGGCGAGCCGACCATCGCCGTCGACACCCATATCTTCCGGGTTGCCAACCGCACCGGCCTGGCGCGCGGCAAGACGCCGCTCGAGGTGGAGAAGAAGCTGGAAAAGGTGGTGCCGGCAGCCTATCGCCAGCACGCCCATCACTGGCTGATCCTGCACGGGCGCTATGTCTGCAAGGCGCGCCGGCCCGACTGTCCCGCCTGCCCGATCGCCGATCTCTGCGCTTTCAAGGGCAAGATCACCGCCGCCTGATCGGGCGCCCGGGACGCCTATCTGTTCAATGCCGGCCGGAAACCAGGTTGGGCGCGGCCATGCGGCGCAGGCAGTCGGCCTCCGGCATGGGCTGTGCCGTGCCGCGCTGGCGCGCCTCCACATACTCGACCAGAGCGCCGCGCTTATCCTCCGCATCGAAGAAGAAGACGAAGAGCACGCATTCCGGCGCGCGGTACTGCCAGACCTCCGATGGCTGCTCGCGGCGCAGCAGGGTCGGCCGGCCGAGCATCTCGCCGACCTCGCCCCGGTTCATGCCGAGCAGGCCGCGCGGAGCGGGCCCGGGCAGGCGGAAGACCGCCGGCTGCACCGGCGCCGCGCCGAAGCGGGCCGGCCGTGCCGCCGGCGCGGTCCGGCTGGCGGTCGGCGTGGTGTCGTCCTGGCCCGCCGCAATCTGCGTGTCAGCGCCGGAAGCGGGACCATGCACGAGCGCCGGACCGCCTTCCGGTCCGGCGCAGGCGGCGGCGAGCAGGCCGAGCGCCAGCGGTGCGATCAACCGCCAGCCCCGATCCCACATCTGCCGCCTTTCCTGCATGATCCCTACTCCTGGGCGGCCTGGAGGATGCTTCCGGGCCGCCGTACCTTTGCCGCCGTGCCTGCCGGTCGTCCTTCGGCCGATCTGCGCATCCTCGTGCCGGGGACGTTAACATCGTCTTACCGGCAGGAGACTAGCAACCGGCCGGCTCGCCTTCCGATCAAACTTCAGAGAGCGCCCGAGGATTTGACGGTGCCGGAAACCTGGCCGCCGCATTCCACTTCGAGCTGGCCATAGGTGATCTCGCCATTGACCACGCCCTGGGCCCGGATCATCAGCCGGCCCTTGACCGTGAGCTTGCCCTCGAAGCGGCCGCGCACGTCCGCCTCCTGGACTTCGGCCGCGCCCTTGAACAGGCCGGTCTCCGACACCTCGATCGAGTTGCAGTCGCTCAGCGCCGCTTCGACCTTGCCCTCCACCACCAGGCGATGGCAGGTGGAGATCTCGCCATTCAGGCTGATGTCGCGGCCG
>JAHCJR010000051.1 GCA_026126165.1 Alphaproteobacteria bacterium
CCGAACCAGCCCGCAAGCGATGCCGAACAGGTCGAGCACGCGACCGATGGAATGGTCGATGATGTCCTCGATCCGCTGCGGCCGGCCATAGAAGGCGGGGACCGGCGGGGCGACGATTGCGCCCAGTTCGGTGAGTTGCATCATGCTGCGCAGATGGCCGGCATGGAGCGGCGTCTCCCGCACCATCAGGACCAGCCGCCGCCGCTCCTTCAGCACCACGTCCGCCGCACGCGTGAGCAGGCTCGACGTGACGCCGCTGGCGATCTCCGACATGGAGCGCACGGAACAGGGCGCGACCACCATGCCGAGCGTGCGGAACGAGCCGGAGCTGATCGGGGCCGCCATGTCGGTAATGGCGTAGGAATGGCTCGCCAGCGCGCGCAGGTCGGCGGCCTTCAGGTCGGTTTCGTGGGCAAGGGTCAGTTCCGCTGCCCTGGTGATCACGAGGTGCGATTCGATCCCGAGATCGCGCAGGACCTGCAGCATCCGCACACCATAGGTCACGCCGGACGCGCCGCTGATGCCGACGATCAATCTTTTGTTATCGCTCATGCCATGGCCTCGCAATCCTTGGGACCGGAAGATTCGCCTGCCCCTTGCGCGCTGACAAGCGGCTCGCCAAGTGATCTAATGTAGCCCGGCCCGGCGGCGATGACCGCCGCCTTCCGGCCGGACGGAACCGCGTCTCCCAGGCGCGCAGGCCCGTTCACAGCAACGGAGGACGAAGGATGAGCGTATCTGCCCATCTCGACCAGTTGGCCCAGAGACATGCCAGCCTCGAAAAGGCCCTCGACGAAGAAGCTCACCGCCCCCACCCCGACGATATGCGAATTGCCCAGATCAAGCGTGAAAAGCTGAAACTCAAGGACGAGATGGAGCGCTTGCGAGCGCAACACTAGGACCAGATCTCCCACATTCGCCAGGCCTGACCAAGCGCCCCGTCCTCGCCGATTGACGCGGGCCTGGCCTGCGCGTCAAATGCGCCCTTCCGGGCAAGCCGGCAGGAGGGGGGGTATATGGCGCGTCTGCAGGACAAGGTGGTCGTCATCACTGGCGGCACGAGCGGAATCGGCAAGCGGGCAGTGGAACTCTGCGCCGCGGAGGGTGCCTTCGTCGTCATGGGCGCGCGGCGGGTGGCGGAAGGCAATGCCATCGACGCCGCGCTTGGCTCGCGCGTCGAGTTCCTCGCCACAGACGTCACGCGCGAGGCCGACATGGAGCGCCTGATCGGGCGGGCCATGGAGCGGCATGGCCGCATCGACTGCCTGGTGAACAATGCCGGCGGCCCGGCGCCGGTCGGCGGCATCGAGACCATTCCCTTCGCCGGCTATCAGGCGGCGATGGACGTGCTGCTGGGCAGCGTGGTGCTCGGCATGAAGCACGTGGCGCCGATCATGTCGCGGCAGGAGGCGGGCTCGATCATCAACATCGCCTCGGTTGCCGGGCTGCGCGCCGGGCTGTCATCCTCGATGATCTACAGCGCCGCCAAGGCCGCGGTCATCCATCTGACGCGCTGCGTCGCCATGCAGCTCGGCGAACGCGGCGTGCGGGTCAATTCCATCTCGCCCGGCGGCATCGCCACCGGCATATTCGGCAAGGCGCTCGGGCTGTCGACCGAGAAGGCCGAGGGGACGGCGGAAGCGGTGGCGGCGGCGCTGGCGAAGCTGCAGCCGATCCCGCGCGCCGGCCGGCCGGACGACATCGCCGAGGCGATCGTCTATCTCGCCTCCGACCAGTCGAGCTTCGTCAACGGCAACGACCTGGTGGTCGATGGCGGACTGGTCGGCGGCCGCTTCTGGAGCGTGCAGCAGCAGGGCCTCGAGCAGATGCGCAAGGCCTTCGGCATCGCGCCGGAGTGAGGCGTCAGCCGATCTCCGCCAGCCCGTTGTTGAGCACCACCACCTTCCGCTCCGGCACGCTGCAGCGGAAGGCGGCGCGCCCCTCCGCCTCGCGCCAGACCTCGGTCCGGATCGTTTCGCCCGGATAGACCGGCGAGGAGAAGCGGCAGTCCATGCGCCTGAGGCGGGCCGGCTCGTAGTCGCAGAGCAGCCTGAGCAGCGCATGGCCGGCGATGCCGTAGGTGCAGAGGCCATGCAGGATCGGCCGGTCGAAGCCGGCCGACCTGGCCACCTTCGGATCGGCATGGAGCGGATTGTAGTCGCCCGAGAGCCGGTAGATCAGCGCGGCCTGCGCCAAGGTCGGCAGGTCGAGCGAAAGATCGGCCGGCCGCTCGGGCAGCGGATGGGGATCGCGGGTCGGTCCGCCCGGTCCGCCGAAGCCGCCGTCGCCGCGCATGAAGGTGGTGCTGTTCAGGGTGCAGAGCAGATCGCCGGACGCCTTGTCGAAGACCTCGCGCGTCGAATACATCAGCGCGCCCTTCTCCTTGCCCTTGTCGAAGATCTCGATCACCCGGGCGCGGCCGATCACCGTGCCTTCCGCCGGCAGCGGCCGATGCAGCACGAGGCCCTGCTCGCCATGCAGGACGCGCCGCCAGTCGGCGCCGGTTTCGGGATTCTTCAGCCAGAAGCCGGGATAGCCCAGCACCACCGCCAGGGTGGGCAGTGCCTTCAGGCCATCCTCGTAGACGAAGCGAAGCTGCTTCTCGTCCATCGGATCGTGGCCCAGTCCAAGTCCGAGGGCATAGAGGATCGTATCCTTGGCGCGATAACTGTGCTCGATCTCCGGGAAGCGCCAGTTCTTGAGTTTCTCATAGTCGATCGCCATGGCGCGCCCCTTCAGACCGGATCCCAGGAGAAAACGTCGCCCGAACGCTCCAGCTTGTAGAACGAGGAACGAAGGGCCGGCAGCAGATGCTCGCCGATGCTCTCCGGCGTCCAGCCGCCGTCGCGATGCACCGAGCGGATCGGGCGCGACTGGCTCATCAGGAAGATCTCGTTCTTGCGCACGGCGAAGATCTGGCCGGTGACCTCGCGCGCGCCATCGCCGCAGAGAAAGACGGTGAGCGGCGCGATCTTGTCCGCCGACATGGTTTTCAGGCGCTCGACGCGCGCTTCCTCCTCCGGCGTCGCGGTTGGAATGGTGCCGATGAGCCGGCTCCAGGCGAAGGGCGAGATGCAGTTGGAGCGCACGTTGTAGCGCGCCATGTCGAGCGCGATCGATTTCGACAGGCCGACGATGCCCATCTTCGCCGCCGCATAGTTGGCTTGCCCGAAATTGCCGACCAGGCCCGAGGTCGAGGTGAAATGGACGAAGGCGCCGCTTTCCTGCTCGCGGAAGTGGTTGGCGGCGGCGCGCGAGACATAGAAGCTGCCGAACAGGTGCACCTTCACCACCTGCTCGAAATCCAGCACCGACATCTTGTGGAAAATACGGTCGCGCAGGATGCCGGCATTGTTGACGACGCAGTCGATGCGGCCGAACCGGTCAACGGCGGTCCTGATGATGGCTTCGGCGCCGGCCGGATCGGCGACGCTGTCGGTATTGGCGACGGCCGCGCCGCCGGCCGCGACGATTTCGTTCGCCACCTCCTGCGCCGGACCGATCGAGCCCGGTCCTTCGCCATCGGCGCCGCCGCCCAGATCGTTGACCACGACGCTGGCGCCCTGCCTGCCGGCGAGAAGCGCGATCTCGCGACCGATGCCGCGACCCGCGCCGGTCACCACCATTACCTTGCCTTCGACGCAACCGTTTGCCGTCATGCGCTTCCCCCGTTCGCCACTCGCGTGCCGCTCATGCAAGCGGCCGCGGGCACCATAAGCATCGCGGCGCTGGACCGCAACGACGGGGCTTGCATGGCTGCCAGCCGAGGCTGCTATTCGCGCATTTTCACCGCGGCGATCGCCGACGGACGGGCGTAGCAGCGGTTGAGCCAGTCGGCCAGCGCGGGATAGTCGTGCAGCATCATCTTGCGGGCACGGAACAGCACCGACGCCACGTTGAGATCGGCAACGGTGAACTGGCGTCCCAGCAGATAGGGCGTGCGGGCCACTGTCTGGTCGAGCACCTTGAAGGGGCGCTGCATTTCCTCGAGCGCGGCCTTGGCGAGCTTGGTGTTGCGCTTGGCCGGCGGCAGGACATGATCGTTCAACGCCCAGGCGATGATCGGCTTGTCGAGTTCGGAGAGCGCGAACATGCTCCACTGCCAGCACAGTGCTTCGCCCTTCAGGCTCTGCGGATAGAAACGCTTGGAATGCTTCTTCGCCAGGTAGAGCGTGATCGCAAGCGATTCCCAGAGCGTGAAATCGCCATCCCGGATGGCAGGTATCTTGCCGTTCGGGTTGATCGCCAGATACTCGGGCGAATCGAGGGTTTCGGTGCCGCCGAAGCCGATCAGGATGTGCTTGAACTTGAGGTCCAGTTCGTGCGCCACCCACAGCACCCTGAAGGTGCGCGAAGCGGCGACGCCGTAGATCGACAGTGAAGTCATGTCCCCCTCTCCCCCAAAAGCCGGCCCGCTGGTCCTTGACCTGGCCAGTCTATAGCCTTGCGCCTCGGCCTGCGTGCCCTAAAGTCGCTGCCAAAGCATGCGAGCCAGACCGTGACCTCAGCCAGCAGCGATGCAGCCATGCAGCCCGTCCGCTTTCTCGATGCCGGCGAGCAGGCGCTGGTCGTCGAGTTCGGCGACGGGATCGACCCGGCGCTGAATGCCATGGTGCATGCATTCGATGCGGCGCTGCAAGAGGCGGCGATTCCCGGCTTGCAGGAGACCCTGCCGACCTACCGTTCCGTCCTCGTCCATTTCGATCCTGCGACCATCGACCGCGCGGCGCTCAGCGCGCGACTGCGCGAACTGGCCGGCCTGGCGGCGCGCGGGCGGTTTCATCCGGCGCGCCGCTGGCTGGTGCCGGTTGCCTATGGCGGTGCCGCAGGGATCGACCTGGACGACGTGGCGCGGGCGCTCGAACTCTCCACGGCAGAGGTCGTGCGGCTGCATGCGGGTGCCGAGTACGTAGTTTACATGCTGGGTTTCTCGCCTGGTGTTCCGTATCTCGGTGGGCTGCCGCAACGGCTGCACCTGACCAGGCGGGCGGAGCCGCGCCTGCGCACGCCGGCGCGCAGCGTGATGATCGGCGGCCAGCAGGCGGCCATTCTCCCCGGCGAGATGCCGAGCGGCTGGCACGTGCTTGGCCGCACGCCGGTGCATCCCTTCGACCTGCGGCGTGCCGAGCCGTTCCTGTTCCGCCCGGGCGATCTGCTCCGTTTCGAGCCGGTGAGCGAGGCGGAGCTCGCGCGCCTGGAAGCCCGGACCGACTGGCTGGCGCCGGTGGAGCGGCTGGCATGAGTGCCCTCGTGGTCGTGGCGGCCGGGCCCGGATCGAGCTTGCAGGATACCGGCCGCATCGGCTGGCTGCGTCATGGCGTCTCGCGCGCGGGGGCGTTCGACCGGCGCTATCAGGCGGCGGCGAACATCCTGGTGGGCAACGATCCGGGGCTGGCTTGCGTCGAAATGACCCTGGCCGGCGACAGCTACCGGCTGGATGCCGAAAGTGCGCTGGTTGCTTTTGCCGGACGCTTCCGGCTGCGGATCGACGGCGAGGATGCGGCGCCGTTCCGCGCCCATCTGCTGCATCGCGGGCAGACCCTGTCCGTCGGTCCGGCGGAAGGCGAGGTGCGGGGCTATCTGGCGATCGCCGGCGGCTTCGATCTCGCCCCCGTCCTTGGCAGCCTGTCCACCCATGTCCGTACCGGCATTGGCCCGCTTGGCGGGCGGGCGCTGCGGGCTGGCGAGCGGCTGCCACTGCATCAGGCCCGCGCCCCCGCCCGCCCACCGCTCGCCATCGATCCGGCGCTTCTGGTCCGCCCGCCGGCCGCGCTCCGCGTGATGCTCGGGCCCCAGGACGGGCATTTCACGCCGGAGGGCATAGCGACCCTGTTCGGCGCACGCTTCCGGGTGACGGCAGACGCGGACCGGATGGGCTATCGGCTGGCGGGTCCGCCGATCGCGCATGCGCTGGGCTACAACATCGTCTCGGACGGCATCCCGCCGGGCGCCATCCAGGTGCCCGGCGACGGTCAGCCGATCCTGCTCGGTCCCGACCGGCAGACCACCGGCGGCTACCCGAAGATCGGCTGCATCATCGGCCCCGATCTCGGCCTGCTGGCGCAGGCTTCGCCCGGGCAGGAGTTGACCTTCCGTCAGGTCGGTATCGAGGAAGCGACGGCGGCCGAACTCGCGGAACGGCGCTTTATCGCCGGGTTGGCGGGCCGGATGCGCCCTGCCGGCGCGGCGGGACTGGACAGCGGGCTGCTTCTGGAGGCCAATCTGATCGATGGCGTGATCGACATGAACGCACCGGAATGGCGCGGGGGCAACGAGGAGGCAGGACAATGAACCGTGGCGTCGACCTGAACTGCGACATGGGCGAGAGCTTTGGTGCCTGGACGATGGGCAGCGATGCCGAGATGCTGGATATCGTCAGTTCCGCCAATGTCGCCTGCGGCTTTCACGCCGGCGATCCGCTGGTCATGGCCGAGACGCTGCAACAGGCACGCCGTCGTGGCGTCGCGGTGGGCGCGCATCCGGGCTTTCTCGATCTCTGGGGTTTCGGCCGGCGCCAGATTCGCGGCGACAGTCCGGCCGATATCGAGCGGATGATCGCCTATCAGATCGGCGCGCTGATGGGCGTCGCCGCCCTGGTCGGCAGCGCGGTGACGCATGTCAAGGCGCATGGCGCGCTGTCCAACATGGCGGCGGTCGAAATGGACCTGGCGCTGGCCATCGCCCGCGCGGTCAAGGGGGTCGAGCCCGGCCTGATCTTCGTGGTCATGCCCGGCAACTGCCTCGAGCGGGCGGGCGAGGCGGAAGGGCTGCGCCTGGCGCGCGAGGTCTTCGCCGACCGCACCTATGACGACGATGGCAACCTGACGCCGCGCAAGCAGCCCGGCGCCGTCATCCACGATGCCGCGCTGGCGGCGGGCCGGGTGCTGGAAATGGTTCAGGACGGCGCCATCCGCGCGACCTCGGGCAAGCGCATTCCCGTGCGCATCGACACGATCTGCGTGCATGGCGACAACCCGGCGGCGGTGGCCATGGCGCGGGCCGTGCGCGGCACGCTGGAAGGGGCCGGCATCGCCATCAGGCCGATGCGCGAACTGGTCGCCTGAGCCGGCTCAGCCGCCGCCGCGCGGCCGGCGGAAGATCTGCGCGCCATGGCGGTGCGGGGCGGGCGCCACCGGCCGGCTTCGGGCCGAGATCGGCCGTTCCGCGAAGCGCCCGAGCGAGATCAGCCGGTCGTACATGACGATGGCGCCGGCGACGCCGAGATTGATGCAGAAGCTTGTGGGAATGCGTACCACCTGCTGGCAGCGGGCGAGCAGGGCGGGGGAGAGGGAGCCACGTTCCGGCCCGAACACATAGGCTGCCTGGAGCGGATGCTTGAAGCTCGGCAGCGGAATCGCCTCGTCCATGAGTTCGATGCCGACCAGCAGGCAGGATTGCGGCAGTTGCAGTTCCTCCACCCGATCGAAGACGTACCACGGCAGGTTGTCGGCGGTGCGGCTGGTGTCGGAACGCAGCGCGGTCACCTTCCGTTCCGCGCCGAGGGTGAAGACGAAGCTGGCGCCGAAGGCATGCGCCGAACGAAACAGGTTGCCGGCATTCATCGGCTTCGATAAGCCTTCGACGCCGACGCCGAAATAGCCGCGCATGGACACCCTCGCTTTCGGACCAGGCCGCGCCAACAACCGCCCATATAGACGAGGACCGCGATGATCGCCAGTTTTCCGCAACCGCCCGGACCGGCGCCCCTGCTGGTCGAGGTGACGCGCGGCGGTTTCGTCGAGAGCCGTCACCATGTCATCTGCGCCCTCACCGACGGGCAGGGCGCGCTGCTCGCCGCCTGGGGGGATGTGGAGATGCCGGTTTCGCCCCGCTCCGCCTGCAAGCCGCTGCAGCAGATCGCTCTTGTCGAAAGCGGCGCGGCGGATGCCTTCGGCCTGTCGGCGGAGGAACTGGCGCTCGCCTGCGCCTCCCATAGCGGCCAGAAGGAGCATGTGGCGCGCGTCGGCGCCTGGCTCGGACGGCTCGGCCTCGGCGAAGCCGACCTGGAATGCGGCGCGCATTTTCCCTATCACGAACCTTCGGCACAGGAACTCTGGCGCACCGGCACGCGTCCGACCCAGTTGCACAACAACTGTTCGGGAAAACATGCAGGCTTCCTGACGCTCGCCCGCCATCTCGATCTGCCGACCAGAGGCTATGTCGAGAAGGCGCATCCGGTGCAGCAGCAGATCGCCACGGTGATGGGCGAGATGACCGGCGCGCCGCTCCGCGAGGCGCCCTGGGGCCCCGATGGCTGCGGCATCCCGACCTATGCCTATCCGCTGGCGGCGCTGGCGCGCGGCCTGGCGCGGATGGCGGCACCGGACGGGCTTGCCCCGGCACGGGCGGCGGCCTGCCGCCGGCTGCTCGACGCCATGGGCGGCCAGCCGCTGATGGTGGCCGGGGAAGGTCGCTTCGACACCGCCGCCATGCGCGCCACCGGACCGCGCATCGTGACCAAGGGCGGCGCCGAGGGCGTGCATGTCGCGGCGATCCGCGAGCGCGGCTGGGGTCTTGCCGTCAAGTCGCTGGACGGCGCGGCCCGCGCCGCCGACGCGGCGACGGCGGCTGTGCTTGACTGGCTCGGCCTGCTGGGACCGGCAGAGCAGGCGGCGCTGGCGCCTTTCCGCCGCCAGCGGCTGGAGACGCGGCGGGGGATCGAGGCCGGCTTCGTGCGCATGGCCGAGGCGGGATTTTGAGGCGCCGACAGGGGCTTTGACCGGAACGGGCATCCGGGTTATCACGCGTGGCGAGGGAACACGAGGAGGAGCGGGCATGAAGGCGGTGCTGTGCAAGGCGTTCGGCGGACCGGAAACGCTGGTGGTGGAGGAGGTGCCGAGCCCGCCCATCGGGCGCAAGGATGTGCGCATCGCGGTGCATGCGGCGGGCCTGAACTTTCCCGACACGCTGATCATCCAGGGCAAGTACCAGTTCAAGCCGCCGTTTCCCTTCAGCCCGGGCCTTGAAGTCGCCGGCGTGGTCGAGGCGGTGGGACCGGAAGTCACCCTGGTCGCGCCTGGCCAGCGGGTGATGGCGACCACCGGCCATGGCGGTTTCGCCGAGGAGGCGGTGGCGACGGAGGAGAAGGTCTATCCCATCCCGGACCGCATGAGTTTCGAGGAGGCTGCCGGCTTCCCGATCACCTACGGCACGACCTACCACGCGCTGGTCGACCGCGCGCAGATGAAGCCGGGCGAATGGCTCCTCGTCCATGGCGCGGGCGGCGGCGTCGGGCTCAACGCGGTGGAACTTGGCCGGCTGATGGGCGCCAAGGTCATCGCCACGGCCGGCTCGCCCTCCAAGCTGGCGCTGGCCAAGGAGTATGGCGCCGACTATCTGATCGATTATTCCAAGGAGAAGATCCGCGACCGGGTGAAGGAGATCACCGGCGGCAACGGTGCCGACGTGATCTACGATCCGGTCGGCGGCGATGTCTTCGACGAATCCATGCGTTGTATCGCCTGGAACGGCAGGCTGCTGGTGATCGGCTTCGCTTCCGGGCGAATTCCGGAAGTGCCGGCCAATCTGGTCCTGCTCAAGGGTTGCCAGATCGTCGGCGTGTTCTGGGGTTCCTTTGCCGCCCGCGATCCGGACGCCAATCGCCACAACTTCCAGACCCTGCTTGGCTGGTTCGACGAAGGCCGCCTCAAGCCCTACGTCTCGGGCCATTACCGGCTTGAGGAGGTGCCGCAGGCGATGAATGCCCTGCTCGCCCGCAAGGTCTCCGGCAAGGCCGTCATCAAGGTACGCTAGAAACGATGGGCGGCGGGATCGACCGGGTTCGCGCGCAGTACGAGGTCTATCCCTATCCTTCCCGCAATCCGGACGACGAGGCGCGCCGGCTCGTGGTCGGCTCGCCCTCGCATCTGGCGGAGATCGAGCATTACTGTTTTGCCGGCCGCCTGCCGCGCCCCTTCCGCGCGCTGGTGGCCGGTGGCGGCACCGGCGACGGGCTGGTCATGCTGGCGCAGCATCTGCACACGCGCGGCATCGAGGCGGAGGTCACCTATCTCGACCTCTCGGCGGCGGCCCGCTCGGTGGCGGAAGCGCGCATCGCGCGGCGGGGCCTGCGCAACGTCCGCTTCGTCACCGGATCGCTGCTCGAGGTGGCCCGCCTGGCGCCCGGCCCGTTCCACTATGTGGATTGCTGCGGCGTGCTGCATCACCTGCCCGATCCCGATGCGGGCCTGCTTGCCCTGGTCAGCGTGCTTGCGCCCGATGGCGCGCTCGGCCTCATGCTCTATGGCGAACTGGGCCGCACCGGCGTCTATCCGATGCAGCGCGCGTTGCGTCTGCTGGCCGCCGACCTGCCGCCGGCCGAACAGGTGCGGCTGGCGCGCCGTCTGCTCGGCGGACTGCCGGAGAGCAACTGGCTGCGCCGCAACCCGTTTCTCGGCGATCGGCAAAGCGAGAGCGATGCGGATCTCTACGATCTGCTGCTGCATTCGCAGGACCGCGCCTACCGCGTGCCGCAGATCCTCGCCATGCTGGAGACGGCCGGCCTTTCGCTCGCCGCCTTCATCGAGCCGGCCAAGTACGAACCCGCCACCTGGCTCGGCGACACGGTCATTCTCGAGCGCTGTGCCCGGCTGCCCGAGGCGGATCGATGGGCGCTGGCGGAAGACGTGGCCGGCGCCATGAAGGCGCATGTCTTCTATGCCGTGCGCCGGGCGCGTGCCGGACAGAGCATGGCGCGGGCCGACGCGCCGGATGCCATCCCCGTGCTGCGCGAGATCCAGCCGGCGGCGCTCGCGCGCACGCTGGCGCGCGGCGGCCATCTCAAGGTCGCTCTGGATGGGCGCGAACTGAAGCTGCCGATCCCCGAGGGCATCGCCGAGATCGTCGCCGCCATCGATGGCCGGCGCACGCTCGCCGAAATCCGCCGCCTGACGGGCTATGCGGAAGCGGATTTTGCCGCGCGCCATGCGCGGCTGCGCGCATTGCTTGCGCCCCTCAACCTGCTGCTCTGCCGCTACTGACCGGTCTCGTGGCGGAAGCGGATGAAGTCGAGTTCCGGCGGCGCCACCGCCGTCTGGCAAAGCAGGTCGTGCACCTGGCCGCGATGATGGGTCTGGTGATTGAACAGGTTGGTCAGGATGAGGTCGGCCCGCTCGCTCATCCGCTCGCCCTTGAGGGTGGCGAAGGAAAGACGCCGCAGGAAATCTTCCTCGGTCAGGCCGTCGACATAGGCTTCGAGCAGTGCGTCCTCGGCCTGTCGCGCCACATGCAGCCCGAGGAAGTCCGCATAGAGTTCCTGGTCGAGCGCATAGATGCCGGAACTCGTGCCCTGCAGGCGTCCGAGCCAGAGCCTGTCCACCACGAGCAGGTGGTTGAGCGTGCCGTGAATGCTCTTGAAGAAAGCCGGCCGCGTGCGCAGATACTCGGCCTCCGGCAACTTGCGGCAGGCACCGAAGAGCCGATCGTTGGCCCAGGCATTGAAGCGCGCCATGCGCCGGAAATGCTCGCTTGCGTAGCCCATCGCGCCTTCCCCCTGCTGCCCCGCCGCTGCGCCCGTCCGTCAGTTCGCCAGTTCGGGGCGGTTCTCGAACTGCTTCAGCGCCTCCGGATTGGCCAGCGCATCCTTGTTCTTGACCGGGCGGCCATGAACGATGTTGCGCACCGCCAGTTCGACGATCTTGCCCGAGATCGTGCGCGGGATGTCGCTCACCTGCACGATCCTCGCCGGCACATGGCGCGGGGTGGTGTTGTCGCGGATGCGCTTGCGGATGCGCTCCGTCAGTTCCGCATCGAGCTTCAGCCCGTCGCGCAGGCGCACGAACAGGACGACGCGCACGTCGTTGTCCCAGTCCTGGCCGATGACCAGCGATTCGACGACCTCGTCGAGCTGCTCCACCTGCCGGTAGATCTCCGCCGTGCCGATGCGCACCCCGCCCGGATTGAGCACGGCATCGGAGCGGCCATAGATGATCATGCCGCCATGTTCCGTGATCTCGACATAGTCGCCGTGGCACCAGACGTTGGGGTAGGCGGCGAAATAGGCTTCGCGATACTTCGCTCCCTCCGGATCGTTCCAGAAGCCGATCGGCATGGAAGGGAAGGCGCGGGTGCAGACCAGTTCGCCCTTCTCGCCGGTCACCGGCCGGCCATCCTCGTCGAAGGCCGCGACCGCCATGCCGAGCAGCAGGCACTGGATCTCGCCACGCCAGACCGGCCCGATCGGGTTGCCGCCGACGAAGCTGCCGATCAGGTCGGTGCCGCCGGACATGCTGGACAGGCAGACATCCTCCTTCACCTTCGCATAGACATAGTCGAAGCTCTGCGGCGCCAGTGGCGAGCCGGTGGAAAGGATGCTGCGGACGCTGCGGAGCCGGTGGGTGCGGCGCGGCTCGACCCCCATCTTGGCGATGGCGTCGATGAACTTGGCGGAGGTGCCAAAATGCGTCATCGCCTCCGCGTCCGCATAGTCGAAGAGGATCGAGGGCGAAGGGTAGGTGGGCGCGCCGTCATAGAGCAGCAGGGTGGCGCCGCAGGCGAGATTCGAGACCAGCCAGTTCCACATCATCCAGCCGCAGGTGGTGAAGTAGAAGATACGGTCGTCCGGCCGCACGTCGCATTGCAGCACCTCTTCCTCCAGGTGCTTGAGCAGGGTGCCGCCGGCCCCATGCACGATGCATTTCGGCACCCCCGTCGTGCCGGAGGAATACATGATGTAAAGCGGCGCATTGAAGGGCATGCGCCGGAAGGCGATCTCGCCCGCCTTGTAGGGGGCGACATAGTCGGCGAGGCGGCGGGCGCGCCCGTCGAAGCCGGTGAGTGCCGGTGCGTCGCTCACATAAGGGACGACGACGAGGCGGGTGAGGGTCGGCAGCTCCGCGGCGATGGCGCGTGTCCGCTCGAGCGAATCGAAGGTCTTGCCGTTGTAGAAATAGCCGTCGGCGACGAAAAGGACCTTGGGTTCGATCTGGCCGAAGCGGTCCATCACGCCCTTGACGCCGAAATCGGGCGAGCAGGAGGACCAGATGGCGCCGAGCGAGGTGGCGGCCAGCATGGCGATCAGCGTCTCCGGCAGGTTGGGCAGGAACCCCGCCACCCGGTCGCCGGGGCCGACGCCGTCCGCCGCCAGTGCCTGGGCGAGCCGGCTGGTCGCGTCATGGAGTTCGCCATGGCTCAGGCGCCGCTTCACCCGATCCTCGCCCCAGAAGACGAGCGCATCCCCCCCGTCGCGCCGGCGCAGAAGATTCTCGGCGAAGTTGATGCTGCCGTCGGGATAGAAGCGGGCGCCGGGCATCCGCTCGCCATCGGCGAGGATGCGCGCGCCCTTCTCGCCGATCACGCCGCAGAAGTCCCAGACCGCATCCCAGAAGCTTTCCCGTTCCTCGACCGACCAGCGATGCAGCGCCGCATAGTCCTGGAAATCGACGCCGTGACGCGCCTTCAGGAAATCCATGAAACGGCGCAGGTTGGTCGACTGCACGCGGTCCGCCGATGGCTGCCAGAGCGGCTTGCTCACGTCTCTCTACTCCTCCCCGTGGCGCGGTGCCCAAGGCTAAGGCCCGGCCGGGCCGGCATCAAGCGCCGCACGCATGACCGCCCGGCTGCTTTCGCGTTCGTGATCGCCGGACCGGGTGCTAGACTGGCGCGCAATGTCCGATTGGGAAACACGGCTGGCTGCCCGCACGGGCTGGGCGAGGCTTGCGCCGAATGCACGCGGGGCCGTGTGGACCCTGTGCGCTGCCTTCCTCTTCTCCCTCATGGCGCTGCTGGTCAAGCTGCTCGGCAACCGGCTCGACAGTTTCCAGATCGCCTTCTTTCGCGCCGCCTTCGGCCTGCTCGGCATCCTTCCCTTTGCGCTCGCCGCGGGTGCCGCATGCTGGCAGACGCGACGCTTACCCCTGCATTTCCTGCGCGGCTCGATCGGCATGCTGGCGATGTTCTGCGGCTTCTATGCGCTGACGCACCTGCCGCTCGCCGATGCGGTGGCGCTGAGCTTCACCAAGCCGCTGTTCCTCATCGTGCTGGCGACGATCCTGCTCGGCGAGAAGATCCGCGCCCGCCGCATCACCGCCACCGCCGCCGGCTTTCTCGGCGTGCTGATCATGCTGCGCCCGGGTGGCGAGCCGGACCCGGCGGCGCTGGTGGCGCTTGCCGGCGCGCTCTGTGTCGCCTTCGTCGTGGTCACGGTGAAGAAGCTCGTGCAGACCGAGCGGCCGGTCACGGTGATGTTCTATTTCGGCCTGATCTCTACCGCCATCGCCGCCATCCCGGCCGCCCTGGTCTGGCAGCAGCCGACGGCGGGCGAGTTCGTGGCGCTGGTCTCGATCGGCCTGCTCGGCGCGACGGCGCAGAGCTGCATGATCCGCGGTTACCAGGTGGCGGAGGCGATGGCGGTGGCCTCGCTGGACTATACCCGGCTGATCTATGCGGGACTATTCTCGATCTTTATCTTTCACGAGATCCCCGACCGGTGGAGCGTGTTCGGCGCGGCGATCATCGTCGCCTCGACCTTCTACATCGTCTATCGCGAGAACCAGCTCGGCCGCCGTCCGACCGCCCCGATGGTGGACCAGGCGCCGATCAAGCCGGACGATATCGCCACCCAGACCCGGACGGGGGACAAGGACGACAGGCGGGCGGCGGACTGAGCCTCAGGCGCCGGGCGGCTCGATTTCCCCGCCCAGGGTCCGCCGGGCGCGTTCGCGGTGTTCCGGGCGGATATGTGCGCCGATTGCCTTCATGGCGGCCAGCAGGACGGCGAGATCGTCGGTATAACCGAGACCGAGAATGATGTCGGGGATGACGTCCGCCGGCAGCACGAAATAGGCGAGCGCGCCGAACAGCGTCGCCCGGGCGAAGAGCGGGGTGGCGCGGTCGTTGGCGCAGTACCAGGCCGCCAGGAGGTCCTCGCTGAAGGGGATCCGGCCCAAGGTGGCGCGGAATTTCGGCCAGAACCCCTCGCGCACGCGCTTCTCGTCCTGGCGGAGCTTTTCCTCGTCGAACGCCTCTTGGTCGCCCTCGCGCATCTTTTCCAGCCTCCTCAACGACCCTTTCCGCCATATGGGGATGGCCGGGCCCTCTCGCCAGCCCGCCGCCGATCTGCTAAGAACCGCGCCGGGTTTTCGACAACGGGAATGGACGAGAGGACGGGCCCATGGACCTCAAAGGTGTGGTTGCGATCATCACGGGCGGCGCGTCGGGGCTTGGCGCGGGCACGGCGCGGGAGCTGGCCGGTGCGGGCGCGAAATGCGCGCTCTGGGACATGAACATCGATCTGGCCGCAAAGACCGCCGCCGAGATCGGCGGCATGGCGGTGCAGGTCAACGTGGCCGACGCCGATTCGGTCGCCAAGGGCCTGGCGGAGGTCAAGGCCAGGCTCGGTGCGCCGCGCATCCTGGTGAATTGTGCGGGCATCGGCCGCGCCGGCAAGACCGTCGGCCGCGACGGGCCGCTGGCCCTCGAGCAGTTCGCGCAGGTGATCAATGTCAACCTGATCGGCACCTTCAACTGCATCCGCCTCTGCGCCGCCGAGATGGGCAAGCTCGAGCCGCTCGCGGATGGCGAGCGCGGGGTGATCATCAATACCGCCTCCGTCGCCGCCTTCGACGGCCAGATCGGGCAGGCGGCCTATTCCGCCTCCAAGGGCGGCGTGGTCGGCATGACGCTGCCCATCGCCCGCGACCTGATGGATGTGGGCATCCGGGTCTGCACCATCGCGCCCGGCCTCTTCAACACGCCGATGATGCATGGCCTGCCCGATAACGTGAAGGCGGCGCTCTCCGCCTCGGTGCCCTTCCCGAAGCGGCTCGGCGAACCGTCCGAGTATGGCAAGCTGGCGCGCCACATCGTCGAGAATCCGATGCTGAACGGCGAGACGATCCGGCTGGACGGTGCGATCCGGATGGCGCCGCGCTGACCGGGCGGCCTGCAGCCGGTTTCAGGCGCGGGCCGCCGCCGTCTCGATGAAGCGGGCGAGCGCGATATCGCGCGCGCTCAGGCCGCCGGCATCGTGCGTGGTGAGCAGGATCTCGACGCGGTTGTAGACATTGAACCATTCCGGATGATGGTCCATCCGTTCCGCCATCAGCGCGACCCGGCTCATGAAGCCGAACGCCTCGTTGAAGTCGCGGAAGGTGAAGGTCTTGCCGATCGCCTCGCGCCCCTCGGCCGGCTTCCAGCCTGACAGTTCCGCCAGCGCCGCCTGCCGCTCCGCCCCGGTCAGCTTGGGAATCATGCCGTTCTCCTTTGGATACATGCCGCCATTCCAAACCCCGCCACCATGTTCTAGCCTGTGACGATGAGCAATTCGAGACACTTCACCACCGCGCCGACGCTCGACGAACTCGACGAACTGGCGCGCCTGGCCTTCGCGACGATTCCGGACGAACTGCGCCGGCATTGCCAGGGACTCGTGATCCGCATCGCCGACTTTCCGGACGAGGACGTCATCGAGGAGATGGAACTCGAAACGCCCTTCGACCTGCTCGGCCTCTATCAGGGCGTGAGTCTCGAGCGGCGCAGCATGCAGGATTCCGGGTCGCTGCCCGACATGATCTTCCTTTATCGCCGGCCGCTGCTCGATTTCTGGTGCGAGACGGGCGAGGATCTCAAGGCACTGGTCCGCCACGTAATGATCCACGAGATCGGTCACCATTTCGGTTTCTCCGACGAGGACATGGAGGCGCTCGAGCAGGGCGACTGAATGGCGCCGGCATCCATCTGGGGGAAAGCAGCATGAAGCAATGGCGAGTGTCCGGCGGTGCCGGTCTCGATCACCTGCAACTCGTCGAAGTGCCGGTGCCCGAACCGGGACCGCGCGAGGTACTGGTCCGGCTCGGCGCCGCCGCGCTGAACTATCGCGACCTGCTCACCATAAAGGGCGGCTACGGATCGCGTCAGTTGAAGGAGCTGGTACCGCTTTCGGACGGCGCCGGTACGGTCGAGGCCCTCGGGCCGGGCGTCACGCGGTTCGGAGTGGGCGATCGCGTCACCGCCAATTTCTTCCAGTCCTGGATCGGCGGTCCGCCATCCGAAGCACGCCTGGCGGGCAACCTCGGCGGCATGCTCGAGGGCACGCTCACCGAATACCGGGTGTTCCACGAGGACGGGCTGGTTGCCACGCCGCCCCATCTCAGTGACGCCGAGGCGGCGAGCCTGACCTGCGCCGGCCTGACCGCGTGGAGCGCCGTGGTCACCCAGGGTCGCGTGCAGCCCGGCGAGACGGTTCTGGTGCAGGGCACGGGCGGGGTATCGCTCTTTGCCCTGCAATTTGCCCGCATGGCGGGGGCCAGGATCATCGCCACCTCATCGAGCGAAGAGAAGCTGGCAAGGCTGCGCCAACTCGGTGCCGACGAAACGATCAATTACCGGACCACGCCGGACTGGGGCAAGGTGGCGCGCGGGATGGCTGGCGGCCTGGGTGTCGATCACGTGGTGGAAGTGGGTGGTGCGGGCACGCTAAACCAGTCGATCCGCGCCGTCCGCGTCGGCGGCACCATCAGCATGATCGGCGTGCTGGCGGGCCCGGCCGAAGGGGATCTCGCCATTCCCCTGGTGGTCATGCAGAACATCCGCCTGCAGGGCGTCACCGTCGGCTCGCGCGACCAGATGGAGGCCATGTGCAGGGCCATCGCCCGTCTGGGCGTGCGTCCGGTGATCGACCGGATATTTCCCTTCGCCGAGGCAAAGGACGCTTTCGCCCACATGGCTGCGGGCCGGCATTTCGGCAAGGTGGCGATCGCGCTGCGGGATGATTGACGCTGCGCCCGGCCCTGCGCTGGCGCGGAACCCTCACCCAACCCTCTCCCACAAAGTGGGAGAGGGTTCCTTTTTCTCCCTCTCCCACGATGTGGGCTTGAGCCGCGAAGCGGATCAGGTGGTCGGGGTGAGGGGACGAAGCGGCCTCAGGCCGCCTGCGCCTCGCCCTCGATGGCCGGGCGGGCGCGCTCGACCTTGATCTTGCGCGGCTTCATCGCTTCCGGCACTTCGCGGATCAGCTCGATCTGCAGGAGTCCATTCTCCAGGCTGGCTCCTGCCACGCGGATCGTGTCGGCCAGCGCGAAGCGGCGCTCGAATGCGCGGCGGGCGATGCCGCGATGCAGATAGCGGACCTGTTCGCCTTCGGGCTCGGCCTTTGCCTTGCCGCTCACGATCAGGGTGCGATCCTGCACGGTGATGTCGAGATCGTCCTCCGCGAAGCCGGCGACCGCGAGCGTCACGCGATAGCGGTCCTCGTCATGGGCCTCGATATTGTAGGGAGGGTAGCCCTGCGCGGATTCGTCCATGCGGGCGACGGTCTCGAACAGCCGGTCGAAATGATCGAAGCCGACGGTCGAACGCAGAAGGGGGGAAAGGTCGAAGGCACGCATCGTCATATCCTCCTTGGAGCAACATGAATGATGACTTGGTCCGCCGTGAAGCCGGACCTACGATCCGGCCGGAGCCCGCCAAGCGGCGCCCCGGCCACATCCCGATTTGGGGAGGGCCGGCCCGGATTCAAGGGGAAGGATTAACCCCGCCTGGTTAGGATGGTCCGATGTCCGACGCGCCCGCTCCCGCCATGCCAAGCCTGTTCCTGGCCCGGACCTACGGGGAGGCGGAGTCTCTCCTGGCGGAGGCACGGGACTATCTGGCCTTCTGCGTCCGCACCGCCCATGCCGCGGTGCCGCCCGAACGCAAGCTGCATTTCGCCCTGGAATCGAGCCGGCTCACCGCGCGGCTGGTCAACCTGATGGCCTGGCTCCTGCTGCAACGGGCGGTCCATGCCGGGGAACTGTCCCGGCAGGCGGCGCTCGCCGAGGCGCCGGAACTCTCCCGCCGCGCCGGCATTCTCGCCAACCCGTCCGGCGAGGGCCTGCCGCTCGCCATGCAGGAACTCCTGCAGCGTTCGCACCGGCTCTATGTGCGCGTGGCCCGCCTCGACGCGATGGCAAGGGAACGGGTGCAGTCCGACCCCTGAGGCGATCGGACAATGCCTGGAACGACCTGGACTCTCTGGATCGGTGCGCGCCCCGAGCGGTGCGCGCGCGTTATTTCATGCCGAGATTGGCGAAGCGCTTTTTGAACTTGGCGACCTGGCCGCCGGAATCGACAAGCCGGGTCTGGCCACCGGTCCAGGCCGGATGCGAGCGCGAATCAATGTCGAGCACCAGGGTTTCACCCGCCTTGCCCCAGGTCGAACGGGTCTTGTAGGTGGTCCCGTCGGTCATCTGGACCGTGATTTCGTGATAGTCGGGGTGAATCTTCGCTTTCATGGCGCCGTCTCCAGAACGAGCGCGCTTTATAGCCACTGACCGGTGGGGAGGCAAGCGCTTTCCGCCCCGAAGCAGCCATGCGGGGGAGCCGTGGGCATGGTCAAGGATTGCGAAGATTCTTGAGTATTTACAAATACTTGCGGCACTACCTGCAAACCGTCCGCCAAACCCCGTGGGCGACGGCGGCCTTGCTGGGCCGTGCCGGGGGCTGCTATACCCCGATCTTCGAGGCCAAGGGGGCCGGGAACCGCCGGGGACAGGCAGCAGCATGCATCTGAGCGACGCGGAGTTCGAGACCCTGGTCGAACGTGTCCTGGAGCGCTGGCTCGATGCCATCGAGGATGCGGAACTGGCGCCGCTCGAGGCGGAGCTGCAGAACGGCATTCTGACCGTGCGCGCGGAGGGGGCGGGGACTTTCATCGTGAACAAGCATATGCCGCTCAAGCAGCTCTGGTATTCCTCGCCCTATTCCGGCGCGAGCCATTATGTGTTTGAGCCCGTCTCGCGGCTCTGGCGCAACACGCGCGAGGGCCAGGACCTGGCCGGCCTGTTCGGGGCCGAACTCTCGCGCGCCGGCGGCGGCAGAGTGGCGCTCGACTAGATGGCCGAGAGCGGTTCAGGGGCTGCCGGCCCGGTCGAGCGGGCGAGAAGTCGGGACCTGCGCGGCCTGCTCGCGCTGCTTGCCTTCGCCATGCCCTACCGTCTGCGCATCGCGGGCGCGCTGGTGGCGCTCGTGGTCGCGGCCGGCGCTGTGCTCGCCATCGGGCAGGCGATCCGCCGCGTCGTCGATTTCGGTTTCTCGGGCGAGAGCCCGGCGCTGATCGACCAGTATTTCCTGGCGCTGTTCGGCGTCGTTCTCGTGCTGGCGGTGGCGACCTTCTGCCGCTTCTACCTCGTCACCTGGCTCGGCGAACGGGTGGTCGCCGACATCCGGCGCAAGGTCTATGGCCACGTGCTGGGTCTCAGCCCTTCCTTCTTCGAGGTGACGCGAACCGGCGAGGTGCTCTCCCGGCTCACCACCGATACGACGCTGATCCAGACCGTGGTCGGCTCGTCCGTCTCGCTCGCGCTCCGCAACATCCTGCTCTTTGCCGGCGGCACGGCGATGATGGCGGTGACCAGTCCCAAGCTGACCCTGCTCACCTTCCTGATCGTGCCGGTGGTGCTGCTGCCGATCATCTTTTTCGGCCGCAAGGTGCGTGCCTTCTCGCGTGCCGCGCAGGACCGCATCGCCGATGTCAGCGCCTTTGCGGGCGAGACGCTTGGCGCCATCGCGACGGTGCAGTCCTTCACCCAGGAAAGCCTGAGCCGCGCCCGGTTCGACCGGGCGGTGGAGAGTGCCTTCGCCACCGCCGTGCGCCGCATTCGCACCCGTGCGGTGCTGACGGCCATCGTGATGCTGCTGGTCTTCGGCGCGGTCGATGCCGTGATGTGGATCGGCGGCAAGGACGTGCTGCTCGGTGCCATGACCGCCGGCCAGTTGACCGCCTTCGTATTCTATGCGGTCGTGGTGGCGGGCGGCGTCGGCGCCCTGTCGGAAGTGTGGGGCGAGGTGCAGGCGGCGGCGGGCGCCGCGGAACGGCTGATCGAACTGCTCCAGGTGCGCCCCGACATCGCCGCGCCGGCGGCACCGGTCGCGCTGCCCGCGCGGCCGTCCGGCCGGCTGAGCTTCGAGCAGGTGACGTTCCGCTATCCGGCGCGGCCGGAAGTTCCCGCCCTCGATACTTTCGATCTCGACGTGCGGCCGGGAGAATCCGTGGCGCTGGTCGGCCCCTCGGGTGCCGGCAAGACGACGGTCTTCCAGCTTGCGCTCCGCTTCTACGACCCGGAACGCGGCCGGGTGCTTTTCGAAGGCATCGACTTGCAGCAGCTCGATCCGGTTGCGCTGCGTGCCCATATCGGCGTGGTGGCGCAGGAGCCGGCCATCTTCGCCGCCGACGTGGCGGAGAACATCCGCTACGGCCGCCCGGATGCGAGCGACGCAGAGGTGCGCCAGGCCGCCGAAGCGGCGGCGGCGCTGGAATTCATCGAGCGGCTGCCGGAAGGCTTCGGCACCTTCCTGGGCGAGCGAGGGGTGCGCCTGTCCGGCGGCCAGCGCCAGCGCATCGCCATCGCCCGGGCGATTCTGCGCGATCCGGCGCTTCTGCTGCTCGACGAGGCGACGTCGGCCCTGGATTCGGAGAGCGAGCGCATGGTGCAGCATGCGCTGGAAAGGCTGATGCAGGGCCGCACCACCATCGTCATCGCCCACCGGCTGGCGACCGTGCAGAAGGCCGACCGCATCGTCGTGATGGATCACGGCCGCGTCGTCGCCCAGGGCACGCATGCGGCGCTGATGGCCGAGAACGGCCTCTATGCGCGACTGGCCCGGCTGCAGTTCGAGGCGGTGGAGGGCATGGGCGGCGAGGACCGTGCCGCCGACTGACGCGGAGGGATGGCATGTCGCGATTTTCGATTCTGGCGTTCTGTCTCGCCATGTCGGCCATAGTTCCGATCGAGGCGCGCGCGCAGGCGCCCGACAGTGCATCGGAGCAGGCTTATTGCGCGGCGCTGGTGCGCCAGTTCGATCGCTACTACGTGCGCGGCGAAGGCGGCACCGGTTCGGTCGGCAGTCTCGACCGGGCGCTGGGCGACAAGCTTTGCCGGGACGGCCGCTACGCGGAAGGGCAGGAGCGCCTGCGCCGCGCGATCCGCGCCATCGGCTTCGTCCCGGTCGAGCGTCCCTGAACTCAGCGTTCGGTCAGCTTCATCTCGATGCGCCGGTTGCGGCGGTAGGCGATCTCGTCCGAACGCGGGTCGAGCGGCTGGAACTCGCCAAAGCCCGCAGCGGCGATGCGCGATGGCGGCACACCGCGGCTGATCATGTATTTGCTCACCGCCACGGCGCGCGCCGTGGAGAGTTCCCAGTTTGAGGGAAATTGCGGCGTGCTGATCGGCAGCGCGTCGGTATGGCCGTCGACGCGCAGGATCCAGGGCAGCCGGTCCGGGATGCGCGCCGAGACCTGGATCAGGGTGCGCGCGATGGAATCGAGCTGGCGCCGGGCATTCTCGCTCAATTCGGCCGAGCCGCGGTCGAACAGCACCTCCGACTGCAGCACGAACCGGTCGCCGACGATCTGCACGTCCGGGCGGTTGCCGAGCACCTTGCGCAACTCGCCGAAGAACTCCGAACGGTACTGCGAGAGTTCCTCGACCTTCTGCGCGAGCGCCAGGTTGAGCCTGCGCCCGAGATCGGCGATCTGGACCTGGGATTCCTTGTCCCGCGCTTCCGCCACTTCCAGCGCGGCCTCGAGCCGTGCGAGCTGGGCGCGCAGCGCGGCGATCTGCTGGTTGAGCAGATCCACTTGCGCGCGGGCCTCCTCGGACACTTTCGTCTCGCCTTCGAGCCGGTCCTGGGTCTGGAGATAGAGGCTCTGCAGCTGCGAGAGGCGAATCTCGCGCTGCTCGATCTCCTTCTGCGCCAGCAGCGTGCGTTCGCGCTCGTCGGCAAGGCGGGCTTCCAGCTCGCGGGTCCGGTCGCGAAGCTGTCCGCGCTCGCTTTCCAGACTGCCGACCCGGCCTTCCAGTTCCTGGCTACGGGTGCGCAGGCGCTCGCGCTCGTCGGCAAGCTCCGTGACCCGGCCTTCCAGTTCCCGGCCGCGGGTGCGCAACTGCTCGCTCTCGCCGGTGAGTGCCGCGACCTGGCCCTCCAGTTCGGCGCGAAGCCGGCGCAATGCGTCGATGTCGCGCTTGAGGCTCTCCAGTTCGGCGAGGCGCAGCCTGATTTCGTCCTCGCGCACGGCGAGCGACTTTTCCGCCTCCTCCGATCGCCGCGTCAGGGCGTCGACCTTGAGCACCAGTTCGTCACGCTCCATTTCCGTGCGCGCCAGGCTCGCGCTCAGCACGGCAAGCGACTCGCGGAGGTCGGCGTTCTGCCTGCGCTCGAGATTGAGGGTCTCGGCCAGTTCGGCAATCTGCGCCGAGAGTTCCTTGAGGGCCCGGTCCCGTCCCGACAGGGCCTGCGTCAGGAAGTTCTGCGCCAGGACGAAGACGGTAAGCAGGAAGACGATGACCAGCAGCAGCGTCGACAGCACGTCGACGAACCCTGCCCAGGGATCGTAGCCCAGTCGCTTGGTGCGCGCCCGCGCCACGGCGGATCAGCCCTTGCGCTCTTCGTCCGCCAGGGCGGCGATGGTGCGCGTCAGCAGCCTGATCTCGCTGCGCATCTCCTGAGAGAGCTGCTGGCGTCCCTCGCGCAGTTCCTCGAGCATCCGCGTCGCATAGACGTCGAGATTGCGCAGATGCGTCCGGCTCGCCTCGTCGAGGCCGCCCATGTCCTGCGCGCCGGCGAGCTTGGCCAGCACCGGCTTGAGTTCCATCTGGCTTTCCGCGAGGCGCACCAGCAGCGACTGTTCGGCGCGCATCTGGTCGCCGAGCGTCGCCAGCCGCTCGGAGAGCTGCAGCAGCGCGTGATTGGCGGAATTTCGCGCATCCTCGCCGCGCGCGATGGTGCGCTGGAGATTGTCCAGGCTGTCGGCGGTCTGTTCCAGCAGCGCCTGGACATAGGCCGGCACGGAGGCATCCGCCTCGATCGCCAGTCCGCCGCGGGTGATCTTGGTCTGCGAGGCGAGCCACTCCTCGAACTCATTGTAGAAGCGGTTCTGCGCCTGGCCCGCCTGCAGGTCGAGGAAGCCCAGCACCAGCGATCCGGCGAGGCCGAACAGCGAGGACGAGAAGGCGGTGCCCATGCCCGAGAGCGGATGTTCGAGGCCGCTCTTGAGCTGGGCGAAAAGCTGGCCGAAATCGCTGCTTTCCGGTGCCAGCGCCCGGATCGTCTCGCCGACCGAGCTCACCGTTTCCAGCAGGCCCCAGAAGGTGCCGAGCAGGCCGAGGAAGATCATGAGGCCGATCAGGTAACGGGAAATCTCCCGCTCCTCGTCGAGCCGGGCGCTGATCGAATCGAGCAGCGAGCGCGTGGAGAGGGTGGAGAAGGAGATGCGCTGGTTGCGATCGCCGAACATCGCCGCCATGGGCGCGAGCAGGCGCGGCGCCGGCGGCAGCGAGATGCCGGGCTCCGGGCGGCGGAAATTGTTCAGCCATTCCACCTCGGTGCGCAGCAGGAAGACCTGGCGGAAAATGAAGCCGATGCCGAACAGCAGCACCAGCAGGATCAGGCCGTTCAGCAGCGGATTGGCCAGGAAGGCGCGCTGCATCGGCATGAAGAGCAACGCCGAGACGCCGGCCACCGCCGCGAGGAAGAGCGCCATGCGGGTCAGGAAGCGTTGCGGTCTGGTCATCGGCGTCTCCGGGCGGAGTTGGGGAAGCGGCGGGCGCGCGCCGCCGCCCGGCGAGGCGCTCCCTGATACTGACCGGTGGATAATGGCCGGTCGGAGCCCTGCCGCGTCAAGGCCGGAGCGTAGCCGAGTCGGTCAAAAAGCCCATGACCCCGCTTCACATTTCCGCCAAGGCAGGCCGTTCAGCGTGCGGCGGGCAGCAGGTCGACGCGGTTCCGGGGGCCGCTATCGGTCGGGCCGACGGCGCGCACATCGATCCGCGTCGCGGCGATGCCGCGTTCGGTCAGGTAGGCACGCACCGCCAGCGCGCGGGAGAGGGCAAGCCGCTTGGCCGCCGCCGGGCTGTCGCCTTCCGCATAGGCATTGACCTGGACCCGCTCCTGGGTATTGGCGTTCAGCCGGTCGGCCAGCGCGGCGAGCTGGCCTTCCGCGGCCCGGGCCAGGCCCGGACTGCTGCCCTCGAAGGGAATGCTGATCGGCAGGTTCACGCCGCCGGCGGGCAGTGCTGCGGTCTGGGCCGGCGCGGCTGCCGGCG
>JAHCJR010000052.1 GCA_026126165.1 Alphaproteobacteria bacterium
GTGAAAGCCTCTAGGCGGCCTTGCGGTCCATCGTCAGCGAGAACAGGGCCATGCCGGCCAGCATGGCGCCGAAGAAGACCAGCGCCGCCATGCCGCCCTGGGCGAGCGCGGCCAGCGCCGGGCCGGGGCAGAAGCCGACCAGCCCCCAGCCGGCGCCGAAGATGGCCGCGCCGGCCAGCAGCTTGCCATCGAGGTCGCTGCGGGTCGGCCAGGCGAAGCGCGCCTCGAAGAGCGGTGCCGTGCGCCGGCGGGCGAGGGCATAGAGCGGCAGGGTGAGGGCGAGCGCGCCGGCCATGACGAAGGCGAGGCTCGGGTCCCAGCCGCCGGAGGGGAGGGCGCCGATATCGAGGAAGCCCAGCACCTTGGCCGGGTTCATCATCTGCGAGATGGCGAGGCCGGCGCCGAACAGCAGGCCGGCGGCGAGGGCGGCAAGGATGCGGGCCACGGCTTCAGCCTCCGATCAGGTGGCGGACGAGGAAAACGACGCCGGCGCCGACCGCCATGAAGACGAGGGTCGCGGCGAGCGAGCGGGGCGAGAGGCGGGCCAGGCCGCAGACGCCGTGGCCGCTGGTGCAGCCGCTCCCCAGCCGCGTGCCGAAGCCGACCAGCAGGCCGCCCAGCACGACGAGGGGCAGTGAGACGTCGATGCGGACCTCGCCGGAGGCGAGGCCGAGCAGGGTGACCAGCGGCGGCGCGACGACCAGGCCGGCGAAGAAGGCGATGCGCCAGCCATTGTCGCCTTCGCGCGGCGTCATGAGCTGGCCCAGGATGCCGCTGATGCCGGCGATGCGGCCGTTGGCGAGCATCAGGAAGCCGGCCGAGAGGCCGATCAGGGCGCCGCCGATCAGGGCGGACCAGGGGGTGAAATTCTCCATGCTTCGTTCCTTCCTTGGCGCTCAGCGCGGGGCGCAGAATTCGCGGTAGAGCACGTCGATCACGGCCCGCACCGAGTCCTGCGCCAGCGAGTAATGGATCGTGGTGCCCTGGCGCCGGGTCGAGACCAGGCCCTCGGCGCGCAGCTTGAAGAGATGCTGCGAGACGGTGGGCTGCGGCACGGCGAGCCGCTCCGCCAGTTCGCCGACCGAGCATTCGCGCTCGAGCAGGCTGCACAGGATCATCAGCCGGTGGCGGTTGGCGAGCAGCCGCAGGAACCCGGCCGCCTCCTCCGCCTTGCGCGCCATGCGCTTGAGATCGGGCAATGCATTCATACTTGCGAATATATATACGAATGGAGGCGGGATGCAAGGGGGTGGTGGGACGGCTGCACCGCCGTTCAGCCCAGCAACACTTGCCGAGACATGATCAGATCCTGAGCTTGCAGGACAGATCGCCTTTTCTCACCAAGCCTCGCGCCCTCAAATGCGGGGGCCGTCTGTTTCAGACTCAGCCGCTTCCTCTGTTGTCCGCGCGGTCCCTATGAGTGTAGCCAGATCCGAGCTTCATCCCACGGAAATCTTACTTGGCAGATCAGCTCCCCGCTGCACCCAACAAAGCGATCAAGTAGTGCTGCATGCCTGCGTTAGCCCGTTGCCGCTGACAACACGCCAACATCAACATCCACGCGAGTCACTTCGTGCTGATCGACCGTAGCCCCAATCGTAGCACGCTCCGGCTTGAACAGCGCCAAATTCATTCCCGCGCCAACGGAGCTTCGATAGATGACCCCATCGTAACCACATTTCTTGATGAACTCGCAGAGGTATTGGCTTGGCGCGTAATCGAAGGCGGCAGCTTGAGGAAGGACGGGTCGCGTCAACTCTATCCCCAGACGTTCTAGGAAAGTGATGTCGGACCTCATTCGGCCTATATCGGCTTCATCAGTCAGAAGAAATGGCGACACGGTGTAGCGGGGATTCCGCAGATCGACGATCTTCAAGTCACTCGGTGCCGTGAATGTCGCCACGCAAACAATCTCGCCCTTATGCGGACGAATCTCGGATGCTGCGGTGCGGATTTCTGAGCCAAGATAGAGATACGGAATGCCCGCTGGGTTCGCTCGTCCATGCGATGCGTACTTCGGCGGCGGCGCCTTCATCTCAGCTATTTGGAATGGATCCTCACCAGTCTGAATACGAGCGCGATACCAAGTTTTTGGAACATCATCCATATCCATGAGGAGGCTGGCGAGCAGAGTTTCCAGCCTGTCGAAGTCGACTTGTGTTTGCGGGAAATACCTATTTTGGTGCATCAACTCTTTGCGAAGCTCTTCCCAGCGTCCCAAACTGTCCGACTCATACTGCGGTGAAGGAACGAACTTCTCACGGACAACTTGCCCATCATCCAAAATGTCGCCCAGCAGGCGCTGAGCGTTTGCATCGTCAAGATCGGGAAACAGCACCCAGTCGCTCTTGAACCACTCGACAAGAGATCTACCAATCGGATCACGCTGGTACGCGTTCACCACAACGCTGAACTTGTCGAGTAGTTCCGCCGCATCGATAAGCGTTTCCCCATCTTTGTGGCAATATTCGCATCGACCGGTGATGGAGGAGCGATAGGAAATCTCCTTTCGCAGCCCACGATCACCGAAGCAGCCTGCGCAGCACTTCATGGTTGGCGGTCAAAATAGTCGGCCAGTGTTTCAATATGGTGCTGCATCGAAAGCTTCTTGATGTAGCCCAGACCAGGAAAGTGCTTGCGTGCGTTCAGTTCACGAAACTCCTCGACAGCGCGCGTTTCTAGCACTTTGGATGTTCCGGGCTTCCCCAGCACCTTTATCATTTTGGCGAGGGCCTCACCAAACTTGCCTGCAGGGTCTTTTGGTGTGTCCTGACTGTCCGAAACGAAGTGATAGACGTACATTGCGTTATCGTTGTCGGCATCGATAAAGGTAATGTGAATCGCCACGGCGTAGGCTGGGCCTCCCGTTTCTGAGAAATCGTCGCCGACAATCAGAAAATCGCCGAAGCCATTCATACCTTCGAGGTCATAAGTTGCGTGAAGATCGGAGAACAACTCCACTTTAGGATATTCGCGATTCTTGCGACGCTGAAAGCCATCCCGAATGAGGACACGGTGCCCAGTGTTGAAGTGCTTCTGATAGAGCTTGCCGCAGTGTCGCTCAAAAAAGACGTGAAGCATCGCGGGAAGGTTGTCCTTTAAGGTATCAGCCAATCCATTGGCATCCGCAACCCCCGCGTGGATGAGCGCCAAGGGATGGCCCTCGTGTGTCTTGCAAAGCTCTGCAATATGATTTACGGCCATACTGTCTTTGAGGAGAATTCCTGCCGATATGCCGTCCCTCTTCTTAAAGTGCTCGCCCAGTAGATCGGATATGCTTTGGCCGTCGCCCGAAAAATCACCGTGAAACGGGTTGACTATTACAACTGCCTTTCCTTTCGCCTCGACTACCGCATCTAATGTGCGCTTTAATCCGCTGAGCGCCTCCTTCACGGGCTCGATGATGGGCACGAACTGACGTTCAGCCATACTTCCCGCCGTCGCGCGCACGGTATTCAGCTCATTCAGTTTTCCACGAAGATACGGATGATACATATCCGGCTACGCCCACTTCATCGCGTCTTGTATCCGGGCGTTCACGGCATTCAGAAGGCGGTCGTGGTCGGATCGCCTAAGGGGGACGGAAAGTGCCGCCGATTGTAGGGAACGGGGCAGGCTTTTCACGAGATCGGCCAGCGGGAGCAAGTCTCTCGATTTCTTCAGAATGCGCACCATCCCTTCATGCGCATCGCGCGGGGGGAGCGTTACGAACTTGGCCCGAAGCGCCTTGTGCAGTTCGATGTTGGACACGCGCGGTATCTCTACGCCGCTCCGTTGAAGAATCTGCTTTGCCTCGCTTAATCTGATGGCGTCGAAAATTGCCGCTGAGTTAGTTCTTTCAGGCCGATCGTCAGCCTTCCTTCGCTCTGAAATCTGATACCGGCTCTGCAAAACAAGCACGCCTACATCCGGCGAAACAGTATTGAGAATCTCGTCCACGTGATTCTCACCAGCGATCACATACACCTTGGCGAAAACCTGTTTATAGGATTCGATCTGGCGTTCCAGCCTGCTCAGCGAATCTCGCTCAGACTTGATTTCGTAGACGGTGGCGGTGCCGTTCAAAATGGCCAGATCGGCCTTGCAGGCTCCCACACGGAACTCAGTCAACATGGAAGCCGTTTGCAGCGAATGTGCGCCCAATAGGATCTTGTGCGTGAGCGCCGCTTTGTAAATGTACTCGTGCCGATGCGCCTTCTTCTTCAGGATGTCGAAGGCGGTGTCGAAAAGCTCGTAAACATAACAGGGCGCGACAGTAACCTTGTGAAGCAGCGACTCACGTAGCAACCGCGCAAAAAGCGGCGACCTCCCTTTGCGCGCCATTTGGCGGATAACGCTTGAAGAGAAAAACCGCGAAATAGCGGAGATTTGGCTGGCATCGATACTAGTCATTTCTTCCGTTGGGGTCGCGACTCGATCTCACTTTGTTAAGTTTAACTCATAGAGGAACTATATGGAATCGTGGAGTTTTCATAGGTCGCCCTTTTCAACAGGTTGGTGCATGACCCCTCTTGGCACAAATATTGCCCCGTGGCCGCAAAAATCATGGAGAACCGGCCCTTAGCAATGTGATGAAGGCGGAGCGGTGTCGCGGGCGACATGGTGGCGGCACGGGTAAAAAACAAAAATGCCGCCTTTCGGCGGAGTGTTTAAGCTGTTTAACTTGAAGGAATTTTTGGAGCGGGCGATGAGATTCGAACTCACGACCCCAACCTTGGCAAGGTTGTGCTCTACCCCTGAGCTACGCCCGCTCCGTGGGCCGCGCCTTGGCGCGCCGGAGCGCGAATAATGCACAAAGCCGGCGGAGTTGCAAGCGGCTTTGCCGCTGCGCCGTTCAGTGGTGGCCGTGCCCCGCCGCCGGCCGGAGGGCGGTGACGGCAAGCTCGATTTCGAGCCGCCCGGCCCGCTCGAAAACCAGGGTGACGGCGACCTTCTCGCCGGCGGCGAAGGGCCGCGCGAGCCCCAGGAACATCAGATGCTGGCCGCCCGGGGCAAGGCGCACCGCCGCGCCTGGCGGCAGCTCGATGGCGTCCACCGGGCGCATGCGCACGATCTCGCCATCGCGGATATGGGTATGCAGCTCGACCGCCCGGGCCGCGCCGCTTTCCGCCCGCACCAGCCGGTCGGCGGCCGGCCCCTCGTTATGGATGACGAGATAGCCCGCGCCGTTGCGCGCGCCCTTGAGGGTCGCGGGCATGGTCGGCGCCTCGACGCGAAGGGCACCGGTCCGGTATTCCGCCGCCCGGGCGGCGGGCAGGGCGGGAAAGGCCAGCAGGAGGGCGGATAAAAGCAGAGACCGGCGCGACATCATGGCGCCACTCTAGCGAGGCGAAACCGCGGCCACCCATGCGGCAAATTGCCACCGAAGCCGCGCCATGCTATGGCGCAGGCCCCGCAGCGAGCGAGCCCCGGAACCCGTGCCCGACACTTCCCAGACCAGCCGCCCCCGGACGGAAGAGGAACTGCTTCGCCACCTGGAGGGGCTCGGCATCCGCAGTCACACCTTCCGCCACGTGCCGGTCTATACGGTGGAGGAATCCAAGGCGTTTCGCGGCCGCATCGACGGCGCCCACTGCAAGAGCCTGTTCCTCAAAGACCGCCGCGACCAGCTTTACCTCGTGGTCTGCCTGGAACATCGCCGGCTCGACATGAAGCGGCTGGAGAAGGCCATCGGATCGGGCCGGCTGAGCTTCGCCAGTCCGGAGTTGCTGATGGCCCATCTCGGCGTCATCCCCGGATCGGTCACGCCCTTCGGCCTGATCAACGACCGGGACGGGCGGGTGCAGGTGCTGCTCGACCGGGACATGATGGGAATTTCTCCCCTCAATTACCATCCGCTGCGCAACGACGCCACCACCCAGATCGCGCCGGCCGACCTGCTCCGCTTCCTCGCCTCGACCGGCCACCGGCCGCGCGCCATCGATCTGGAAACCTATGACCCGCCGGTCCCCTTGGACTAGGATGGCGCCCTCACCATTATCTATACTCCGGCCAGGCGCCGGCGCGTGACGAGAGACAGGAAGAACGCAACCATGGAATTTTCGCTGCGACAGACACCGCAAGGCGGCCAGCCCGAGAAGCAGGGGCAGAATCAGGGTCAGGGCCAGGCCGCGGGCCAGCCCGTCCGTCCGGCCGGCGGGCCGGAGCCGGCGCTGATCAAGGAATCGAGCGGCCAGGCCTTCGTCGCCGACGTGATCCAGGCCTCGATGCAGGTGCCGGTGATCGTCGATTTCTGGGCGCCCTGGTGCGGGCCCTGCAAGCAGCTCACGCCGGTGCTGGAAAAGCTGGTCCGCCAGGCCAACGGCCGCGTCCGGCTGGTCAAGGTCAATATCGACGAGCCGGCCAACCAGCCGCTGGCCCAGCAGCTCCGCATCCAGTCGATTCCCGCCGTCTATGCCTTCCATCAGGGCCGGCCGGTGGACGGCTTCATGGGCGCGCTGCCCGAGAGCCAGGTGAAGCAGTTCATCGACCGCCTTGCCTCCGCCGGCGGTCCCTCGCCGGTGGACGAGCTGCTGGCGGACGCGAAGTCGGCGCTCGAGGCCGGCGCGGCGGAGGAAGCGGCCGGCATCTATCAGCAGATCCTGCAGGCCGAGCCGGGCAACGCTCCGGCGCTGGCCGGCCTCGCCCGCGCGGCGCTGGCGCTGGGCGACCGGGCGGCGGCGCGGGAGGTGCTGGCGCAGGTGCCGGAAGAGCACAGGAATCATGCCGAGATCGCCGGCGCCCGCGCGGCCATCGAGCTGGCGGAGCAGGGCGAGGAGAAGCGCGGCGAGCAGGCGGCGCTCAGGGCGCGCATCGAGGCCGATCCGAAGGACTACCAGGCCCGCTTCGACCTGGCGCTGGCGCTGAACGCCATCGGCGAGCGCGAGGCGGCGGTGGACGAGCTGCTCGAGATCGTGCGCCGCAACCGCGCCTGGAACGAGGAGGCGGCGCGCAAGCAGCTCCTGCAGCTCTTCGAGGCCTTCGGCCCGACCGATCCGGTCACCGTCGAGGGGCGCAAGAAACTCTCCAAGGTCCTGTTCGCATGAGCGAGGAGCGGCAGCCCTTCGCCTTCGACGAGCTGCCGCGCCGGCTGCCGATCTTCCCGCTGAACGGCGTGCTGCTGCTGCCCGGCGGGCGGCTGCCGCTGCACATCTTCGAGCCGCGCTACCGGGCCATGACCGGCGATGCCATGGCGGGCGCGCGCATCATCGGCATGATCCAGCCGCAGGAGGAGGAGCGGAAAGGCCGCCCGCCCGCGATCTACCGCACCGGCTGCGCCGGGCTGATCGACGCTTTCTCCGAGACCAAGGACGGCCGCTACTTCATCACCCTGCTCGGGCTCTGCCGGTTCGAGGTGCTGGAGGAACTGCCCGCCGCCACCGCCTACCGGCAGGTCCTCGTCTCCTACGCGCGCTTCCGCCGCGACCTGGAACCGGCCGCGCGCCCGGCGATCGACCGGCCGCGGCTGCTCACCGCGCTCAAGGCCTATCTGCATCTCAAGGAGATTCCGGCCGACTGGCAGGCGATCGAGGAGGCGGAAACCGGGGTGCTGGTCAATTCGCTGGCCATGGTCTGCCCCTTCGAGGCGAACGAGAAGCAGGCCCTGCTCGAGGCCGCCGACGTGCCGGAGCGCGCGCGCGTCATGACCGCGCTCATGGAAATGGCGCTGCTCGGCGCCGCCGCGGGCGAGGAGGGGCGCAGCGCGCCGCTCAACTGACAGGAAAGCGCCACAGGGACCCTCATGTCCGACAATCCGAACCGGCTCGGCATCGATCCGAAGCTTCTCGAAATCCTGGTCTGCCCGCTGACCAAGGGACCGCTGGTCTATGACCGCGAGCGCCAGGAGCTGATCAGCGAGAAGGCGCGCCTTGCCTATCCGATCCGCGACGGCATCCCGATCATGCTGCCGGACGAGGCGCGCAGCCTCGATGCCGGCCCCGCACCGGGCGCCGGACGGGACTGACATGGCGGACGATTCCTACGACCGCGCCGGGCGGCCCGCGCCGCTCGAGATCCGGCTGAAGAGCGCCGAGAAGCGCCTCGAGATCGACTTCGCCGACGGCCGGCGCTTCTCCTTCCCGGCCGAGTTGCTGCGCGTCGAGAGCCCGTCCGCCGAGGTCAAGGGCCATGGCCCGGGCCAGAAGACGCTGATCGCCGGCCGGCGGCACGTCAACATCATCGCCGTGGAGCCGGTCGGCAATTACGCGGTGCGGCTGCGCTTCGACGATCTGCACGATACCGGCCTCTATTCCTGGGCCTATTTCTACGAACTCGGCCTGACCCAGGAGAGGGTCTGGCAGGATTACCTGCGCGCGCTCGAGGAAAAGGGTCTGAGCCGCGACCCGAAGCGGAACTGAGCGCTTGCGCGAGATCCTGAAGATCTTCTTTCGCACCGGCGGCTGGCGGCGGCAGGCGATGGTGCTGGGCTGCCTGCTGCTCGCGGTGCTGGCGGAGAGCATCGGGCTCGCCTCGGTGCTGCCGCTCTTCAGCGTGGCGCTGGGCGAGGGCGGCAGCCCGCGCTCCGCCCTCGACCGCGCGGTCTTTTCCATGCTCGATTTCCTGCGCCTGAAGCCGGAGCTCAACATCCTGCTGCTCATCGTCGTGGTCGGCTTCTCGCTCAACCAGTTGCTTGCCATCTGGTCGAAGAGCCATGTCGGCGCCATCGTGGCGCGCATCGCCACCGAGTTCCGCCTCCGCCTGGTCGATCTGCTGCTGCAGGCGCGCTGGCGCTATTTCGCCGGCCAGCCGGCCGGGCGCTTCCTCGCCAATATCTCGAGCGAGGCGCAGACCGCCGCCACCGCCTATCAGGACGCGGCGCGCGTCATCACCCAGGCGGTGCATGCGGCGAGTTATCTTCTGCTGGCCCTGCTGGTTTCCTGGCAGGTCTTCCTGGCGGCGGTCGCGGTCGGCCTCGTCTCCTCGCTGGTGCTGCGCCGCCTCGTCACCTCCTCGCGCCGGCATGGCCGCAAGCAGGTGAAGCATTCGCGCCTGCTGCTCGCCGACCTCACCGACATCCTGACCGGAATGAAGCCGCTCAAGGCGATGGGCAAGCATCTCAACCTGGCGCCGCTGCTCGCCAGCCATTCGCGCCGCGTGCATCGCGCGCTGCGCCGGCAGGTGACGGCGCGCGCCTTCGTGCAGCATCTGCGCGAGCCGATCGAGGTCGCCTGCCTCGCCGGCGCCTTCTACGTGGCGATCCGCTGGCTGCATTACGACGCGCCGCAGCTCCTGCTGCTCGGCGTGCTGCTCGGCAAGTCGGTGAAGGCGCTCTCGGGCGTGCAGGCGGCGGTGCAGTCGGCGCTGATCGCGGCGCCGGCCTACTGGGCGCTGACCGCCACCATCGACGGCCTGAAGGAGGAAGGCGAGGACTGGCCGGGCCGGGCCGAGCCCCGCTTCGAGCACGCGCTCGAACTGCGCCATGCGAGCTTCGCCTATCCCGGCCGCGCCGTGCTGGAGGATGTGAGCCTCGTGGTCGAGGCGGGCAGGCTCACCACCGTCACCGGGCCGTCCGGGGCCGGCAAGACCACCATCGCCGACCTGCTGATCGGGCTGCACCGGCCCGATGCCGGCGAGGTGCTGATGGACGGGCGGCCGCTCGCCGAAATCGACATCGCCGCCTGGCGCCGCCAGGTCGGCTACGTGCCGCAGGAGGTGATGCTGCTCAATGGCAGCATCCTCGACAACCTGACCTTGGGCGATCCCGCCCTGACCGAGGCGGATGCGCGCGCCGCGCTCGAACTGGCCGGCGCCTGGGATTTCGTCGCCCAGCAGCCCGAGCGGCTGCGGGCGCTGGTCGGCGAGCGCGGCATGATGCTCTCCGGCGGCCAGCGCCAGCGGCTGGCCATCGCCCGCGCCCTGATCCGCCGGCCGAAGCTCCTGATCCTGGACGAGGCCACCTCCGCCCTCGATCCCGGCACCGAGCGGGCGATCTGCGAGCATGTGCGTGGCCTCGCCGGCCGCCTCACCATCCTCGCCATCACCCACCAGCCGGCCTGGGTCAATGTCGCCGACCGCTGCTACCGGCTCGAGGACCGCCGCGTCGCCGTGGCGTGAGCGCGGGGTGGGGGCACGGCCCTCCGCGCACGCAGTTGTGATCCCGCGCCGTCCCGAACCATTGGTAGCGTAATTTCCTGCGACGCCCGTCGCAGGCAGGCCGGCTATTCCCGCCCAGGGAGAACGATCGCGTCATGGACACGGACGCCGGGGAGGAGATCGACAGGGAACGCGAGCGCATCGTCCTGCGCCGCCGGCGGGTCATTTTCCTCGTTTTCGTTCTCGTCGCCGGCGCGCTGTGGCAACTGTTCCTCTCGCCCTGGCTCTATCCGGACGACGAGATCGCGCGAATTCACCAGGCCGCCTTCACCGCCGACGGACGCAAGCTCGCCTTCATCGGCACCAAGAAGTCCGGCCGGCAGGGGGCCTTCGTCTGGGACCGCGACCGCAACAGCGTGTCCGAACTTTTCACGCGCGAGCCCCACAGCATCATCGGCCTGACGACCGGCCTATCGCCCGACGACCTGCTCGTCACCTTGCGTACCGGGCATCCGCGCGTGACGCAGATCGGCCGGGCCCATCTCGGCCGGTCCGAGCTGGACCTTCTCACCTCCAGGCTGTCGTCGAAAGCAGCGCCGATCCAGATCGACGCAGAGACCATTGGCTACAAGGAATCGCTCGACCTCGAAGGATCGAAGCTCGATCAGAAGATATTCGGGCGCGGCCCCTACAAGAAGAGACTCTATTTCGACTGGTACAAATTCACCGTCCAGGATCTGAAAACCGGAATTACCAGAACCTCCGATTCATTCGACGGGCAATGCTATTGGCCGCTCTATGCCACGGAAACGAAAATTGCTCTTTATTCACAATGCCATCTACGTTTCAAAGACATAGAGCCAAAGTGGAATGCAAAACAAAAAAATAAGATATATCAAAGTGGAAATATAAATACTGTAATATTTGAACTAAGAATATCCGATCTTGGTGCAATAAAATATTACTATGTTCGTGATCTATTTTTAGTAGAGAAAAAAATAGAATATTTACATGATCTGACATCAGATATTTCAGGAAATCAGATATCTTTCATGGTGTCTCAAAGGAGAATTGACGATCATCATGTTGCGGCGGCGTATGTCTACCGACCGGTATTGATCTCAAGTTCTGGAAAATATCTGTACGAACACGACGGCTTCATTAATCCGTCTTTTCTTCAAATAACCCCGGATGGCAAGGAATTTGCCTACTGCCAATATTCACGGGAAAACAGAGATGCCTGCGACAATGTGCATTTCGTAAATATCGAGACAAAACAAAAGACGATATCGAGCATTCCAAAAATAAAGACAAATATCTACCTGGAAATGCCAGACAAAGCCGGGATTTTGTCCTAGCTTAACAGGGAGTAACGCCAATGAGTATCTGGGATTACAACACCGGCGGGATAAGCTGGAACTGGGCTTCGCCGATCTATGGAAATTGGGGCGGGGCAAACTGGTCGGCGGGGGAGCTGGTTTAAACATCCTTAAACATCCGCGGGCGGGAACCCGCATTGTCGAGGCGGCTCGATCTTCCAGCGGTTCTGGTGGGCATGGCCTGGAACACGCTCGTTGTTGCCATGCTCGCGGTCGCCTACCCGCTTTTCGTACCCATCCTCGTCGGCATCCTGATCCATCTGGCGACGGTATTCCGGATCCGGCAAAAGACGAACGCAACGAGGCAGGCGGCCTAGGACATGCCCGGCGCCGTGGCGTCCCCGTCGCGGCAGAGGGCGGCGAGACCCGGATCGCCGGCGCGTCGGAGCAGAGAAAGACGCATGCTTTCGAACCGGCGCGCGGGCCCGTGCGCATGAAGCCGCTGAAGATCGCCGTCGTCGGCAGCGGCACGTCCGGCCTGGCGGCGGCGGCATTCCTGTCGCGCGACGGCCACGACGTCACGCTCTTCGAACGGTTCGCGACGCCGCGCGCGCTGGGCGCCGGCCTGCTGCTGCAGCCGACCGGCCTCGCCTGCCTCGCCTGCCTCGGGCTCGACCGGCAGGCGATCGGCCATGGCGCGCGGATTCGCCACCTGCAAGGCAAGTCCGTCGACGGCGCGAGCGTCTTCGATATCCGCTACGACCAACTCAAGCCGCACCTCTTCGGCCTTGGCCTGCACCGCGGCGCGCTCTTTCAAATTCTCCATGAGGAAGCGGTGCGTCTGGGCGTGCGCTTCGTGACGGCCTGCGAGATCGCCGGCACGCGCATGGAAAGCGGCGGGCGAGTGCCCGTCGACGGGAATGGAGAAGGCCGGGGCCGCTTCGATCTGGTCATCGACGCCAGCGGCGCCAGATCGGCACTGCGCCGCCGGAACGCTCACCTGAAATACGACCGCCCCTATCCTTATGGCGCCATATGGGGCGTCTGCGAGGATCCCGGGCAGGCTTTCGGGCAGGACTACCTGCGGCAGCGCTACGACGGGGCCGGCGTGATGATCGGCGCGCTCGCCATCGGCAGGAGGCCGGGGGATGGCGTGGAAACGCTGGCCCTGTTCTGGAGCCTGCCCGCGAACTCCTACGAGCGATGGCGCGAGGCGGGGCTCGAGCCCTGGAAGAAACGGGTGCTGGGCTACTGGCCCGAACTCTCGCCTTTCCTCGACCAGTTCCGATCGGTCGACGATCTGACTTTCGCGCGGTATGGCGATGCCATCATGAAAAAATGGCACGACGACCGTCTGGTGTTCATCGGCGATGCCGCGCATTGCACCAGCCCGCAACTGGGACAGGGTGCCAATCTCGGCCTGGTCGACGCGCTGACCCTCGCCGCATGCCTGAAGCACGACGAGGATATCGACGGCGCCCTCGCCCGCTACGAGCGCCTGCGTCGCCGCCACACGAGTTTCTACCAGATCGCCAGCCGCTGGCTGACGCCGTTCTTCCAGTCCGACCGAAGGGCGGCGGCATGGTGGCGCGATCGCACGTTCGGCCTGATGTGCAGGACGCCCCTCCTGAGAACGGAGATGTTGCGCACGCTGGCGGGCATCAAGACGGGCCTGTTCACCCATCTCGATCCCGGCGACTGGCACGGGGACTACGCCTTGCAGAGAAGCTAGCCCGACCGATGCAAGGCCGGCAGCCGTCCTAAACCATCTCCCCGCGCAGCAGGCGGGGCAGCTCGCCCACCGTGCCGCTGGCATGGCGCATGAAGAAGCGCCTGAGCGGGCCGGTGCGGTTGACGGCGGCAAGCCCCAGATCGCGGGTGAGGCGGAGCGGGGCGATGTCGTTGGAGAAGAGGCGGTTGAGGATGTCGGTCACCGCCGAGAGCAGGACATTGTCGAAGCGCCGCCAGCGCTCGTAGCGCTCCAGCACGGCGGCCGAACCCGGATCGAGGCCGAGCCGGCGCGCCTCCACCACCACCTCGGTCAGCGCCGCGACGTCGCGCAGGCCCATATTGAGGCCCTGGCCCGCGATCGGATGGATGCCGTGCGCGGCATCGCCGACGAGGGCCAGCCGCTCCGCGAGGTAGGTCTCCGCATGGTGCAGGGTGAGCGGGTAGGACCAGCGCGGCCCGACCACGTCCGTTCGCCCGAGATAATCGCCGAAGCGCCGCGCCATCTCCGCCTGGAACTGGGCCGGCCCGAGTTTCAGAATCGCCGGCGCCAGCTCGGCCCGCTCGGTCCAGACCAGCGAGGAACGGTTGCCGGTCATCGGCAGGATGGCGAAGGGGCCGGCGGGGAGAAAACGCTCCTGCGCGATGCCGTGATGGGGCAGTTCATGCGCCACGGTGCAGACGATGCCGGTCTGCGGATAGGACCAGCCAAGCGTGCGGATGCCCGCTTCCTCACGCAGGCGCGAAGTCCGGCCGTCGGCGCCGATGGCAAGCAGGGCGCGGATGCGCCGCCCGTCCGCCAGTTCGGCGCTGACGCCCCCTGCGCCCCGCTCGAGCCGCCGCAGCGCCACCGGCGCCAGCAGCCGCGCGCCGGGCGTTTCGGCAAGCGCCGCCAGCAGCGCCAGCCGCAGCATCCGGTTCTCGATCATGTGGCCGAAAGGCTCGGTGCCGAGTTCGCGATGGTCGTAATGGAGGAAGAGCAGCGAATCGCCGTCCGAGACCCGGATGTCCCAGATCGGCTGGCTCTCGGAAACGTGCCGGGCGATGCCCAGCGCGTGCAGCATCGCCATGCTGGCATGGGCAATGGCCGAAACCCGCCCGTCGAAGGCGGCGGCGGTCGCCGTGGCCGGGTCCTCGCGGTCGATGACCAAGGTCTCGACGCCGTGGCGGCCGAGCGCCACCGCCAGCGACAGGCCGACCAGGCCGCCGCCCACGATCACCACCTCGCAGCGCATCGCCGCGCCGGCTGCCGCCTCCTGCTCCATGGGGGGAGATAAATCGCTCGCCCGCCGCTTGTCCAGCCCGCAGCGCCCCGGCGGCCATTTGCCGCGCCGGTTGCCCGAAACTTATGCAGCCATCCGGCCGCGAGGAGCTCCGGACCCGGAAGCTCTCGCCCAAGTCCATGATTTGACGGGGAGATCCGGCGGCGGGCGAAGCCGGCACGGTTCTTGATTTGTGGTGCGGACGGCAGGCAGCAATGGAGACTGGCATGAAACTGGTCATGGCGATCATCAAGCCCTTCAAGCTCGACGAGGTGCGCGAGGCGCTGACCTCGCTTGGCGTCGAGGGCCTCACCGTCACCGAGGTCAAGGGGTTCGGCCGGCAGAAAGGTCATACCGAGATCTATCGCGGTGCCGAATATGCGGTGAACCTGCTGCCCAAGCTCAAGATCGAGGTGGCGGTGAAGTCGGACCTCGCCTCCCGGGTGGTGGAGGCGATCCAGGCGGCGGCCCGCACCGGCCAGATCGGCGATGGCAAGATCTTCGTGCAGGATCTCGACCATGTGGTGCGCATCCGCACCGGCGAGGCGGACCAGGCCGCACTATAGGGACGGCGCGCGGGACCTTTGATGGCGCGGGCGGATTCGGCTATACCGGGGCGGCGAGGGTTTCCATTTTGTTTCTGAACCGGCGGGCGAATCCCGCCATACTGCGCCCATGCTCAATCCGCGTCTCGACCAGCTCAAGGACTATCCCTTCCAGCGCCTGCGCAACCTGCTGGAGGGCGTGAAGCCGCCCGAGGGCATGCGGCCGATCGTCATGTCGATCGGCGAGCCGCAGCACGCCTATCCCGACCTGGTGGGCGAGGTGCTGGCGGCGAACCGCCATCTCTATGGCAAATACCCGCCGGCCAACGGCACGGCCGAGCTGCGCGCCGCCATTGCCGACTGGCTGCGCGCGCGCTACCGGCTGCCGGACGGCATGATCGAGGCGGAGCGCCACGTCCTGCCGCTGGCCGGCACGCGCGAGGGCCTGTTCATGCTGGCCTCCGTCGTGGTGCCGCCGGAGAAGCGCGGCCGGCAGCCGGCGGTCTGCATGCCGAACCCCTTCTACCAGTGCTATGCCGGCGCCGCGGTGACGGCGGGGGCGGAGCCGGTGTTCGTGCCGGCGTTGGCGGAGCGGCATTTCCTGCCGGACTTCACAGCCCTCGCGCCGGATCTGCTGGCCCGCACGGCGCTGGTCTATTTCTGCTCGCCGGCCAATCCGCAGGGCTCGGTCGCCGGCCTCGACTACCTGCGCGAGCTGATCCTGATGGCGCGCGAGTACGATTTCGTGCTGGCGCTCGATGAGTGCTATGCCGAGATCTACAACGACCAGCCGCCACCCGGCGGGCTCGAGGCGGCGGCTGGACTTGGCGGCGATCTCCGCAACCTGCTAGTCTTTCATTCGCTCTCGAAACGCTCTTCGGTGCCGGGCCTGCGTTCGGGCTTCTGCGCCGGCGATCCGGCGATCATCCAGGCTTTCGTCAAGTTGCGGGGCTATGCGAGCGCGCCCTCGCCGCTGCCGGTCTCGGCCGCGGCGGCGGCGCTCTGGCGCGAGGAAAGCCACGTGGCGGAGAACCGCCGCCTTTATCAGGAGAAGTTCCGCCTGGCGGAGAGCGTGATCGGCAACCGCTTCGGTTTCTACAAGCCGGCCGGCGGCTTCTTCCTCTGGCTCGATGTCGGCGACGGCGAGGCGGCGGCGCGGCGGCTCTATGGCGAGGCGGCGATCACCGCGCTGCCGGGCGAGTACCTGACGCGCGACGACGGCTCGGGGCTGGCCGCCGGCAAACCCTATCTCCGGCTGGCGCTCGTGCATGGCCTCGACGAGACGCGCGAGGCGCTCGGCCGCCTTTCGGAGACGCTGGGGTGAGGCGGGTGGCGATGGAACGGGCCGGACCTTCCTCGAAATTCACCTTCCTGCCGGAAGGGGCGCGGGAATTCCTGCACCGGCGCGTGCTGGAACTTGCCGGGCTGCTGGTCTTCCTGCTGGCCGGGCTGCTCGCGCTCGCGCTGCTGACCTACAGCCCGGCCGATCCGAGCCTGAACCATGCGACCACGCAAGCGCCGGCGAACGCGCTCGGCCTGGCCGGCGCCTATGTCGCCGACATCCTCGTCCAGGTATTCGGGCTGGTCGGCTGGCTGATCGTCGCCGTGCTGGCCGGCTGGGCCTGGCGCATCGCGGCCCACCGCGAGATCCGCGTGCCGCTGCTGATCGCCGGCGCGGTGACCGTGCTGATCCTCCTTCCCCTCGCCGCCGCAACCTTCGCGCTGTTCGAGCCGGCGCCGGGGACGCGCTATGCCTCCGGCTATGGCGGCTGGCTCGGCACGCAGCTTCTCGGTCTCGAGGTTCTGGCACTCTCCGCCGCCGGCATCGGCCTGCATCCGCTCATGGCCCTGGCGATCCAGCTTCCCCTCACCCTGCTCGCGCTGTTTTTCGCCATGGGCGTGGCGCTGCCGGACTGGCTCGCGCTCTGGCAGCAGACACGGCGCGCCTATGGCGCGATGCGCGCGCTGGTCCATCGCCTGACGCGCAGCGGCGAGGAGGAGGCGGAGGAGGAAACCGCGCGCCGCCGCCGGGAGCCTGCTGCCCGGGCGCGTCGGGAGCCCAAGCTGGAAACGGTGCCCAAATCAGAGGAGGACAGCGAAGAGGATGACGGGGACGAGGCGCCGCGCCGTGCCGTGCCGCGCGTCGAGGCGGCGCGCAAGCCGCGGCGCAGCCCGGCCGAGCGCCAGCCCGCGCTGCATCTGCAGCAATCGAACGAACACAAGCTGCCGCCCCTTTCCCTGCTGAGCGCGCCGGTCGAGACACGCAGGGAAAAGGTCAACGAGGAGGCGCTGGAGCAGAATGCGCGGCTGCTCGAATCGACGCTCAACGATTTCGGTGTGCAGGGCCAGATCACCAAGGTCCGCCCAGGGCCGGTGGTGACGCTCTACGAGCTCGAACCGGCGCCGGGCACGAAATCATCGCGCGTCATCGGCCTGGCCGACGATATCGCCCGCTCGATGAGCGCCGTCTCGGCGCGCGTCGCCGTCATTCCCGGGCGCAACGCCATCGGCATCGAGCTGCCCAATGCCAAGCGTGAGACCGTGCTGTTGCGCGAGTTGCTGGCTTCGCCAGAATACCAGAACACGACGTCGAAGCTGACCCTGGCTCTCGGCAAGGATATCGGCGGTGCGCCGGTCATCGCCGATCTTGCCCGCATGCCGCACCTGCTGATCGCCGGAACCACCGGCTCCGGCAAGTCGGTCGGCGTCAACACCATGATCCTCTCGCTGCTCTACCGGCTCTCGCCCGAGCAATGCCGGCTGATCATGATTGATCCGAAAATGCTGGAACTCTCGGTCTATGACGGCGTGCCGCACCTGCTTGCACCGGTGGTGACCGAGCCCGGCAAGGCGGTGGTGGCGCTGAAATGGGCGGTGCGGGAGATGGAGGACCGCTACCGCAAGATGTCGGAACTGGGCGTGCGCAACATCATCGGCTACAACGAGCGCCTGCGCGAGGCGCGCGAGAAGGACGAGAAACTGGCGCGCACCGTGCAGACCGGTTTCGATCCGGCGACCGGCAAGCCCATCTTCGAGGAGCGCCAGCTCGACCTCACGCCGTTGCCGCTCATCGTCATCATCGTCGACGAATTCGCCGACCTGATGATGGTGGCGGGCAAGGACATCGAAGCCTCGGTGCAGCGCCTCGCCCAGATGGCGCGCGCCGCCGGCATCCATCTGGTGATGGCGACGCAGCGGCCTTCGGTCGATGTCATCACCGGCACCATCAAGGCCAACTTCCCGACCCGCATCAGCTTCCAGGTCACCTCGAAGATCGACAGCCGCACCATCCTCGGCGAACAGGGCGCCGAGCAGCTTCTCGGCGCCGGCGACATGCTCTTCATGCCCGGTGCCGGCCGCATCACGCGCGTGCATGGGCCGTTCGTCTCGGATGCCGAGGTGGAGAAGGTCGTCAAGTTCCTCAAGGACCAGGGCGAGCCCACCTATCTGGAGGCGGTGACCGAGGAGCCCGAGGGCGGCGGCCTGCCTGGCATGGGCGGGGGCAATGGCGAGCATGACGAGCTCTATGACCAGGCGGTGGCGCTGGTCTGCCGCGAGCGCAAGGCGTCCACCAGCTTCATCCAGCGGCATTTCCAGATCGGCTACAACCGCGCCGCCCGCATCGTCGACCAGATGGAGGCGGAAGGCGTGGTCGGCAAGCCGAACCATGTGGGCAAGCGCGAGGTGCTGGCGCGCGATATCGACGACCGGGAATCGTGAAGGCCGGGACCGAGGAGCAAGCGGAATGGACGAGGATGTGAAGCTGCGCGAGATCTACGACGCGCCATCGCGCATCGCGGTGGCGAAATGCCTGCCGGCACTCGACCGCCATTGCCGCGACTTCATCGCGCTCTCGCCCTTTCTCGTCATCGGCACCTCGCGGGGCGATGGCAGCCAGGATGTCAGCCCGCGCGGCGATCCGCCGGGCTTCGTAAGGGTGATCGACGAGAGGACCCTGGCCATTCCCGACCGGCCGGGCAACAACCGCCTCGATTCGCTCGGCAACATCCAGGACAATCCGCGCGTCGGGTTGATCTTCTTCATTCCCGGCGTGGAGGAGACCTTGCGCGTCAATGGTCGGGCGCGCATCAGCCTCGATGCCGATCTGCTCGCCGGCATGGCGGTGCAGGGCAAGCCGCCGCGCTCGGCGCTGATCGTCGAAGTCGAGGAATGCTACCTGCATTGCGCCAAGGCGCTCAAGCGCGCCCGGCTGTGGGGCGCGGAACATCGTATCGAACGCAGCCGCCTGCCCACGCTGGGCCAGATGGTCGCCGACCAGACCGGGCTCGAAAAGGCGGAGGAAGCCGATCGCCGGCTCGAGGAATCCTATCGCACGCGCCTTTATTGACGAGGCTCAGCCGGATTTCTTCTCCAGAAGTGCCTTGAGCTGGTAGAGCAGCTCCAGCGCCTGGCGCGGCGTCAGTTCGTCGAGCAATACTCCGGCCAGCGCCGTCTCGACCGGCGATGGCGCGGCGCGGGCTTCCTCGCGCGCCGCCCTCGCCTGGAAGAGCGGCAGCTCGTCGGCGAGGCGGGCGGCGGCGCCGGTCTGGCCGGCCTGCTCCAGCGCCTGCAACACTTCCCCGGCGCGACGCACCACCGGAGCCGGCAGGCCGGCGAGCTTCGCCACCTGGATGCCGTAGGACCGGTCCGCCGCGCCCGCGGTGACTTCGTGCAGGAAGATCACCTCGCCCTGCCATTCCTTGATGCGCATGGTGCGGTTGACCAGCCGCGGCAGCCGCTGGGCGAGGGCGGTCAGTTCGTGATAGTGCGTGGCGAAGAGCGCGCGCGAGCGGTTGACGTCGTGCAGGTGCTCGACCGTCGCCCAGGCGATGGAAAGGCCGTCATAGGTCGCGGTGCCGCGTCCGATCTCGTCGAGGATGACGAGGGCACGCGGTCCGGCCTGGTTCAGGATGGCGGCGGTCTCCACCATCTCCACCATGAAGGTCGACCGGCCGCGCGCCAGATCGTCGGCGGCGCCGACGCGGCTGAACAACCGGTCGACGATGCCGATATGGGCGGCCTCGGCCGGCACGTAGCTGCCCATCTGGGCGAGCAGGGCAATAACCGCCTGTTGGCGCAGGAAGGTGCTTTTCCCCGCCATGTTGGGGCCGGTCAGCAGCCAGAGCCGGCTGGCCTCGCCCAGGTCGCAATCGTTGGGCACGAAAGGACCGGCCTGCCCCGCCTCCAGTGCGGCCTCGACCACCGGATGGCGGCCCTGGACGATGCGGAAGGTATTGCTGGCATCGATCTCCGGGCGGCACCAGCGCCGTTCTGCCGCCAGTTCGGCCAGCGAGGCGGCGACGTCGATTTCGGCGATGGCGGCCGCCGCGGCGGCGACCGGCTGCGCCTGCCCGATGACGAGGCGGGCGAGCTGGTCGAACAGTTCCAACTCGAGCGCCAGCGCCCGGTCGGCCGCTTCCGAGATCCGCCCGGCGAGTTCGCCCAGTTCGACGGTCGAATAGCGCACCGCGTTCGCCATGGTCTGGCGATGGATGAAACCCTCGCCCATGCGTTCCGCATGGCGTGGGGTGACCTCGATGTAATAGCCAAGCACGTTGTTGTGCCGCACCTTGAGGCCCGGCACGCCGCTCTCCTCGGCATAGCGGGCCTGCAAGGCGGCGATGTGGCGCCGGCTTTCGTCGCGCAGCAGCCGCAGGTTGTCGAGCTCCGGCCTGTAGTCGGGGGCAATGAAGCCCCCGTCGCGCGAGAGCAGCGGCAAATCCGCCGCCAGCGCGAGGTCGAGTTCGGCGACCAGGTCGCCATGCAGGCCGAGCCGCTCGGCCAGAGCTGTAAGCGGGGGCGGCGGCAGCGCGGCGGCGATGAGGTCGCGCAGGCTCCGCGTGGCGGCAAGCCCGTCGCGGATCGCCGCCAGATCGCGCGGGCCGCCCCGGCCCAGCGAGAGCCGCGAGAGCGCCCGCTCCAGATCGGGGCAGCGGGCGAGCACCTCGCGCAGGCGCCGGCGCAGGCCTTCGTCCGCGAGCAGCGCGCCCACCTGGTCGAGCCGCTCGTCGATGCGTGCCGGATCGGTCAGGGGTGCGGACAGCCGCTCCGCGAGCAACCGGGCGCCGGCGCCCGTCACCGTCCGGTCGATCGTGTCGAGAAGACTGCCCCTGCGCGAACCCGATAGCGTCTGCGTCATCTCGAGGTTGCGCCGCGTCGCGCCGTCGATGGCCATGGCGGCCGCCTCGGTCTCGTTCGCCGGCGGCTTGAGGATCGGCAGCCGGCCCTTCTGGGTCAGCTCGACATAGCCGACCAGCGCGCCGAGCGAGGCGAGTTCCGGGCGAGCGAAACCGCCGAGCCCGTCGAGCGTGGCCAGGCCGAACAGGTCCTTGAGCCGCGCCTGACCCGACTGGCTGTCGAACCGGCTTGCCGGCAACGGCGTCAGCCGCGGGCGGAAATCGGCGAGCGCCGGCGCCAGGTCGGGATGGTCGAGCAGGCTGTCGGGCAGCAGAAGCTCGCCCGGATCGATCCGCGCCAGCGATGCGCCGATGGCGCCGGGAGCCAAGGCGGCGGCGGCCAGGTCGCCGGTCGAGATATCGACCCAGGCGATGGCATAGCGCCCCTCCGAGCGGCCGAGCGCGGCAAGGTAATTGCGACGCCTTGCATCGAGCAGGGTTTCCTCGGTCAGGGTGCCCGGCGTGACCAGCCGCACGACGTCCCGGCGCACGACGGCCTTGGCGCCGCGCTTGCGGGCCTCGGCCGGATCCTCCACCTGCTCGCAGACGGCGACCTTGAAGCCGCCGCGGATCAGGCGCGCCAGATAGGCGTCGGCGGCATGCACCGGCACGCCGCACATCTGAATGTCCTCGCCGTTATGCTTCCCGCGCCGCGTCAGCACGATGTCGAGCGCGCGCGCCGCGGTCACCGCATCCTCGAAGAACAGCTCATAGAAGTCGCCCATCCGGTAGAAAAGCAGGCTGTCCGGATGGGACGCCTTGATGGCGAGATACTGCGCCATGAGCGGCGTCGTGCCGGCATTCTCCTCTGGCGGCGGGCTGGTTTCCTGCATGGCGGCAGAACCTAGCGAGAAGCGCGTCCGGAGGCCAGCCCCGCGCCCGGGCGCCCCGGGCGGACGCGGCGGGGCCCTCGCCGGGCTTTCGTGGCAGAATTGCCTTTGACCGTCGTCCGGCGCTGGCCTTAAGGTGCTCTCTCTTGCCGAGGAGACAGCCAAAAACCCCATGAGCGACAGCAAGTTCCACAGCCTGTATGAGGAGGCGCTCGCCTTCCACCAGCAGGGCCAGCCGGGCAAGCTCGAAGTTCGCCCGACCAAGCCGATGGCGACGCAGCACGATCTTTCGCTCGCCTATTCTCCCGGTGTCGCCGCGCCCTGCCTGGTGATCGCCAAGGAACCCAACACCGCCTACGACTACACCTCGCGCGGCAACATGGTGGCGGTGATCTCCAACGGCACGGCGGTCCTCGGCCTCGGCAATCTCGGCGCGCTCGCCTCCAAGCCGGTGATGGAAGGCAAGGCGGTGCTGTTCAAGCGCTTCGGCGACGTGGATTCCATCGATCTGGAGGTAGCGACCGAAGACGTGGACGAGTTCGTCAATTGCGTGCGCTTCCTCGGCCCCTCCTTCGGCGGCATCAATCTCGAGGACATCAAGGCGCCGGAATGCTTCATCATCGAGCAGCGGCTGCGCGAGATGATGGACATCCCGGTCTTTCACGACGACCAGCATGGCACCGCCATCGTGGCCGTGGCGGGCCTGATCAACGCGCTCGACCTCACCGGGCGCACGCTGAAGAACTGCCGGCTCGTGATCAACGGCGCGGGCGCCGCCGGTATCGCCTGCATCGAACTGATGAAGGCCATGGGGCTGCCGCCTGAGAACGCGATCCTCTGCGACACCAAGGGCGTGGTCTACAAGGGCCGCACCGAGGGCATGAACCAGTGGAAATCCGCGCATGCGGTCGATACGCCGGCGCGCAGCCTGGCCGAGGCGCTGAAGGGCGCCGATGGCTTCTTCGGCCTTTCGGTCAAGGGCGCGCTGACGCCCGAAATGGTCCAGGGCATGGCAGCCAAGCCGATCATCTTCGCCATGGCCAATCCCGATCCGGAGATCATGCCGGAGGAAGTGGCCGCGGTGCGGGGCGATGCCATCGTCGCCACCGGCCGTTCGGACTATCCGAACCAGGTCAACAACGTGCTGGGCTTTCCCTACATCTTCCGCGGCGCGCTCGATGTGCGGGCCAGCACGATCAACGACGAGATGAAGATTGCGGCGGCCGAGGCGCTGGCCAAGCTTGCGCGCGAGGACGTGCCCGACGAGGTCGCCGCCGCCTTCAAGGGCGAGCGGCCGCAATACGGGCCGAAGTATATCATCCCGGTTCCCTTCGATCCGCGGCTGATCTCGAGCGTGCCGCTGGCGGTGGCCCGGGCGGCGATGAAGAGCGGCGTGGCGCGCAAGCCGCTCGCCGACTTCGGCGCCTATCGCCACGCGCTGCGCGCCCGCCTCGATCCGACGGCGGATTCGCTGCAGCTCATCATGGACCAGGTGGTGGCCAACCCGAAGCGGGTGGTTTTTGCCGAGGGCGAGGAGGAGAAAGTGATCCGCGCCGCCATCGCCTTCCGCAATGCCGGCTATGGCACGCCGGTGCTGGTCGGGCGCGAGGAGCTGATCCAGCAGGCGGTGCAGCGCATGGGCCTCGGCTCGGTCGAGCCGCTCGAGGTGCATTCCGCCCGCCGCTCCGGCAAGCGCCATGTCTATCTGGACTTCCTCTACCGACGCCTGCAGCGGCGCGGCTACCTGCAGCGCGACTGCCTGCGCATGGTGAACCAGGATCGCAACGTGTTCGCCGCCTGCATGGTGGCGATGGGCGATGCCGATGCCATGGTGACCGGGCTGACGCGGAACTGGTCGGACGCCTATTCCGAAATCCGCAAGGTGATCGACCCGAAGCCCAAACACCGCGTTTTCGGCCTGGCGATCTACGTCACCAAGGGACGGACGGTGTTCGTGGCCGATACCACCGTGCATGAACGGCCCTCGCCCATCGAACTTGCCGACATCGCCATCCAGAGCGCCAAGGTGGCGCGCCAGATGGGCCATGAGCCGCGCGTGGCGGTGCTTTCCTTCTCGAACTTCGGCAATCCGATGCGCGAGACCGCCGAGCGCATCCGCGAGGCGATGCACATCCTCGAATCGCGCGAACTCGATTTCGAGTGCGATGGCGAGATGTCCGCGGACGTGGCGCTCAATCCGGATCTGATGCGCAACTATCCTTTCTGCCGCCTGTCCGGCCCGGCCAACGTTCTCGTCATGCCGGCGCTGCACACGGCGAACACGTCCTACAAGATCCTGCAGGAGCTGGGCGGCGGCAATGTGATCGGGCCGCTGCTGATCGGCATGTCGAAGCCGGTACAGATCGCGCCGATGAATTGCACCGTCTCCGACCTGGTCAACCTGGCGGCGCTGGCCGCCTACGAAGCGGTTCGCTGACATGTCCGGCGGGGCGCCGGCCGGCAAGGCGGAGGGCAGGCCGAGGGTCGGCCTGTTCGTCACCTGCCTCGTCGACCTTTACCGCCCTGCGGTCGGCTTTGCCGCCGTCAAGCTGCTGGAGGATGCCGGCTGCGAGGTCGTGGTGCCGGAAGCGCAGACCTGCTGCGGGCAGCCTGCCTACAACTCGGGCGACCGGCCGGATGCGATGGCCATTGCCCGCCAGGTGATCGAGGCCTTTCGCGGCTTCGATTACGTGGTGGCGCCGTCGGGTTCGTGCGGCGGCATGCTGAAGGATCATTACCCCGCACTTTTTGCCGGCGATCCGGCGATGAAGGACGCGGCCGAGGATCTGGCACGGCGCACGTTCGAGCTGACCTCGTTTCTCGTCGACGTGCTGGGCTTCGAGGATGTGCGTGCCAGCCTCACTTCGAGCGCCACCTATCACGACAGCTGCTCGGGCCTGCGCGAACTGGGCATCAAGGCGCAGCCGCGCCGGCTGCTCGCCAAGGTCGAGGGGCTGGAGCTGAAGGAGTTGCCGGGCGCCGAGGTCTGCTGCGGCTTCG
>JAHCJR010000053.1 GCA_026126165.1 Alphaproteobacteria bacterium
CACACAGGTTCTTGTCGATGATGTCGCCGATGTGCTCGAGGTTGGTCACGAACGACAGGATCTCGATGTAGCGCCGGCTCATGTCGAGGCCGAGCTCGTGGCGCGACACTTGCACGAGATAGAGCTTGATCGCCTCGTGCAGGCTGTCCACCACATCGTCGGTCCGCTCGACCTCGCGCTGCAGCTTGCGGTCGTTGTCGCGAAAAACGGCGAAGGTGCGTCCCAGCATGTCGGCGACGAAATCGCCCATGCGCAAGGTTTCGCGCGCGGCACAGGCTATGGCGACGTTGGGCGTCACCACCGAAGTCCGGTCGAGATAGCGCGGCTGGCCCGGCGCCTCGGCGCTCGGCAGGTCGGGCAGGATACGCGCGCAGATTTTCGCCGCCGGCCCGGTCAGGCCGATGAAGACCACCGCCAATCCCAGGTTGAAGGCGGTATGGAAGTTGGCGATCTGCCGTGCCCCGTCGGTCCCGAGAAGGGCGATATGCGGCTCGATCAGCCCGACGAAGGGCAGCAGCGCCAGCGCGCCCAGGGTGCGGAACATCAGGTTGCCGATCGGCAGGCGCCGCGCCGCCCGCGTCTCGCCCGCCGTCAGCGCCAGCGCCGGCAGGGCGGCGCCGACATTGATGCCGAGGATGAGCGCGAAGGCGAAATGCATCGGGATGACGCCGCCGGCGCCGAGCGACATCACCAGCAGCACCACCGCAAGCGAGGAATGGCAGAGCCAGGCCAGCAGGCCGCCAATGAGGAAACCGAGCGCCACCTCGTCCTGAACCGCGGCGACGAGTTGGGCCAGCATCGGGCTCTCGCGCATCGGCGCGCTGGCGGCGAGGATGAGCTTGAGACCGAGCAGCAGCAGGCCAAGGCCGATGGCGACGCGGCTCAGGTCCCTGTGCCGTGTCTCGCGGCCGTTGAGAAAGCCGACGACACCGAGCAGCAGGAAGATCGGCGAGAGGAATTGGGGATTGAAGCTCAGCACCTGGGCCACCAGGGTCGTGCCCACATCGGCGCCCAGCATGATGGCGAGCGCCGGCGCCACCGGCAGGAGCTGGCGGCTCAGGAAGGACGTGACCATGAGGCCGGTCGCGGTCGAGCTTTGCAGCAGCGCGGTGATGGCAAGGCCGGCGCCGAAGGCGCTGAAGCGGTTCTTCGTGGCGGCGGCCAGGATCCGCCGCAGATCGCCGCCATAGGCCCGCAGGATGCCGGTCTTGACCATCCGCATGCTCCACAGAAGGAGCGCGACGCCGCCGGCAAGGTTCAGCAGGATCTCTGTCGCGTGTATTTGGGTTCCTCCCGGCGGTTTTCCTCCGCCACCGAATCCAGCCTCCGATGCTAGTCCCGATTCATGGAATCTGTCATCAACTTGTCATGATTTCGTAACCTGGCGTTCAGGCTGCGAGCTTCGGGGCGCAGTCCCTTACCCCCATTTCAGCCAGCGCCGCCTTGACCGCCTCGACCAGCCGGGTCATGTCCTCGGGCCCGACCTGGCCGATGCAGCCAATGCGGAACGTATCGGCCACCGTGATCTTGCCGGGATAGATGATGAAGCCCTTCGCCTTCAGCAGGTCGTAGAGCCGCTGGAAGGCGAAGGCCGGGTCGCGCGGGCAAAGGAAGGTGACGATGATCGGCGCCTGGATGCGATCGGCCAGCAGGGTGCGAAAGCCAAGCTCGCGCATCCCCTCCACCAGCACCTTGCAATTCGCCGCGTAGCGTGCGCCGCGTGCCGCCGTCCCGCCTTCCTCCTCGTGCTGCATCAACGCCTGATCGAAGGCCGCGACCACATGGGTCGGCGGCGTGTAGCGCCATTGCCCGGTCCTGGCGTAGTAAACCCACTGGGCATGCAGGTCGAGCGAGAGCGAATGCGCATTGCCCGCGGCCTGTTCCAGCTTCTCGCGCCGGCAGATGACGAAGCCCGCGCCCGGCACCCCCTCGATGCACTTGTTGGCGGAGATGGCGACCGCGTCCGCCTCGATTTCGCGCAAGTCGAGCGGCAGGGCGCCGAAGGCGGAAATCGCGTCGATCAGCAGCCGGCGGCCGGCAGCGCGCGTCACGGCGGCGATCTCGGGCAGCGGATTGAGAATGCCCGAGGTCGTCTCGCACTGCACCACCGCCACATGGGTGATGGCGGGATCGGCGGCGAGGATCGCAGCCACCTTTGCCGGGTCGGGCTGGCCGTCCTCGGCCACGTCCATGGTCACGACCTGCCGGCCCATGTAACGGCAGATATCGGCGATGCGCTGACAGTAGGCGCCGTTCACCGGCACCAGCAGCTTGCCCCCGCGCGGCAGCAGGGAGCCGATCATCGCCTCGACCGCGAAGGTGCCGCTGCCCTGCATCGGCACGCAGACGAAATCCTCCCCGGCATGGGCGAGCCCCAGCAGCCGGTCCAGCACGCGCCGGGTAATCTGCTTGAAATCGCCGTCCCACGAGCCCCAGTCCCGCAGCATGGCCTGCTTGGTGCGGAGCGAGGTGGTGAGCGGGCCGGGGGTGAGCAGGATCGGGTCGGCGGCGAACATTCGGTCTTCCTTCTTCAGCGGTGCCATGGCATCTGGCGCCCGGCCGGTCCATAAGGCAAATTATATTTCCTTATCATTTTGATTAGGTTGACTAATATACCGGAATGAACCATGCGCAGCTCCGCGCCTTCCATGCGGTGGCCGAGGCCGGCGGCTTCACCGCCGCCGCCAACCGGCTCGGCCTGACCCAGCCGGCGGTGACCCTGCAGGTCCGGGCGCTGGAAGAGACGTTCCGGGTCGAACTGTTCCACCGGCGCGGCCGGCAGGTGCTGCTCACCGATATCGGCACGGCGCTGTTCGGGCTGACGCGCCGACTGTTCGCGACCGAGGAGGAGGCGCGCGAGCTGCTCGAGGATGCGGGCGGGCTCGCGCGCGGGCGGCTGCGCGTCGCCGCCGACGGCCCCTATTTCGTCATCGGGCTGATCGCTTCCTTTCGCGCCCGCCATCCCGGCATCGAGATATCGGTCGCCATCGGCAATTCCCGGCAGGCGCGCCAGAGCCTGCTCGACTATGCCGCCGACGTGGCGGTGCTGGCGACCGCCAGCGGCGATGCGCGCTTCCTCGAACTTCCTTATGGCCGCAAGGAAGTGGTGCTGGTCGTCCCCGCCGGCCATCCCTGGGCGCGGCGAAAATCGGTCCGCCTCGGCGAACTGGCGGGCCAGAAGCTGATCCTGCGCGAGCCCGGCTCCTCCACCAGGCGGGCCTTCGAGGAGGCGCTGACGGCAGCCGGCATCGCGCCCGAGATCGCGCTCGAGATCGGCTCGCGCGAGGCGGTGCGCGAGGCGGTCGCCGCGGGACTCGGGCTCAGCGTGGTGCTGCGCGAGGAGTTCGGCCGCGACGACAGGGTGCGGCCGATCCCCTTCGCCGACGCGGAAATCTTCACCGAGGAACACGTGGTTTGCCTGAAGGAGCGGCAGGGCAACCGCGCCATCGCCGCCTTCCTTGCGCTGCTGGAGCATGGCTCGCCGGAGCGCGGAGGGTGAGCGAGCCGCGACTGCGCACCGGCATCTGGGTCCAGGCGCTGATCTGGCGCTGCGGCCAGCAGGGCGTCGCCGCCACGGTGGCACGGCGCGGCGACCCGGATGCCGGGGCGGTGCTGCTCAAGATCAACCGGCGCGGCGCAAGCTTCGCCGTCCTCACCCAGGCCCGCGCGCGCGACGGCGCTCTCGGCTGGACGGCTTGCATCACCGGCGGCACGGACGAGGCATCGGCCGATGCCTATCTGGCGCGCCAGGTGCAACGCGATCCCGATCTCTGGATTATCGAGATCGAGGATGCGGAGGCCGAACGCTTTCTCGACAGCCCCGTCCTCGGAAGCTGAACCTGCCCGCTCAGGCGAGCTGGAAATCCGCTTCCGTCAGGGCGGCGACGTTGCGCAGGATGGCGAGCTGCACCTCGGCCCCCGCGCCCGCCGCGCCGTCGGCATCGAGGAACAGATTGAGATCGCGCCCGGCCTGCTCGAAGCGCAGGTAACCGCCTTCGACAAGAGCGGCCAAGTTGCGCGGCGTCCCATCGGCAAGCAGGTTGCCGATGCCCAGCCCGTCGCCCTGGCGGCTGGAGAAATCGGTGATGGTGTCCACCGCGTCGGCGGCGAGCCGGAAGAGATCGGCCCCGGTGCCGCCGGTGAGCAGGTCGGCGCCGGCGCCGCCTTCCAGCGTGTCGTTGCCACCGCCACCGGAGAGCGAGTCGGCGCCTGCCCCGCCCCGGATCAGGTTGCGCAGGCCGTTGCCGGTGCCGCGGAAGTCGCCGGTCCCGGCATATTCCAGATTCTCCAGATTGGCGCCGAGCCGCCACGTTGCGAGATCGCCCACCACCCGCACCGTGTCGCGGCCCTCGACCGGGCCGGCGCTTTCCTGGATGCGGTCGCGCGCGTTATCCACGATGTAGAGGTCGTCGCCGTTGCCGCCGATCATACGGTCGGCCCCGCTCCCGCCATCGAGCGTGTCGGCGCTGGAGCTTCCGATGAGGCTGTCGTTGGCCGTGGCATCGACCGTATCGGCGCCGGCGCCGGCACCAAACATCGCAATGTCGGCACTCAGGCCCGGCCCGAGCCGGATCAGATCGTCGCCGGCGTAAAGCAGACCGAAAAAGTCGCCGGTCGGATTGGCCCGGGTCAGTGCTTCGGGCAGATCGAGCGAAAGCCCGCCGATGCGCAGCAGTTCCAGCCCGTCCGCACCGAACAGGCGGAAGGATGTGATCGTGCCGCCAGTCGGAAGGCCATTCTGATAGACGATGTTTTCGCCGCCCACTTCCAGCCGGTAGCCAATGGTCCCGGAATAGGTGACCGCGAAGCCCTGTCCGTCGCCGGCCGCATAGGTGCCCAGCCGCAGCAGGTTCGCCACGTCCAGGGCGAACCTGTCAACGGACACGACGTTGCCGCCGCCCACCGTGGGATAGTCGCGGAAGATATCGAATGTAGCCATCGCTTGCGGCGCTCCTTGGGAGTTTTCCGAAGGTTCGCCGCTGTCGCCGCCAACAGCAAAACACGAGGGCGTGAAGGTGCGCCGCCGCCTCAGCGCAGCCTGATCTGCAAACCCTCGCGCGCGGCGATGGCACCGGGAAACAGAAGGCGGGCCTCCTGCTCGATCGCGGCCATCGCCGCGTCGTCATGGTCGGGTTCGTGATGGAAGATCACGAAGGTGCCCACATTCGCCGCCTTGGCCAGCCGCATTCCTTCCTGCCAGGTGGAATGGCCCCAGCCCGCCTTGTCGCCGAATTCCTGGTCGGTGTAGGTGCAGTCGTAGATGAAGAGGTCGGCGCCCTCGATCAGGCCGAGCACGTTCTGGTCCGGCCGGCCCGGCGTGTGTTCGGTGTCCGTGACATAGCAGGCCGACTTGCCCGCATGCTCGATCCGGTAGCCGGTGGCGCCGTAAGGGTGATTGAGCGGCGCGGTCTTCACCGTAACTTCCGGCCCGAGCGCGAACGCATCGCCGGCGCGGAAATCGACGAAATCCATCAGCGCGCCCATCTTCTCCACCGGGATCGGGAAATTGGGCTCCGCCAGATGCTGCTGGAGCACGTGCTGCACGCCGCCCTGGTCGGCGAGGTGTCCGGCCATGATGGTGAGCGCGGTTTCCTTGCTGAAAACTGGGGCGAAGAAGGGGAAGCCGTTGATATGGTCGAGATGGGTGTGGGAGAGCAGCAGATGCGCCTTGCGCCCGTCGTCGCGCTGCATCGCCGCGCCGAGCGAGCGGATGCCCGTGCCGGCATCGAGGATGATGCGGTGCCCGTTGGCATGGATCTCGACGCAGCTCGTGTTGCCGCCGAAACCGAGATGGGAATGATAGGGGGTGGGGATCGTTCCGCGCACGCCCCAGAACTTGATTTCGAAACTCATCGAACGGTCCCGGACTCCATTTCGCCACGAACAGTGCCTGGGACCCCCGGACCCTCCAGACGGCGGGGAAGATAGGCCGGCCAGAGCGCCCCGTCGGTGACGGCCGTCACGATCCGCCGATCCAGCCCGGTTTTGCCCTCACCCAACCACTTGATCCGCTTCGCGGCTCAAGCCCACTTTGCGGGAGAGGGCTTCTTTCTTCTCCCTCTCCCGCGAAGCGGGGGAGGGCCGGGGTGGGGGCATGCCTCAGGCAGCCTTCTTCAGGATACCTTCCGCCAGCCGCGCCCAGTAGCTGGCACCGATCGGCAGAATGCGATCGTTGAAGTCGTAGCGGGGATTATGGACCATGCAGCTCCCCTCCCCCGCGCCGTTGCCGATCCAGACATAGGAGCCGGGCCGGGCCTTGAGCATCCAGCCGAAATCCTCCGCCCCCATGACCGGCGGCAGGTCGCGCAGCACGTTCTCCGCCCCGACCACCTCGGCCGCCGCCTGGGCCGCCAGTTCCGTTTCCTCGGCCGAATTGACCGTCGGCGGATAGCGCCGGTCGTAGCGGTATTCGACTTTCGCCCCGTGCGCCGCAGCGATGCCCTCGACGATCTCGCGGATGCGCCGCTCCATCATGTCCTGCACCTCGGCCTTGAAAGCGCGCGTGGTGCCGGAGAAGGTCACATCCTCCGGAATGACGTTCGTCGTGTGCCCGCCATGGATCTGCGTCACGCTGACCACGGCCGCGTCCATCGGATCGGCGTTGCGGCTGACGATGCCCTGGATGGCCGTCACCATCTGCGCGGCAATGGGGATCGGATCGATGCCCGTATGGGGGAAGGCGCCATGCGCGCCGACGCCCTTCACGGTGACGAAGAAGAAGTCGGCGGAGGCCATCATCGGCCCGACCCGCACCGCGATCTTGCCGACATCGGTGCCGGGCATGTTGTGCATGCCATAGACGCCCTCCACCGGGAACTTCTCGAACAGGCCCTCGGCCACCATGACGCGGCCGCCGGCCTCGTTCTCCTCCGCCGGCTGGAAGATGAAATGCACGGTCCCGTCGAAGGCGCGGGTCTCGGCCAGATACTTGGCTGCGCCGAGCAGCATGGTGGTATGCCCGTCATGGCCACAGCCATGCATCTTGCCTTCGTGGCGCGACTTGTGCGCGAAGTCGTTCATCTCGGTGAGGTCGAGCGCGTCCATGTCGGCGCGCAGGCCGATGGCGCGATTGCCCGAGCCCGCCTTCAAGGTGCCGACGACGCCGGTCTTCGCCAGCCCGCGATGCACCTCGATGCCGAAGGACTTGAGTTTCTCCGCCACGAAGTCGGCGGTCATGTGCTCCTGGAACGCCGTTTCGGGATGGGCATGCAGATGATGACGCCAGCCCTGCATTTCCTGCTGCATGGCGGCGATACGTGGGATGACGGACATGGCCGGAACTCCGCAAGTCTGGAAGGCAGAAGATGCATTCAGACTAGCGGCGCCGTCCCGGCCTGTCCATGGCGGGCCGGAGGCCCGGTCAGTGCGCGAGCAGCACCGGCACCGTCATGTGGCGCAGCAGCTCGCGCGTCGCCCCGCCGAGGACGAATTCGCGCAGGCGGCTATGGCCGTAACAGCCCATGACGATGAGGTCGATGGAAAGGTCGGACGCCGCGCCGAGCAGCGCATCGCCCACTTCGATATCCTTGGCCACCGTGTGCTGCGCCTCGGCCTTGACGCCATGGCGCGCCAGATGCGCGCTGATATCTGCGCCCGGAATGTGGCTCTCGGTGTCGGCATTGACGCTGAAGACGATGGTCTTCTGTGCGCGCGTGAGCAGCGGCAGCGCATCGTGCACCGCCCGCGTCGCCTCGCGGCTGCCGTTCCAGGCGACCAGCACCCGCTTGCCCACGGTGCGGAACTTGCCCGCGTAAGGGACGATCAGCACTGGCCGGCCGGCGGTCAGCGCCGTCTCCTCCGGCAGGCCGATCACGCCCGAGGGGCGGTCCACGTCCATGTCTTCCTCGACCTGGCCGACCACCACCAGGTCCGCATAGCGCGCCTGTTCCGGCACCAGGATCAGCGGATCGCCCTCGGCCAGCCGCCATTCCGACTTCACGCCCTGCTTGCGGCATGCATCGAGGAACCATTTCTTCGCCTTGTCCGCCTCGGCGCGCGCTTCCTTCATCATCTTTTCGATCAGGTCCACCGGCACGTAGCCTTCGGCGGTGGCGGGCCAGGTCGGGATCGGCAGGACATAAAGGCCGATCAGCCGCGCTTCGTGTTTGGCCGCGAGGCCGAGTGCCACGTTGGTCCGAACGTCGTTGCGCGGATCGTCGCCCAGATGAACCAGAATGTCCCTGATCGCCATGATGTTCCGTTTCCTTTCCCTGCGCGCCGCGGCTGCCCGTCCTCCGGCCCCATCGGCCCGGCGGCCTGTTCCGGTTGCAAGCTACCCGCTGGCATCCCCACGGGCATTGATGCAGGTCAACCATCCCAGGTCAAGGAGCCTGGTCCCAGGCGGCGCCCCGGGGCGGCTCAGGTTCCGGGATGGAGCGCCCGGATGCGCGCGCGGGCCCGCGCGATCGCCTGGTCGAGCCGCGCCAGTTCGCGCAGCACCCCTACCCGGTCGCCGCCGGCCGGCATGGCCTCGAGCTCCTCGACGAGCCGCCCCACCTCCCGTGCGCCGATCGCGCGGGCCGATCCTTTCAGCGCATGGGCGGCGCGGCGCCATTCGATCGAGCCGGGCAGCGAGGCGGTGAGCGCCACGTAATAGCCCTGGGCGCCGAGAACGAACAGCTCGAAGACCTCTCGCTCTGTCGACGGATCACCGCCGGTGAATTGCCGGAGATGGCCGAGGTCGAGAATCTCGTCGTCCGCCGGGCCGCCCATGCCCGCCCCGCCCCTCGCTCAGGCGGCCGGCGCCGGCGCCGGTGCATGCCAGTCGGGCAGGCGGCGTTCCTCGATCGCATGGCAGGCGACCTGGTCGCCACCTTCCGCGGCGATCAGTTCCGGCACCTCGCGCCGGCAGCGATCGTTGGCGAAGGGACAGCGCGGATGGAAGGTGCAGCCCGAGGGCGGATCGATCGGGCTCGGCACCTCGCCGGCCACGGGGATGCGCTGGCGCCCCGACATGGCGAGATCGGGAATGGCATCCAGCAGCATCCGCGTGTAGGGATGGCGCGGCTGGCGGAACAGCGCCCGCTTCTCCGCCACCTCCACCAGCCGGCCGAGATACATGACGCCGACGCGCGTCGAGACATGATAGACGACCGCAAGGTCGTGGCTGATGAAGAGATAGGTGAGGCCGAGACGGCGCTGCAGGTCCATCATCAGGTTGAGGATCTGCGCCTGCACCGACACATCGAGCGCCGAGGTCGGCTCATCGCAGACGAGGAATTCCGGCTCGCCGGACAAGGCGCGGGCAATGGAGATGCGCTGGCGCTGCCCGCCGGAAAATTCGTGCGGAAACTTCTCCATGTCGGCCGGCGAGAGGCCGACCTGGGTCAGTAGTTCGCCCACCCGCTTTCGGATTTCCGCCCGGTCCTTCAGCAGCCCGCGCGCGAGCAGCGGCTCCGCGATGATGTTGGCGACCCGCCAGCGCGGATTGAGCGAGGCATAGGGGTCCTGGAAGATCATCTGCATGCGCGACTGGATCTCCGGATTGCGCCGTCGCTCCACCGGCGGGCCGATCTCCACTCCCTCGAAGCGGATCGAGCCGGCGGTCGGCGCATAGAGCCCGACCACGAGGCGCGCCACCGTCGACTTGCCGCAACCCGATTCACCCACCAGCGAGAAAGTCTCGCCCTTGCCGATACTGAAATCGATGCCGTCCACCGCGCGCAGGATGCGCCGCCCCGTGCGCTCGATCACCCGGTTGAGCCAGGGCGGCGAGACATCGAAATGGCGCTTCAGTCCCCGCACGTCGAGCAGCGGCACATCCAGCGAATAGCCCTCGCCGCGCCGCTTCACCTTCGCCTCAGCCATGGGCCGCCTCCCTGCGCGCGCCGGTTTCATCATAGAGCCAGCAGGCGACCTGCGAACGCTCCACCGGCAGGAGATACGGCTTCTCCTCGCGGCAGCGATCGAAGGCGCTCGGGCAGCGCGGATTGAAGGCGCAGCCCGGCGGAATGGAATTGAGGCGCGGCATCGCTCCCTCGATCTGGGTCAGCTTGTCGATATCGGCGCCCATCTCCGGGATGGCGCCCATAAGGCCATGGGTATAGGGGTGGCGGGCGCGCTTCACCACGTCCTGCACCGGCCCGATCTCGGCGATGCGCCCGGCATACATCACCGCGACCCGGTCCGCCGTCTCGGCGATGACGCCCATATCGTGCGTCACCAGCATGACCGCCGTGCCATGGTCCCGGCAGAGGCGCTTCAGCAGGGTGATGATCTGCGCCTGGATCGAGACGTCGAGCGCGGTGGTCGGCTCGTCGGCGATGATGAGCTTCGGCTCGGCGCAGAGCGCGAGTGCGATCACCACGCGCTGGCGCATGCCGCCGGAGAACTGGTGCGGATAATGGTCGAACCGCTCCGCCGCCGAAGGGATGCCCACTTCCTGAAGCAGTTCGATGCCGCGCTTTCGCGCCTGCTGCTCGCTCATCGGCAGGTGGGTGCGGATCGTCTCGACGATCTGCTCGCCCACCCGGTAGAGCGGGTTGAGGCTGGTGAGCGGATCCTGGAAGATGGCGCCGATCTGCCGGCCGCGGATGCGCCGTAACTCCTCATAGGGCAGGTTGTCTATACGCTTGCCCTCCAGCAGGATCTCGCCGCCGCTGATCCGGCCGGGCGGCTCGAGCAGGCCGATGATCGATGCGCCGGTCAGCGACTTGCCGGCACCGCTCTCGCCGACCACGCCCAGCACCTCGCCGGGATCGATATGGAAGGAAACATCGTCGAGCGCCAGCAGGCGCCCGCGCCGCCCGAAGAACTCGACGCGGAGATTGCGGACCTCGAGCAGAGGCTGGCGGGATGGGGAGGACATGCTCACCTCAGTTTCGGATTGAGGGCGTCGCGCAGCCAGTCGCCCAGCAGATTGACCGCGAGGACGAGCGTGGCCAGCACGAAGCCCGGGAAGATGCAGATCCACCATTCGCCCGAGAAAATGAAGTTGTTGCCGACGCGGATCAGCGTGCCGAGCGAAGGCGTGGTGGGGGGCGCGCCGACGCCGAGGAAGGAAAGCGTCGCCTCGGTGATGATGGCGATTGCCAGGTTGATGGTGGAGATGACCAGCACCGGACCCATGACGTTGGGCAGTACGTGGCGCACCAGGATCAGCGCCGGCGGGATGCCGATGACGCGCGCCGCCTGCACGTATTCCTTGTTCTTCTCCACCATGACCGAACCGCGCACCGTGCGCGCATACTGCACCCAGAGCGACAGGCCGATGGCGAGAATGAGGACGAAGAAGGCGATTTTGTCGTGCTCTTCCTTCGGCACGACGCCGCGCGTCACGCCGTCGATCAGCAGCGCGATGAGGATGGCCGGGAAGGAAAGCTGCACGTCGGCGATACGCATGATCACGGCATCGACCGTGCCGCCGAAATAGCCGCTCACCAGGCCGGCCGCGATGCCGATCAGCATGGCGAGCAGGACCGCGAGGAAGCCGACCGCGAGCGAGATGCGCGAGCCGTACATGATCGTGGAGAGCACGTCCCTTCCCTGGTCGTCGGCGCCGAGCGGGAAGCGCCAGTCGCCGCCCTCCATCCAGACCGGCGGCGTGAAGGCATCGAGCAGTTGCAGGCTGGCTAGGTCGAAAGGGTTCTGGGGGGCGATCAGCGGCGCGAAGATGGCGGCGAGGAAGTAGACGGCGGTGACGCAGGTCGCCACCATCACGAGCCTGGATGAGCGGAAGCTGAAATAGATGTCGCTGTCGGCGGCGCGGCGGAAGGTATCGAGGAAGCGGACGGTGATCTGCATGTCAGTGACCCGAACGTCCGCCATCGATGCGCAATCGCGGATCGACGGCGAAATAGAGCAGGTCGACGATCAGGTTGATGACCACGAAGATGACGGCGACCAGGATCAGATAGGCGGCCATCACCGGGATGTCGGCGAACTGCACGGACTGGATGAAGAGCAGCCCCATGCCCGGCCACTGGAAAACCGTCTCGGTGATGATGGCGAAGGCGATGATGGCGCCGAGTTGCAGGCCGGTGATGGTGATCACCGGAACCAGTGTGTTCTTCAGCGCATGGCCGAAATTGATCGCCCGGTTTGTCAGGCCGCGCGCGCGCGCGAACTTGATGTAATCGGTGCGCATTACCTCGAGCATTTCCGAGCGCACCAGACGCATGATCAGGGTCATCTGGAACAGCCCCAGCGTGATCGATGGCAGGATCAGTGCCTTGATGCCGCTCCAGGTGAGGAAGCCCGTACTCCACCAGCCGATCCGCACCACTTCGCCGCGACCGAAGGACGGCAGCAGGCCGAGCAGCACGGCAAAGACCAGGATCAGAAGAATGCCGATGAGGAACGTCGGCAGGGAGACGCCGATCAGGGAGATGGTGAGGAAGAAGCGGCTCAGCCAGCGGTTGGGATAAAGGCCGGTATAGACGCCGAGCATGACGCCGAAGATCACCGCGAGCAGCGCCGCGACGATGGCCAGTTCCATGGTTGCCGGCAGCGCGTTGAGAATCAGCCGGCTCACCGGCTCCGCGAGCCGGAAGCTCACGCCGAACTCGCCCTGCGCCGCGTTCGCCACGAATCGGCCGAAGCGCAGGACCAGCGGGTCGTTGAGGCCGAGCGACTGGCGGAGCGCCTCGCGGTCCTGGAGCGAGGTATCCTGCCCCACCATGTTGTTGATCGGGTCGCCGACGAAGTTGAACATCGCAAAGGCGATGAAGGCGACCGTCAGCATGACCAGGACGGCCTGCGCCAGACGTCTGAGGATGAAGGCGATCATTGCCGGATCATGAAGCACGGGCGGCCCGGGCGGAAGCCCGGGCCGCTTGATGCGTCGGTATCGCCTTCGCCTACTTCACAACGATATGCCGCCAGGGCATCTCGTTGTCGGCATACTGGGCGATCTCGATATTGTCACGCACCGCCCAGATCAGCGCCTGCGCATGCAGCGGGATATAGGCGAAGTCGTCGACATAGATGCGGGTCGCCTCGGCGATCATCGCCGACCGCTTCGCATCGTCCGTCTCCTGCGCGATCTTGTCCGCCAGCTCGTCGAACTTCGGGTTCGAATAGCCGCCGACATTGAACGTGCCGGTCTTCTTCTCCGCGCTCCTGGTCTGGATCAGGTTCAGGAAAACGTTGTGGCTGTCGACCGTCGCCGGCGCCCAGCCCAGCATGAAGAAGCTGGTCGTGTAGCCGGGGCCCAGGATCTTCGCGAAATACTTGGTGCGGGTCTGGGCATTCAGGTTCACCTTGACGCCGGCCCGCGCCAGCATGGCGGTAACCGCCTGACAGATCGCCTCGTCGTTGACGTAGCGGTCGTTCGGGCAGTCGAGGCCGACCTCGAAGCCGTTTGGATAACCGGCATCGGCAAGCAGCTTCTTCGCCAGCGCCACGTCGTGCTTCGGGCGGACGTCGAGCGTCTTGGAATAGCCCCGCACGCCCGGCGCCACCATGAGCGCCGTCGGAGCCGACTGGCCGCGCATGACCCGCGACTTGATCGCCTCGATATCGATGGCGCGATAGAAGGCCTCGCGAACGCGGGCATCCTTGAAGGGGTTCTTCCCCTTGACGCTCGATTCCAGCAACTCGTCGCGCGACTGGTCGAAACCCAGATAGACGACGCGCGTCTCGGCGGTCTGGAGGATCTTGGTGCCGGGATTGCGCGAGATGCGCTCCACGTCCTGCGGCGGCACGGTGTAGACCATGTCCACCTCGCCCGAGAGCAGGGCCGCCGTGCGGGTCGCCGCGTTGGAAACCACCGAGAAATTCACCTCGGTCACGTTGGTCTTCGCGGTCTTGTCCCACCAGTTGGCATTGCGGCTGAAGGTCGTACGCGAATTGGGCTCGCGTGACTTCAGGATGAAGGGACCGGTCCCGTTCGTGTTGCGGGTCGCGTAATTCTCTTCCGTCGGTTTGGTGAGGTCGGTCGATTTCTGCGCGTTGTGCTTCTCCGCCCAGGACTTCGACATCATGAAGATGTAGGCCAGGTTGTCGGGGATCAGCGGGTCCGGGAACTTGGTGATGTAGTCGACCGTGTAGTCGTCGACCTTCTTCACTTCCTTGAAGCTGGCGAAATAGCCGACCATGTTCGACGGAGACGTCGCCGCGCGGTTGATCGAGAAGACCACGTCGTCGGCGGTGAAGGGCGTGCCGTCGTGGAACTTGACGCCCTTGCGCAGGTTGAAGCGCCAGGTCGTCGGGTTCGGCTGGCTCCAGCTCTCGGCGAGCGAGGCCTCGATGGTGAGGTCCGGCTTGCGGCGGAATAGACCCTCATAGACGTTGTTCAGCACCGTGAGGGAAAAGGTCTCGTTCCGGTAATAGGGGTCCATGGAGCCGAGATCGCCGTCATTGGCGAAGCGGAAGGTCTTGGCCTCGGCCATGCCCGCCAGCGTCACCGGCACGGCAAAGGCCAACGCCAAGGCGCTGGCCTTGAGCATCGATTTGAATCGCATCTGCTTTTCACTCCCTGTATCGGCCACGGCCCGGACGGCTTTTGGCGGCCGGCCGGAAACCTCGATATCGCCGCGCCGGCAGCGGCCCAGGCCGGAGCGCGGCGGCGAACAGACCGGCCGCGCGCGGCGGACCGGTCACAATCCGGCCACAGTCTAGGGTCGGCCAAACCGCCATGTCCAGTGGACTTGCGCCGAAAGCCCGCGACGGCGACGCATTCACAAGCTTGTCAGCCGTGCGTGAGGAGCTGCCGCAGCGTCCACAAGGCAAAAGCGCCCAGCATGGCGGCGGAGGCGAAATTGACCAGCTTCAGTCCCGGCCCGCCGAGCCGGTGGCGGAACAGCGCGACACCCTGGGAGAGCAGCAGCCACCAGGCGGCCGATCCGACAAACACCCCGCCCACCATCGCCGCCGCCGCATCGAGGCGCAGCGCCCCGGCGCCCGTCCCCGCGCCAAGGCCGGCGCCGGCGAAGATTGCAATGAAGGAAAGGATCGTCGCCGGATTGGCGAGCGTGAGGAGGAACACGCCAAGGAACTGCGCCGCCAGGGCACCGGCGCCGAGACCGGCCGGCGCCGTACCGATTTCGGGCACCGGGGCGCGGGCAATGCGGATGGCGAGCAGCAGCAGGAAGGCGGCACCGCCGGCCTGCAGCCAGCCCTGCAGGCCGACCAGGGTCTGCATGACGACGCTCAGGCCGAAAGCGGCGACGACCCCATAGAGTGCATCGGCGGCGGCGGCGCCGAGGCCGGAGACGAAACCGGACAGCCGGCCATGGGCCAGCGCGCGGCGGATGCAGAGCACGCCGATCGGGCCGACCGGCGCGGCGATCGCAACGCCGATCAGCAGGCCGCTCAGGAAACTGGCGAACGGGGTCATGGCCGGCGATGGATAGCGCAGAAGCCGCTACCGCCCAAGCATCACGTTCTTGCGACGGGCGGCGGATCGCACGATGCCCTAGACTGGCGTCATGGCCGTCCGCGCCCCCGAACTCGACCTCCCCGGCCTCGTCTGGCTGAATACCGACGCCCCGCTCGGCCGCGCCGCGCTGCGCGGCCGCGTCGTCATCCTCGATTTCTGGACCTCCTGCTGCATCCATTGCCTGCACGTCCTCCCCGCCCTGCGCCAGGTCGAGGAACGTTTCCCGCACCAGGTGGCCGTGATCGGCGTGCATTCGCCGAAGTTTCCGGCGGAGCGCGAGATCGGCCGGCTGCGCCAGGCCATCGCCCGACTCGACATCCGCCATCCGGTCGTCCAGGACACGGACTTCCAGCTCTGGAAGCAGTATGCGGTGCGGGCCTGGCCGACACTCGTCTTTCTTTCCGCCGATGGCTACGTGGTCGGACAGCATGCCGGCGAGCCGGACGCCGCCAAGCTGCTGGCTGCGGTCGGCCGGCTGGTGGAAGGAACGCCCGAAGCGCCGCCGGAGCTGCCGCTACAGTCGGGCATTGCGCCTGAACCGGTGAGCGCGCGGCTGCGTTTTCCCGGCAAGATTCGCCCCTTTCGGCAGTCCGACGGGTGCGAGCTGCTGGCGGTCGCCGATACCGGCCACAACCGCGTGCTGCTGCTCGATGCGGAAGGGAACGAGACGGCCGCCTTCGGCTCGGGCGAGCGGGGCTTCGTCGACGGCACGGCCGGCCACGCCCGCTTCGATGCCCCGCAGGCCGTCGCCGCGACGCACGGGCGGCTTTACGTCGCCGATACCGGCAACCATGCCATCCGCTGCATCGACCTCGCGGCGGGCCGGGTCGGCACCGTTGCCGGAATTGGCCGCCGCGGCCGGCGACTCGGGCCCGCGCCGGCGCCGGCGCGCGAGAGCGCGCTTGCCTCGCCCTGGGATCTCGCGGTCGGGAATGGCATGCTTTACTTCGCGAATGCCGGGACGCACCAGCTTGGCGCGATTGACCTGGGCAGCGGCATGATGCGCCGCATCGCCGGCACCGGCGCCGAGGGTCTGCGCGATGGCGGGCCGGAGGATGCTTGCCTCGCCCAGCCCTCCGCGCTGGCGCTGGAGGCCGATGGCGAGGGGATCGTTTTCGCCGATGCCGAGACCTCCGCCGTCCGCCGGCTCCACCTGGCAAGCGGGCAGGTTTCGACCCTGGTCGGTGCCGGCCTGTTCGAGTTCGGCCGCATCGACGGTCCGCTCGCCTCGGCGCGTCTGCAGCATCCCCTCGACCTGACACCGGATGGCAAAGCCATCCTTGTGGCGGACAGCTTCAACGACACGATGCGCCGCATCGACCAGGCAGCGGACCGGGTGGAGGAATACGGCGCGGATTTCCGCTGCGAGGATCCGCTCTGCCTCCCCCTCGGCGAGCCGGCCGGCCTCTGCCTGTGGCAGGGCGCGATCTTCCTCGCCGATACCGGCAATCACCGTATCCTGCGCTACGACCGCGCGGCGCGCAGCTACCGCACCTGGTACCGCTGAAAGGTCAGCCCGGCAGGGCGGAAACGCCGATCAGCGCGCCGTGCCACATCCAGACCAGCAGGAAGGCGAGCGCCGCCAGAGCGATCCGCCCCCAGCCCAGCTCGGACAGCGCCAGCCGGTTGCGCCCGGCCAGGATGGCGCCGAAGGGCAGGACCGAGGTGGCAGCGGCATAGGCCGGCCATGTCGCGGGCTGCTGGCGCGCGCGCTTGCGGTCGATCGAGAACATGCCCGCGACCGAGACGATCAGGACCGCGAGGAAAAGCTGCAGTGAGCCGAGATCGCCGTTCGGCGGAATATGGGCCGCCGCCCAGAGGGCGAAGGCCCACAGCATGGGATGGCGGGTGATGCGGAAGATGCCGCGCGGCTCCACCTCGCCCCTGGCCACCATGTCGGCACCGGCCAGGGTGACGTTGCGCGGCGTGAGCGCGGCGACCAGCAGCAGGAAGGCGAAGGGCATGACGACGACCGGAATGAAGTAGGTCCAGCGTTCCGCCACCCACAGCCCGTAGAAGTGATCGGGCGAGCGCGCCTGCCCATAGGCCCAGATCAGAAAGAACAGGCCGACGGCGGAGAGCAGCGAGAACAGGCCGCGAAAGCCGTTCTCGCCGATGGCGCCGACCAGGCGCCAGCGCAGCGGCGAACCGGCAAGCCCCACATGCAGCAGCACCCAGAAGGCTGCCGCCAGAAACATGACGAACTGTCCCGATGTCATGGCTTCTCCCTCGCCGATTGTCCACCGGAGAAAGGCAGCACGCGGCCGGTGGCGCCGGGTGTCTCGGCCAGCAGCCGGCGGCCCTGCTCGCTCAGCCGGCAGACCAGCCAGTCGGGCTTGATCGGATTGGCGAACCAGGGTTCGGCCCAGCCGCGCTCGATGCAGGACTGTATGGTGGCCGGCGCGACCCGCTGGCCTTCCTCGTCGAACAGCGGCAGCTTGCCGCCGGCCTGGGTCAGCCCGCGCCGGAGATACTTGAGCTGGGCCGTGGTGGGCTTCGCCTCGGTCATGGCCGGAAATCTAGCGCATGGGCCCTGGGTGCGGAAGCACGCTCGACCGGCGAAGGCACCGATTGTTGACGCGAATTTGACCGGCAATGATCGCGCCGGGCGCTAGATTGTCCGCCCCATGCAGAACGAAAACGAGGCCGGGGACGCGACGCCCCGCAAGATGACCGGCTGGTTCGGTCCGACCTTCTTCGGCGTGCGCGACCGTGCCCGCTTTGCCGCCGGCCTCGAGCAGATGCTGGGCACGCTCGGGGGTGGCTGGGCCAGCGGCATCTTCACCGGCGACAACCTGATCACTTTCAGCAAGAACCTCTCCTTCCTCGAGGACGAGGCGTTCATGGCGGCGGTCGCGCGCCATGCCACCAACGAGGTGGAACGCAGCATCGTCTGGCGCACGGCGGTGCTCTACTGGGCGGCGCGCAACGGCCTGCGCCGGCCCGGCGATTTCGTCGAATGCGGCTGCTACAAGGGCACCTCGGCGCGCATCCTCTGCGACGCGCTCGATTTCGGCGACCTGCCCCGGCGCTACTGGCTCTACGACCTGTTCGAGTATCCGCCGGGCAGCAGCCATACGCGCATGCCCGAGATCGGCGGCGATCTCTACGAACGCACCCGCGCCCGCTTCGCCGACCTGCCCAATGTCTGGGTGGTCAAAGGCTCGGTGCCCGAGGTGCTCCATGCCGGCGCGCCGCGCCAGGTCGCCTTCCTGCATATCGACATGAATGCCGTGGCGCCGGAGATCGGCGCGCTGGAATTCTTCTTCGACCGCGTCTCGCCGGGCGGCATCATCGTGCTCGACGATTACGGCTATCAGGGCTACCGCGACCAGCGGGACGCGGAACGCGCCTGGTTCGCCGCGCGCGGCTGCCACGTGCTGGAACTGCCGACCAGCCAGGGGCTGATCATCCGCTGATCCGGCCGAGAAAGTGTGCGATGGAAGCCAGCGTTTCCTCCGGACGGTCCCGGTGGGGCGAATGGCCGCAATGATCGAGGATCAGCCGTTCCGTCCCGGCCCTCGTGGCGCCGGCGCGGATCGCCTCGACCTGCGCCAGGGTGCCATATTCGTCGTCGCGTCCCTGGATGACGAGGAGAGGCACGTCGATGGCCGGCAGATACGCCTCGATGTTCCAGTCGCGGAAGCCGGGATCGAGCCAGGCGCCGTTCCAGCCGTAGAAGGCACAATCCACGTTCGCGCCGTGCCAGCGCTCCAGCCGCGATCTGAGGTCGCCGCCCTCATAGGCCGCCTTGGCGGCAGTGATGGACCGCACCGAGATATCCTCGTTGAACACGTGCGGCGCCATCAGCACCGCGCCTGCGAGGCCCGGTCGCGGCGCGCCACCGGCATGAATGATGGCGATGGACGCGCCATCGGAATGGCCGACCAGGACGTAAGCATCGATTTCGAGCCGCTCCAGAAGCTCTGGCAGGACTTGAAGCCCCTCGTCATGCATATAGCCGAGCGGGCGCGGCAGCGCGCAGGGATCGGAGGCGCCATAGCCGAAGCGGCTGTAGACCAGCGCCGGCAGCCCGCTGGCAACGGCGACGCGCGCCGGAAAGTCGCGCCACAGGCCGGCCGAGCCAAGTCCCTCGTGCAGGAAGACGAGCACCCGCGCGCCCGGCCGCCGCTCGCCGTGCCAGGCGAGTTCGATCTCGCCGCCGGAGAGGCGGAGCCGACCGGTCACTGGCGCTGGCGCAGCTTGAAGCGCTGGATCTTCCCGGTGGCGGTTTTGGGCAAATCGTCCACGAACTCTATCCAGCGCGGATACTTGTAAGGGGCGAGACGGTCCTTCACGAAGGCGCGCAGCGTTTCGGCCAGCGCCTCGTCCACCGCCGCCCCCGGCCGGGCCACGACGAACGCCTTGGGCTTGACCAGCCGGTCCCGGTCCTCGACCCCGACCACGGCCGCCTCGAGCACCTGATCGTGCGCCATGAGCGCCGATTCCACCTCGAAGGGCGAGACCCAGATCCCCGAGACCTTCAGCATGTCGTCCGCCCGGCCGGCATAGCGGTAGTAGCCGTCGGCGTCGCGCACATACTTGTCGCCGGTGCGCGTCCATGGTCCCTGAAAGGTCGAGAGCGACCTGGCGCGGCTGTTCCAGTATCCCGCCGCGGCGGACGGCCCCTTGACCAGCAGTTCGCCGATCTCGCCATCGGCCACGTCCCGGCCGGTCTCGTCCACGATCCGCAGCTCATAGCCCGGCACCGCCCGGCCGGTGGTGCCATAGCGGATGTCGTCCGGCCGGTTGGAGAGGAAGATGTGCAGCATCTCGGTGGAGCCGATGCCGTCCAGGATCTCGACGCCGAAACGCTCGCGCCAGCGCCGCGCCACTTCCTCCGGCAGCGCCTCGCCGGCAGAGACGCAGATCCGCAGCCGCTCCGAGGACTGCGCCCGGCCAAGCGCCGGATTGGCGAGGATCGCCGCGTAGAGCGTCGGCACGCCGTAGAAGATCGTCGGCTGATACTGTCGCAGACGGGCCATGACGCTGTCCGGCGTCGGCCGTTCCGCCATCAGCAGCGCCGTCGCGCCGCAATGCAGCGGAAAGGTCATGGCATTGCCGAGACCGTAGGCGAAGAAGAGCTTGGCGGCGGAAAAGACCAGGTCGCCTTCGCTCACGCCGAGCACGCCTTCCCCATAGAGATGCGCTGTCTGCACCAAATCGGACTGCAGATGCATGGCGCCCTTGGGCTGGCCGGTCGAGCCGGAGGAATAGAGCCAGAAAGCAATGTCGTCGCAGGTGGTCGGGGCCGCCGCCAGGCGGTCGGACGCCATCGCGCAGAGCGTGCCGAAGTGATGATAGCCGGCGAAACCCGGCACGCCCTTCGGCGCGGAGACAATGCCCGAGCGCAACTCCGGCGCGCGGAGACGCAGGCCGGCGAAGCGATCCGCCAGCGCCTCGGATACGAGGAGCAGGCGCGCGCGGCTATCGCGCAGCATGAACTCGTAATCGGCAGGCGTCAGCAACGTGTTGACCGGCACGGGCACCGCGCCGATCTTGATCGCGCCCCAGAAGGCGGCGACGAAGTCGATGCCGTCCAGCAGGCAGAGCATGACGCGCTGCTCCGGCGCGAGGCCGAGGCCGCGCAGCATGTTGCCGGCGCGGTTCACCCGCTGCGCCAGATCCGCATAGGTGTAGCTGCCCCGATCGTCGATGAAGGCAATCTTCTCCGCCCGGCCTTCCGCAAGGTGGCGGTCGATGAAATGCGTGGCGGCGTTGTACTGGCGCGGCAGTTCCAGCGCCCGGCGCTCGCTCATTCTTTATCCTCCCCGGATACCCGTCATGCCGGATGCGAAGTAAGGCACAGGGTCGCTGTGCCGTGCAATTGCCCTCCGCGCCTCAGGCCGCCGCCTGCTCCGCCGCGTCGAGCAGGCCGAGCCAATCCGCCGCCCAGGCGGCGCCCGCATCCTCCGGCAGGTCGGGCCCCGAAGCATTGTGGTCGAGCCGCTCGCCGATCCGCAGCGCGCCCAGCGCGGCGAGCAGTTCGTCGAACTGGCGCCCACCGTTGCAGTAGGTATCGAAATAGGTGCTGTCGCCGAGGCCGATCACGCCGTAGCGCACATGGCCCAGATCGGGGCGGCGCTGCTTCAGATCGGAGAGGAACGCCTGCGCATTGTCCGGCACGTCGCCCTGGCCATAGGTCGAGGTGCAGACGAGGAACAGGCCCGGACGCGCAAATACGCCGGCATCGAGATGGTCCATGGCGAGGATCTCGACCTTGCGGCCGGAGCCCTCCAGCACGCCCTTGACCTCGTCGGCGACCAGTTCCGCCGTTCCGGTCATGGTGCCGACCAGGATCGTTATTGGCTGCGCCATCATGCCTCCCTCATGCCTTGCCCGGAGTGAAAATGCAACATACTGCATTTTCGAGTCGCTATCCAGACAAAACGCATTATAATGCATATTCGTCGATGGGAGGCTGCATGATTGCCAGAGCGGCGGAAAACCTTCGCCCGGATCCGGAGGCCGACGAGCTTCGCTATCTGCGCCAGCTTGGCGAGCGGGTCAGGAACGGGCGCGCCCGTCGCGGCATGACCCGGCGCCAGCTCGCGCTTCATTCCGGCGTCTCGGAACGCTACCTCGCCCAGCTCGAAAGCGGTCAGGGCAATATTTCCATCATGCTGCTGCGGCAGGTGGCGGCGGCCATGGGTCTCGCCCCCGAGAGCCTGGTGCGCGATGGCGCGGAACCTCCGGTCGAGCTGGCGCTCCTGCTGGAAAAACTCAACCGCCTTTCCCCGCGCCAGATCGAGCGCGCGGCCGCCCTGATCGAGCGCGAGTTCGGCGGCCGGCCCGAGCGTCAGGGGCGGATTGCCCTGATCGGACTGCGCGGAGCGGGAAAAACCACGCTTGGCCAACTGCTTGCGGCGCGTCTTTCGGTTCCGTTCGTGGACCTCGCCAAGCTGATCGAGGCAGAAGCGGGCGCCGGCCTGAGCGAGATTTTCAACCTTTACGGGCAGGGCGCCTATCGCCGCTACGAACGCCAGGCGCTGGAGCGGGCGCTGGCCGAACATCCCGCCGCCGTGATCGAGGCTGGCGGCAGTCTGGTATCGGAAACAGCAACTTACGAGCGATTGCTCGATTCCTGCTTCACGATCTGGATCAAGGCCAGTCTCGAAGAACACATGAACCGCGTGATCGCCCAGGGCGATCTCCGCCCGATGGCGGGCGACCGGGCAGAGGCAATGGCCGACCTGCGCCGCATCCTGGCGCAGCGCGAGGCGCTTTATGCCAAGGCGCATGCCACCCTGGACACGTCCGACCGGCCGGAGGCGGCCGCGCTCGACGATTTGCTGCAGCTCGCCGAATTCCCAGAGGAGCCACGATGATCGACTTCCGCACCGACCCCGCCCGCTACCGTCACTGGCGCCTGGAAGTCGATGGCGACATCGCACGGCTGGTGATGGACGTGAAGGAGGATGGCGGCCTGCAGCCCAGCTACGAGATGAAGCTCAATTCCTACGATCTCGGCGTCGATATCGAACTCTACGACGCGGTGCAGCGGCTGCGATTCGAGCATCCGGAGGTCAAGGCGGTGATCCTCGCCTCGGGCAAGGAGCGGGTGTTCTGCGCCGGTGCCAACATCCGCATGCTCAGCCTCTCGACCCACCACCACAAGGTGAATTTCTGCAAGTTCACCAACGAGACGCGCAATTCCATCGAGGATGCGACCGAACATTCCCGCCAGGTCTACCTGACCGCGATCAACGGCGCCTGCGCCGGCGGCGGCTACGAACTGGCGCTGGCCACCGACTATATCGTCATGGCCGATGACGGGAATACCGCCGTATCCCTGCCGGAACTGCCGCTGCTCGCCGTGCTGCCGGGCACCGGCGGCCTGACCCGGCTGACCGACAAGCGCAAGGTGCGCCGCGACCTCGCGGACTTCTTCTGCTCGACCGAGGAAGGCGTGAAAGGCCGCCGCGCGGTGGATTGGCGCCTGGTGGACGAAGTGGTGCCGCGCTCGCGGCTCGAAGAGACGGTGCGGGCGCGGGCGCAGGAGTTTGCCGCCCGCTCCGACCGCCCGTCCGGCGCCAGGGGCATCGCCCTTCCTCCCCTCGCCCGCCGCATCGAGGGCGAGCGCATCGCCTACGACCATCTCGAGGCGGAGATCGACCGCGACCGCGGCGCGGTGCATGTCACCGTCAAGGGGCCCGCGGCACCGCCACCCGATGGCATCGCGGCGATCCATGCCGCAGGTGCGGGCTTCTGGCCGCTGGCGCTGGCGCGCCAGCTCGACGACCTGATCCTGCATCTGCGCAGCAACGAACTCGAATGCGGCACCTGGATCTTCCATTCCAGCGGCGATGCCGGCCTCGTCGAGGCGCATGACCGGGCGCTGGTCGACAATGCGGGCGACTGGCTGGTGCGCGAGATCCAGCTCTATCTCAAGCGGGTGCTCAAGCGGATCGACGTTTCCTCCCGCTCGGTCTTCACCCTGATCGAGCCGGGCTCCTGCTTTTGCGGCACGCTGCTAGAGCTGGCGCTGGCCTCGGACCGCTCCTACATGCTGCTGGGGCGTTTCGAGGGCGACAACCGCCCGCCGGCTTCGATCCGCCTGACCGAAATGAACTTCGGCCGCTATCCGATGGTGAATGGTCTGAGCCGGCTTGAAAGCCGCTTTCTCGCCGAGCCGGAGCGCATCGAGGCCCTCAAGGCCGAGATCGCCCGTCCGCTGGATGCGGAAGCGGCCGCAGAACTCGGCCTTGTCACTTTTATCCCGGACGATATCGACTGGGAGGACGAGGTGCGCATCGCAATCGAGGAACGCGCCGCCTTCTCGCCGGACGGACTGACCGGCATGGAAGCGAACCTGCGCTTCGGCGGGCCGGAAACCATGGAAAGCAAGATCTTCAGCCGCCTTTCGGCCTGGCAGAACTGGATTTTCCAGCGGCCCAACGCGGCCGGCGAGAAAGGCGCGCTCAAGCTCTATGGCAGCGGCCAGCGGGCCGAGTTCGACAGAAGGAGGGTCTGATGGCCATCGATTATATCGAGCGCATTCCGAACAACGTCCATCTTTCGGAGAACCGCCGCCTGCAACGGGCGCTGGAGGAATGGCAGCCGAAGTTCATCGACTGGTGGAAGGAAATGGGACCGGAAGGGTTCCAGATGCGCGATGTCTATCTGCGCACCGCCGTCTCCGTCGATGCCAAGGGCTGGGCGCAGTTCGGCTACGTGAAGATGCCCGACTACCGTTGGGGCATCTTTCTTGCCGAGCCGGAGGCCGACCGGCGCATCGCCTTCGGCGACCACAAGGGCGACAAGGCCTGGCAGGAGGTGCCGGGCGAGTATCGTGGCGTGTTGCGCCGGCTGATCGTGACGCAGGGCGACACCGAACCCGCATCCGTGGAGCAGCAGCGCCTGCTTGGCCAGACCTGCCCGTCGCTCTACGACCTGCGCAACC
>JAHCJR010000054.1 GCA_026126165.1 Alphaproteobacteria bacterium
TTCCTACATGTTCGTCACCGGTCCGGACGTGGTGAAGACGGTGACGCAGGAGGTGGTGACGCAGGAGCAGCTTGGCGGCGCCATCACCCACACGACGAAGTCCTCGGTCGCCGACGTCGCCTTCGAGAACGACATCGAGACCCTGAACCAGATCCGCCGCTTCTTCGATTTCCTGCCTCTCTCCAACCGCGAGAAGCCGCCGGTGCGCCCCACCAACGACGAGCCGGCGCGCCAGGAATTCTCCCTCGACACGCTGGTTCCCGCCAATCCCAACAAGCCTTACGACATGCTCGAGCTGATCGGCAAGGTGGTGGACGAGGGCGACTTTTTCGAGCTGCAGCCCTCTTTCGCGAAGAACATCGTCACCGGCTTCGCGCGGCTCGACGGTGCCACGGTCGGCATCGTGGCCAACCAGCCGATGGTGCTGGCCGGCTGCCTCGACATCGATTCCTCGCGCAAGGCGGCGCGCTTCGTGCGCTTCTGCGACTGCTTCAACATCCCGATCGTGACTTTCGTCGACGTGCCGGGTTTCCTGCCGGGCACGGCGCAGGAATATGGCGGCATCATCAAGCACGGCGCCAAGCTGCTTTTCGCCTTTGCCGAAGCCACGGTGCCGAAGGTGACATTGATCACCCGCAAGGCCTATGGCGGCGCCTACGACGTCATGAGCTCGAAGCATCTGCGCGGCGACGTCAACTTCGCCTGGCCCTCGGCCGAGATCGCGGTCATGGGGCCGAAGGGCGCGGTCGAGATCATCTTCCGCGCCGAACTGGACGACAAGGCGAAGATCGAGGCCCGGACCGAGGAATACCGCGCCAAGTTCGCCAATCCCTTCGTCGCCGGCCGGCGCGGCTTCATCGACGACGTGATCATGCCGCACAATACCCGCCACCGGCTGATCCGCGCGCTCGCCATGCTGCGCGACAAGAAGCTCGAGAATCCCTGGAAGAAGCATGACAACATCCCGCTCTGAGGCGGGCGCGAGGACGGGCGAGAGTGACGATGTTCAGGAAAATTCTGATAGCCAATCGCGGCGAGATCGCCTGCCGGGTGATCCGTACCTGCCGCAAGCTCGGCATCCGCACCGTCGCGGTCTATTCGGAGGCGGACGACGGCGCCCAGCACATGCGCCTCGCCGACGAGGCCATCGCCATCGGCAGGGCGCCCGCCGCGGAGAGCTATCTGGTGATCGAGAAGATCATCGAAGCCTGCGAGCGGAGCGGCGCCGATGCGGTCCATCCCGGTTACGGCTTCCTTTCCGAGAACCGCCGCTTCGCCGAGGCGCTGGAGAAGAAGGGCATCACTTTCATCGGCCCTTCGGTGCATGCGGTCCATGCGATGGGCGACAAGATCGAATCGAAGAAGCTCGCCAAGGCGGCCGGGGTGAACACCATTCCGGGTTACCTCGGCGCGATCTCCGGCCCGGACGAGGCGGCGAAGATCGCGGCGGAGATCGGCTATCCGGTAATGATCAAGGCATCCGCCGGCGGCGGCGGGAAGGGCATGCGTCTCGCCTGGAACGAGGCGGAATGCCGCGAGGGTTTCGTCTCCGCCACCAGCGAGGCCCGTTCGAGCTTCGGCGATGAGCGGGTTTTCATTGAGAAGTTCATCCAGGAGCCGCGCCATATCGAGATCCAGGTGCTGGGCGACCGGCATGGCAACATCGTCTATCTGGGCGAGCGCGAATGCTCGATCCAGCGCCGCCACCAGAAGGTGATCGAGGAGGCGCCGAGCCCGCTGATCGATGCCGCGACGCGCAAGGCGATGGGCGAGCAGGCGGTGGCGCTGGCCCGCGAGGTCGGCTACTTCTCCGCCGGCACGGTGGAGATGGTGGTCGGCCCCGACAAGAGCTTCTACTTCCTCGAGATGAACACGCGCCTGCAGGTCGAGCATCCGGTGACCGAACTGGTGACCGGCATCGATCTGGTGGAGCTGATGATCCGCGTCGCCGCCGGCGAGAAGCTGCCCTTCACGCAGGAGCAGATCGAGCTCAATGGCTGGGCGATGGAGAGCCGCATCTATGCCGAGGATCCCTATCGCGGATTTCTGCCCTCGACCGGCCGGCTGCAACGCTATCGTATGCCGCAGGAGGGCCGGCACGTCCGCATCGATACCGGCGTCACGGAGGGTTCCGAGATCAGCCTCTATTACGATCCGATGATCGCCAAGCTCTGCACCTGGGGGCGCGACCGCAACGAGGCGATCCGCCACATGCGCGGCGCGCTCGATGCCACCGAGATCGACGGCATCTCGCACAATGTGAATTTCCTTGCCGCCGTCGCCGGGCATCCGCGCTTCCAGGCCGGACGCCTGTCCACGGCCTTCATCGCGGAAGAGTTTCCTGACGGCTTCCAGGGCGCGGCGCTGCCGGAGGCGGAACGCAACGCCGTCCTTTCGGTCGCGGTGTTCGCCCATCTGGAGAGCGAGGCGCGTGCCCGGCGTATTTCCGGCCAGATGCCGGGCTACCGGCCGGAAGCAACGGCGAAGCTGGTGCTGTTCATTGGCGACGAGCGGCATGAGGCCGAGGTCCAGCCGGCGGTCGATGGCATCGATGTCACGATCGGCGATCACATCATCCCGGTGCGCAGCCACTGGCGGCCTGGCGCGCGGCGGTTCGACGGCGTTGTGCATAACCAGCCTTTCTCGGCACAGATCCGCCCGCGCCCGGAAGGCTTTCGCATCACCCATGGCGGCGCCGATCTCGACATCCTGGTGCGCACGCCGCGCGCGGCGGAACTGGCGCGGCACATGCCGGTCAAGCTGCCGCCCGACACCTCTAAGTTCCTGCTTTGCCCGATGCCGGGCCTGGTCGTATCGATCGCGGTCAGCGAGGGCGATCAGGTCAAGGCCGGCCAGCCGCTGGCGGTGGTCGAGGCGATGAAGATGGAGAACGTGCTGCGCGCCGAACGGGACGGCACGGTGGCCAAGGTCGCCGCCCGCCCGGGCGACAGCCTCGCCGTCGATCAGGTCATTCTCGAATTCGCCTGACCATGGCTGACGAGGTCGCGGTTCGAGCCCGGATCACCGGCCGCGTGCAGGGTGTGGGCTTTCGCGCCTGGACCATCCGGCAGGCCCAGGCGCTCGGCCTGCGCGGCCATGTGCGCAATCTGGCCGATGGTTCGGTGGAACTGGTGGCACTCGGCCTGGCGGAGAGCGTCGATGGCCTGCTGCGGGCCTGCCGCCAGGGACCGGCCGGCGCGCGGGTCGAGGGGATCGAGACGCGAGCCGAGGACGTCGCCGCCGTGGCGCGCGAGGCGGGGCCGGGCTTCCGTCAGCTTCCGACCGTCTGAGGGCGTTGCGATGTTCAGGTTGATGAACTGGAAACACTGGCTGCTCTGCCAGGCGAGCGCGCTGCTGGCGGGCTATCTCGCATGGTCGGCGAGCGGCAATCCCTGGATTGGCGGCGGGGTCGTGGTCGGCACGGTGGTGGTCTATACCTTCATGCTGGCCGGCCGTGGTGCCGGCTCTGCCAGACCTTCCCGCCCCGGTTCACGCGCCAGCGCCGTAGAGAGCCCGCCGACGCGCCAGCAGCGTCGCGCCGAGGCGCGCGCGCGGCGCAAGCGCCAGTCAGACTGACAGCTTCGTCTCCGGCATTCCGGCGAGCGGCTCCGCGAAGACCCGCTCGAAGCTGGCGCGCAGTTCGATATCCACCTCCGCCATGCTCACGATCAGGCCGAGATCGGCGAGCGAGGTCACACCATGCTCGCGGATGCCGCAGGGCACGATGCCCGCGTAATGGCCGAGGTCCGGTTCGACGTTGATGCTGATGCCATGGAAGCTCACCCAGCGGCGCACGCGGATGCCGATGGCGGCGATCTTGTCCTCGCGCCCGTGGCCGCGATCGACCCAGACGCCGACCCGTCCCGGCCGTGTCTCGCCCTTCACGCCGAAGGCGGCGAGGGTGGCGATCACCCATTGCTCCAGCCGCTCCACATAGGCGCGCAGGTCCTGGCCGCGCTTGCGCAGGTCGAGCATGACATAGGCGATGCGCTGGCCGGGACCGTGATAGGTGAACTGTCCGCCACGTCCGGTGCGGTAGACGGGAAAGCGCGCCGGTGCCAGCAGATCGTCCGCCCGTGCCGAGGTGCCGGCGGTATAGAGCGGCGGATGCTCCAGCAGCCAGACCAGTTCCGGTGCCGTGCCGGCGGCGATGGCGTTGACGCGGGCCTCCATCACCATTTCCGCTTCGGTGTAGGGCACGGGATGGTCCGAAATACGCCATTCGGGCTGCTGCGTCATGGCGGTCAAGGTAGCAGCCTCTCGCGGGCCCGCAAGCCGGCGCGGTAGCGCGTCCAGCACAGGAAGCCGAGCAGCACGAAGCCGGCATGGCCACAGGCGAGCCAGAGCGGGGCATGGAACAGGAAGGGGGCGACGAGGCCCGCCACCGCGCTGGTGAAGGTCACCTGGACGAAGCTCTGGCAGGAGGAGACGAGGCCGCGGATCTGAGGATAGAGGTCGAGCACCAGCAGGGTGAGGTTGGGCATCGCCATCGACATGCCGAAGGTATGCAGCGCCAGCGGCAGGATGCTCCATGGGACGGAAGCCGGCATCGTGGCATGCCAGGCGAGATTGAGGCTTGCTGCAGCGAACATGATTCCATAGGCAAGCCCGACCACGCGCGGCGCACCGATCCGTCCGGCCATGCGGTTGGCGGTGAGCGAGCCGAGGAAGATGCCGGCCACCACCGGGATGAAGAGCCAGGCGAAATCCTCCGGGCCCAGGCGCAGATGGTCGAGCACTAGGCGCGGCGCGGAGGCGATGTAGAGCATGAGCGAGGAGAAATTGAAGGTGAGGGCGAAGGCAAGCAGGCGGAACTCCCGCCGTCCGCCGACCCTGAGATAGTTGGCGAGCAGCGTCGCCGGACGCAGCGACTGGCGCTGTTCGCGCGGCAGCGTCTCGGGCAGGGCAACGGCCGATGCCAGCAGCACCAGCAGCGAATAGGCGGTCAGAAATACGAAGATCGATTCCCAGCCGAACCATACGAACAGGTAGCCGCCGATGATCGGTGCGATGGCCGGCCCGAGGGAGAAGATCATCATCACCTGCGAGACCATGCGCTGCGCCGCCGCGCCCTCGAAACGGTCGCGGATCATGGCCCGTCCGACCGCCACGCCTGCACCGGCCGAGAGGCCCTGCAATGCCCGGCCGATCCAGAGTTCCTCGATGCTGCGCGCGAAGATGCAACCGATGGAGCCAAGGACGAACAGCACCATGAAGGCGAGGATCACCGGGCGGCGGCCGAGCGCGTCCGAGAGCGTGCCATGCCAGAGCATCATCACGCCGAAGGGCAGCAGATAGGCGGTGAGCGTCTGCTGAACCTCGACATCGCTGGCGCCGAGGCCCGCGCCGATGGCCGGGAAGGCCGGCAGGTAGGTGTCGATCGAGAACGGCCCCAGCATCGAGAGCGAGGCGAGCAGGATCGAGAAGAGCAGGGGGCTCGGCGTGCGGTGCGGCATGAAGCTCTGTGTCCGGGGCGGGGGGCGATCCTAGAGCCTTTCACCAAGGGATGGAATCGTTCTGACGTGGCGGAATTGGGCTGTGGCGAGGAAGTCGGCGCCGGTCGTAGCGGGGCTACGGCCAAGCCGACTGACGCCGTCCATCGGCGCAATTCCGCCCGTCCCGCCGGCCAACAGAACGGTTTCCCTCCCGCGGTGAAAGGCTCTGGATCAATTGGCCACCGGATCAAGTACCCGGGGGATTGGGGCCGCCCTCAGGAAAAAACCAGAAATTCCCCAACTCCCCGCCAAGCATGGATTCCCGGCTCCTGTTACCCATTGGCACAGGCGCGGTTATGGCCGCGACAGAGAGCAGCGAGGGAACACCACAGATGAGCACGTCACCGATAGTCGCGCCGCTTCAGGGCACCGAGGATACGGAATTCGTCCGCTTCTGGAATGAGGTGCTGGCGCCGAAATTCATTCGATTCAAGCACATACTGGTGGATGGTCTGTCCCGCCACAGCGAGGTGGTCTTTCCCGATCTGCCGGTCCGCCCCGGCGACCGGGTGCTCGATGTCGGCTGCGGGTTCGGCGATACCGCGATCCGCCTTGCGGGCATGGTGGGAGAGGCCGGCCAGGTCATCGGTGTCGATTGCTGCGACGCCTTCCTCGACCAGGCGCGCGCCGAGGTGCGCCGGCGCAATCTGGCCAATGTCTGCTTCGTCCGCGCCGATGCCGAGCGGGAACTGCCGGTCGGCCAGTTCGATTTTGTCTTCGCGCGCTTCGGCACCATGTTCTTCGCCAACCCCGTGGCCGGCCTGCGCAACATGCGCCGGGCGCTGCGTCCGGGCGGGCGGATGGTGCATATCGTCTGGCGCGAGCGGGGGGACAATCCCTGGCTTTCCATGGCGCGGGACGTGGTGCTGCGCTTCCTGCCGCCGCCGGGCGACGATGCGCGGACTTGCGGCCCGGGGCCCTTCTCCATGGCCGATCAGGACATGGTGAAGGCAATGATGCGCGCCGCCGGCTATGAGCAGATCGAGTTCCGCCGCGTCGATGCCCCGGTGCTGGTCGGCCGCGACGTGCAGGACGCCATCGCCTTCCAGCTTGCCATCGGCCCGGCGGGCGAGGTTTTCCGCGAGGCGGGCGCGCTCGCCGAGGCAAGGCGCGCGGAGATCGAGGCGGCGCTGGCGGCGGCCATCGAGCAACAGAAGCGGGCCGCGGACGGAGTGGTCATGGACAGCTCCTCCTGGGTGATCAGCGCCATCAATCCCGAAGATTGAGGAGAAGAACGATGAACGACAGGACCTTTCCGCGCGTCGTCCTCGACCGGCCCGGCCGCGGCCGCGTCTATGGCAGCATTCTCGAGACCATCGGCAATACGCCGATGGTGCGCATCGACCGCACCGCGCGCGAGGCCGGCTGCCAGGCCGAAGTGCTGGCCAAGCTCGAGTTCTTCAATCCCATCGGCAGCGTCAAGGACCGCATTGCGGTATCGATGCTCGAGGCGATGGAGGCCGACGGCACGATCGGTCCGGGCTCGGTCATCGTCGAGCCGACCTCTGGCAATACGGGCATCGGCCTCGCCTTCGCCTGCGCCGCCAAGGGTTACCGCTGCATCCTGACCATGCCGGACAGCTTCTCCGTGGAGCGGCGCAAGCTGATGCGCTTCCTCGGCGCCGAGGTCGTACTCACGCCGCGCGCCAAGGGCATCGGCGGCGCCATCGACAAGGCCAACGAGATCATCGCCGCGACCGAGAAGGCGGTGATGCCCTGGCAGTTCGGCCATCCGGCCAATCCGGAGATCCACCGCCGTACCACGGCGGAGGAGATCTGGCGCGATACCGGCGGCGTGGTGGATGCCGTCGTGCTTGGCGTCGGCACCGGCGGCACCCTGACCGGCGTCGGCCAGGTGCTGAAGGCGCGCAAGCCGGAAATCCGCGTCATCGCGGTGGAACCGGAGAACAGCCCGGTTCTCTCCGGCGGCACCCATTCGCCGCACCTCATCCAGGGGATCGGCGCGGGATTCGTTCCGGACGTTCTCGACACCAAACTCATCGACGAAGTGCTGCTGGTGAGCAACGACGAGGCGATCCAGACGGCGCGCCGGCTGGCGGCGCTCGATGGCATCCCGGCCGGCATCTCGTCCGGAGCCGCGCTCGCCTGCGCCATGCGCGTCGCCCAGCGCCCCGACATGAAAGGCCGCACCGTGGTCACCGTGTTGCCGAGTTTCGCCGAACGCTATCTCTCGACCGCGCTCTTCGAGGGCTACGGCGAGGACTGAGCGCGCCGGTTCTCCCTCACCCCGACCCTCTCCCTCCCGGAGAGGGAGAAAAAAAAGCCCTCTCCCGCTTTTGTGGGAGTGGGTCGGGTGAGGGCTTGGAGAAATAAAGGAAGAGGAGGGAACATCATGAAACGCATCGCAGCGCAACTGGGCTTTCTCGCGATCCTGCTCTCGGCGCCGGCCGCACCGGCGGAAGCAACGGGCGACATGATCTGGGTGCATTCGACGGGCAAGACTCCGGAGCAGGCGGTGGCGGCCATCAAGAGCTATACCGAGGCCAACAAGTGGCTCTATCTGGCGGAGTTCAAGATCAAGGGCGGCGAGATCACATCGGTCAAGATCTGCTATCCGCCCATCGGCAAGGACATCTTCGCCGCCGGCCTGCACATGGCGGCCTTCATGCCTTGCGGGCATATCGCGGTCTATCAGGAAGGCGGCGGCACGAAGATCGCAATGCTGCATCCGAAGTTCATGACCGCGCTGCATCCCGATCCGAACCTGGAGCGGGCGGTGCAGACGGTGACCCCGCTCTTCGAGGCGATGCTGCGCGAGGTCGTGCGGTAGTGGGCCTCAGCTCTCCCTCACCCCGCCCTCTCCCTCCGAGGGAGACAAAAGAGGAAGCCCTCTCCCGCTTGCGGGAACGGGTTGGGTGAGGGGAACGCGGGGCGCTTGCCATCGCCCCGGGAGGGTGGCTAGGCTTTGCGGCAAGTCGGGGGCGCGCGCATGGAACGCAAGCTGACGACCATACTGGCCATGGACGTGGTGGGCTACAGCCGCCTGATGGAGCGGGACGAGCCGGGCACGCTCGACCGGCTGCGTCAGGCGCGCCAGGACATCGTGGAGCCGGCCATCGCCCGCCATGCCGGGCGGATCGTCAAGCTGATGGGTGACGGCGCGCTGGCGGAGTTTCCCAGCGTGGTCGGCGCGCTGCAATGCGCGGTCGAAATCCAGAAAGGCATGGAGGGCGCGGAGCCCCGCGACGGCGCCGAGGCATTGCAGGTTCGGATCGGCCTGCATCTGGGCGACGTGATGGTCGAGGATGGCGACATCTATGGCGATGGCGTGAATGTGGCCGCGCGGCTCGAGGGCATCGCGCCGCCCGGCGGCATCGTCCTGTCCAAGCAGGTGCACGACCATATCGGCAGCAACGTCGCCGTGCGCTTCGTCCCGCTCGGCGAGCAGATGGTGAAGAACCTGACGCGGCCGATCCAGGCTTTCGCGGTCGATCTCGGCTCCGGCGCGGCGCCGGCCGCAGTCATCCGCTTCCGCGAGTTCGAGCTGGACAGCGCGCATTACGAACTGCGCCAGGCGGGCCGGCCGGTCTCGGTCGAGCCGCAGGTCTTCGACCTGCTTGCCTTCCTTGCGCGCAATGCCGGTCGCACGGTGACGCGCGAGGAGATCTTCGCCGCCATCTGGGGCCAGCGCATCGTCTCCGACGCGGCGCTGAGCAGCCAGATCAAGGCGGTCCGCCGCGCGGTGGGCGACGATGGCGCCCGCCAGCACACCATCGCCACCGTGCATGGCCGCGGCTTCCGCTTCGTCGCGCCGGTGCAGGCGGTGTCCGATGGCGGCGGCCTGCCGGAAGCCGCGCCGGAGGCGGCGCCGGCCGCGTCCTTGACCTCGGCAGGTGGCCGGCCCTCGGTCGCGGTCCTGCCTTTCGCCAACCTGAATCCCGACCCCTCCGAGGATTATTTCGCCGACGGCATCACGGAGGACATCACGACGACCCTGGCGAAGAACCGCTGGCTTTGCGTGGTGGCGCGCAATCCGGCTTTCGCCTTTCGCGGTTCGCCGGAAAGCCTGCGCAGCATCGGCGAGAAGCTCGGCGCGACCTATCTGGTTACCGGCAGCGTGCGCAAGGCCGGCTCGCGCTTTCGCATCACCGTGCAGGTGGTCGAGGCGGCGAGCGAACAGAGCGTCTGGTCGGAACGCTACGACCGCGAGCTCACCGACATTTTCGAGTTGCAGGACGAGATATCCGAGGTGGTAGCGAGCCGGATCGAGGCGGAGCTGGGCCTGGCCGAGCAGAAGAAGGCGGAACGCCGCCCGCGACGCAATCTCGGCGCCTGGGACCTCTACCAGCTTGGCGTCGCGGAGTTCTACCGCTTCACCGCCGAGGGCAATGCCCGCAGCCAGGACTATCTGCGCCGCGCCATCGCGCTCGATCCGGAATTCGCCTGCGCCCATGCCCGCCTGTCCTACGCCATCGTGCTCAGCATGGTCTATTTCGACGCGACGCCGGACGATGCCCGGCTGCTCGAGGCCCTCGCGGCGGCGCGGCGCGCCATCGAGCTGGACGACCAGGACGCCACCGGCTATTTCGCCCTCGGGCGCGTGCAACTCGCCCGCCGCGCCTATGGCGATGCCATCGAAGCCCTGCAGCAGGCACTCGAACTCAATCCCTCGCTCGCGGTCACCCATTGCGGGCTGGGCGATTCCTATGCCTACGAGGGGCGGCTCGACGAGGCGCTGGTGCATTTCGAGAATGCGATCCGGCTGAGCCCGCACGATCCCTTCCGCTGGGCTTTCTTTTCCTACCGCGCGCTCGCCCATCTCTTCCGTGCGGAATATGGCGAGGCCGCCGCCTGGTCGCGCCGCGCGGTGCAGGTGCCCAACGCGCAATACTGGGCGCGGGCGCATCTCCTGGCCGCGCTGGGCCATCTCGGCGAGCGGCGCCAGGCCGAGTTGGCACTGGCCGATCTTCTGCGCGTCAAGCCGCAATTCTCCGTCGCCTTCGCCCGGACGCATCTTTTTTACGTGAAGCGGCGGGAGCAGATGGAGATCTACCTCACCGGACTGCGCCTTGGCGGCCTGCCGGAGGACTCGACCGCCGCCGCTTAACCTTTCCCTAACCCTGTCCGGGGCAGCATGGCCGGTGCCGCGCAAGGGGCGGCGATGAGGGTCGGGCATGGACGGCAAGGCGGTCAATCGGGTCAACGTGGAGATTTCGGTCATCCTCGGCAAGGCGACCATGCCGATCCACCAGCTCCTGAAGATGGGGCGCGGCGCGGTCATCGAGCTGGATGCCGGGGTCGAGGACCATGCCTGGGTCTATGCCAATAACCGCCTGATCGCCCGTGGCGAGGTGGTGGTGGTGGGCGAGAATGTCGCCGTCTCGATTACCGAGCAGGTGCGCGAGTTCGAATAGCGGCGTCGGCCGTCCGGCGCGGGCGTCGCAACCTCGCACACTTGTGTTTTGCTGTTGGCCGCGACAGCGGCGAGCCTTCGGAAACCCCCCGAAGGAGCACCGCGAGCCATGGCCACGTTCGACTTTCTCTATAATTTTCCGGCAATCGATGGGGCCTTATGGGACACTGCGGCCCGGACCAGCGGCGTGCTGCATGAATTGCTGCGCGCGGGTGCGGTGAGCGATGCCGATGCCGGGTCCTTTACCGTGGCCAATACGACCGGCACCAACCGCTATCGCCTGGTGGTGGGCGGCGAGGACCTGACCTATCTGGACGGCCGCCCGGCCGACGGCACCGTTACCTCGCTGCGGCTCTTTCTCGAGAGCGGGCTGGAGGTGGCGCGGATCGAGGGCCTTGCCCTCGGTCTGGCGCAGGCGCTGGCCATTCCGAGCGGCGGCTCGCCCGGGTCCGGTGCCTTTCACGATCTTCTTTATTCCGGCGACGACGTGATTTGGCTCGGCGGTGGCGTTGGTTTTATTTCCGATGGCGGCCCCGGCGCCGACACGATCTTCGGCGCGGTCGGCGGCGGAATCTATGGATTCGACGATCCGCGCGACCGCCTCGTCCTGCCTGCCGATGGCGGGTACGACCGATTGGATGTCAGATATGGATCGCTGAGTCAGGTGCTGACCTTTTCGGTCGGCAGCGGACGCCTTGCCGGACTCGAAGGACTTTCTTATGGCGGAGTTGCAAGGGTCCGGCTGGTCGGCGGCGCTGCCGGCAACCGGCTTAGGGGCGGCAGCTACGACGACACTCTCTCGGGCGGCGGCGGCGCGGATGTGCTGACGGGCGTTTTCGGCAACGATTCGCTCATCGGCGGCGCGGGCGATGACAATCTGTCGGGTGGTACCGGACGGGACACGCTGCTCGGCGGCGCCGGGCACGATATCCTGTACGCTCAGGAGACGGGCAACCGCCTCGATGGCGGCTCGGGCGACGACATGATCTACGAGGATGGCGGCAACACGGTGCTGGGCGGTGCCGGCGCGGACACGGTTTATTTCGAGGATGCGGGCGCCAGCCTGATCCGGGGCGGGTCGGGCAACGATTTCCTGTTTCCGGAAGATATCGGGACCATCGGTGCCACCGCCCATACGCTCGATGGCGGCGCCGGCAACGACACGATCCTGGTGGCGGCGGGATTGGGTAATCTGCTGCTGGGCGGGACCGGCAACGACACGCTGGAAGGCGGCGCGGGCGCCGACCTGCTCGCCGGCGGTACCGGCGCCGATCACTTCCGGCTGGGCCTCGACGGGGTCGACACCATCGCCGATTTTTCCAGCCGCCAGGGCGACAGGATCGACCTCACCGCCATCTTCCCGGCGCGCGCACCCGGAGTCTTCGATGCGCGCGGCTTGCAGGAACTGCTGGAAGATGGCTACCTGCGCTTCGAGCAGGCGGGCGGGAACCTCAACCTGTTCGTCGATGCCGATGGCGCGGCGGGTGCGGGAGCGGAAGTTCAGGTCGCGATCCTGCGCGATGTCGCCACCCTGACGGAGGCGGATTTCCAGCTCGTCTGAGCGGGCGGAATTCCTCATCCCTGCCGCCGGGACAAATGCGACTTGAACCGGCGGCGCTATTTTGCTATTCCCGCCCAGCCTTTTCGCGGTCGTGGCGGAACTGGTAGACGCGCAGCGTTGAGGTCGCTGTGGCAGAAATGCCGTGGAAGTTCGATTCTTCTCGACCGCACCACCTCTCAAGACTGACAAGCCCGTCCCGCAACCCGCGGTGGCGGGCTTGTTTTTTGTGCCCGGCCGCCCTCTCGGGCTATAGTCCCGGACCGGATTTCCCCGGAATTGGTGGAGCTTGGGTCGGGACATGGCGCAAAATTTTGACGAAATAGCCCTCGAGTATCATCGCCAGCCGAGCCCGGGCAAACTGGCGATCACGCCGACCAAGCCCATGGCGACCCAGCGCGACCTGGCGCTGGCCTATTCCCCGGGGGTTGCCGCCGCCAGCCTCGCCATCGCCGCCGACCCGGCCGAGGTGGCCAGTCTCACCGTCCGCGCCAATCTGGTGGGGGTGGTGACCAACGGCACCGCCGTGCTGGGCCTCGGCGATATCGGGCCGCTCGCCGCCAAGCCGGTGATGGAGGGGAAGGCCGTCCTGTTCAAGAAGTTCGCCGGCATCGACGTGTTCGACATCGAGCTGGCGGAGAAGGACCCGGACCGGCTGGTCGAGATCATCGCGGCGCTGGAGCCGACCTTCGGCGGCATCAATCTTGAAGACATCAAGGCGCCGGAATGCTTCGTCGTCGAGCGCAAGCTGCGCGAGCGGATGAAGATCCCGGTCTTTCACGACGACCAGCACGGCACCGCCATCACGGTGGGCGCGGCGGTGCTGAACGGCCTGCGCGTGGTGCGCAAGAAGATCGGCGAGATCAAGCTGGTCTGCACCGGGGCGGGTGCGGCGGCGCTCGCCTGCCTCGACCTGCTGGTGGCGCTCGGTCTCGACCGGCGCAACGTCTTCGTGGTCGATCTGGCCGGCGTCGTCTATCAGGGCCGGACCGAGTTGATGGACGAATACAAGGCCCGCTATGCCCAGGCGACGGAGCTGCGCACGCTGGGTGACGTGATCGGCGGCGCGGACGTCTTCATGGGCCTGTCCGGTCCGAAGGTGCTCAAGCCCGCCATGGTGGAGAAAATGGCGGAGCGGCCGCTCATCCTCGCGCTCGCCAATCCGGAGCCGGAGATCCGCCCGGAGGAGGCGAAGGCGGTGCGCCCCGACGCGGTCATCGCCACCGGCCGTTCCGACTATCCCAACCAGGTCAACAACGTCCTCTGCTTCCCCTTCCTCTTCCGCGGCGCGCTCGATGTCGGCGCGACGCAGATCAACGAGGCGATGAAGCTTGCCGCCGTCAAGGCCATCGCCGACCTCGCCATGGCGGAATCCTCCGACATCGTCGCCCGCGCCTATGGCGGCGGCGACGAGGGCTTCGCCTTCGGTCCGGAATACCTGATCCCCAAGCCATTCGATCCGCGCCTGATCGTCGAGGTGGCGCCGGCGGTGGCGAAGGCGGCGATGGATTCCGGCGTCGCCACCCGGCCGATCCGCGATCTCGATGCCTACCGCGCCTCGCTCAACGCCTTCGTCTATCGCACCGGCCTCGTCATGCGGCCGATCTTCAACCGCGCCCGGCAGAACCCGCTGCGCGTCGCCTATGCCGAAGGCGAGGACGAGCGGGTGCTGCGCGCGGTCCAGGTGGTGCTGGACGAGAAGCTGGCGCAACCCATCGTGATCGGGCGCCGCGCGGTGGTGCTGAACAAGATCGAGCGGCTCGGCCTGCGCATCGACCTTGAGCGCGACGTGCGCCTCGTCGATCCGGAAAGCGATCCGGCATACCCTGAATACTGGCGCCATTATCATCGGCTGATGCAGCGCAAGGGGACTGAGCCCGATCAGGCGCGCTACGTGCTGCGCACCGACACCACCGTCATCGCCGCCATGATGGTGAAGCGGCGGGATGCCGATGCGATGATCTGTGGCACCTATGGCCAGTTCGACCGGCACCTGCGGCGGCTGCGCGACATCGTCAAGCTCGGCGAGAAGGTCCGCACCCCGGCCGCGATGCAGCTCCTCATCATGCCGCGCCATTCGCTCTTCCTCGTCGATACCCATGTCACCGGCGAGCCGGACGCGGAGGAGATCGCGGCCATTACGCTGATGGCGGCCGACCAGATCCGCGCCTTCGGCATCGAGCCGAAAGTGGCGCTGGTCTCCCATTCCAACTTCGGCTCCTCCCAGCGCCCCTCGGCGGCGAAAATGCGCCAGGCGCTCCGTATCCTGATGGAGCGCGCGCCGGAACTCGAGGTCGAGGGCGAGATGAAGGCCGACACGGCCCTCTCCGGCGCCAATCGCGACCGCGCATTCCCCAACAGCCGGCTGCAGGGCTCCGCCAACCTGCTGGTCATGCCGAACCTCGATGCGGGCAACATCGCCTTCAACCTGGCCAAGGTGGTGACCGATGGCCTTTCCGTGGGGCCGATCATGCTCGGGCTCGATGCGCCGGCCCATGTGGTGACGCCCTCCATCACCGTGCGCGGGCTCGTCAACATGACGGCGGTGGCGGTGGTGCAGGCGCAGCGCCACCAGGCCGGGCAGGGGAGCGGGGGCGCCGTCAGGCGCTGAGCGCGCGCTCGCGCGTGGTATCCGCTGCCAGACCGGCCGGGTCGAGCCAGATGCTGGCCGGCAACCGGTGCTCCGCCCAGATGAGGGCGTAGCCATGGCCGGGTTCAAGGCGCCGGTCGAAATGCAGCTTCCAGGGCGCCCTGCGTCCGGCCCGGACCGCCTGCAAGGCGTGTTCGGCGAGCCGGGCCGGAAGCAGATAGCCTTCGACCTCGCCGAAGCGGCGCGCCTCGGCCGGCATCACCAGCAGCAGGAAGTCGAGGCCGGCCAGCTCGCCGGGGCGGGCACCGCTGATCAGCAGCCGGTCGTTGCTGGTGCGGATCAGGCAGCTTTCGCCGCGGTCGAGGTAGCAGATGGCGCGGCGGTTGCGCCGCCCGGCGGCGACGAAGCGTCGACCGGTACTTCGTAAAAGTTCGAACCCGCACTGCGCCAGGCGCGCGGATGGAATCCTGCCCCGCATTTCGTTTCCCCCGGAACGAGGTTCCAGACTGCCCGGCCGGTCTTTAAGGAAGCCTTTACCCGCATGCTTAACGGCTCAATGGGCGAGGCGCTGGTCCGGCAGCCTCGCGGCGTCCAGCCAGTCATGGCTGCGGGCGAAGGCGAGCAGCGGCTCGCTCAGTTCCGCCGCGCCCGCGCGCCAGGCGATTCCGATGCGCCGGCGGAGCGGCAGTTCGGCGATGGCGGCCAGCGCGATGCCGGGGCGACGGCCGATGCTTTCCGGGACGAAAGCGAGGCCGAGGCCGGCCGCCACGTGGTCGAGCAGGCGCTCCTCCTGGGCGGTGCGGGCGGCGACGAAGGGCTTGAGGCCACCGGCGGCGAAGGCCCGCTCGGCCCGGGCAAGGACCTCGCAATCAGGGCGGATCACGAAGGGCTCGCCCGCCAGTTCGGCAATGGCGATCCTGGGCCGGCTGGCCAGGCGGTGGCGGGCCGGCATGGCCAGCAAATACGGCTCGCCGAACAATGCCCGCCCCGGCAAGGGCTCGGCCGGGAGCAGGGTCAGCGCCGCGTCCAGCCGGCCGCGCTGGAGCCGGGCGAGCAGGCCCTCGGCCGGGGCTTCCGCCAGCTCCAGGGCGATGCCCGTGCCTGCCATCGCGAAGTCTGCCAGCAGCCGGCCGAGCGGCCGGTTGGGGAGCGTGGGCAGCAGCCCGAGGCGGAGCCGGCGCGGCCCCCTTGCCACCGCCCTTGCCTCGGCCCGCGCCTCGTCGAACTCCGCCAGCATGCGGCGCGCCCGCGGCAGGAAGGAATGGCCGAAGGGGGTGAGGTCGGTGCGACGCGCCCTTCGCTCCAGCAGCTTCTGGCCGAGCTGGTCCTCGAGCCGGCGCAGGGCGACGCTGAGCGAGGGCTGGGCGAGATCCAGCCGCCCGGCGGCGCGGGTCAGGCTGCCGGTCTCGGCGACGGCGACGAAGGCGCGCAGCGCGGTCAGGTTCATGCCATAGAAATTAGCTATTGTTTATCATGGAAGCCAGAGCTTCATCTATGGCTGGTCAGACCATATGCTCCGGTCGCGAGGGAGGACGCCTTGAAACCATTCGAGCCAAGCGACCCGGATTTCGCCGCGCGCTGCCGCGACAGCTTCCAGCGCCAGAAGGCCATGGCGCTGATCGGCGCCGAGATCGGCGCTATCGAGGCGGGTTTCTGCCGGCTCGAACTCCCCTATCGCGAGGAACTGACCCAGCAGCATGGTTTCTTCCATGGCGGCATCCTGACGGCGCTCGCCGACAGCGCGGCGGGCTATGCCGCCTATTCGCTTTTCGCCGCCGAGGATTCGGTGATGACGGTGGAGCTGAAGATGAACCTGATGGCGCCGGCCCGGGGCGAGCGGCTGCTCGCCGAGGCCCGTGTCGTGCGGCGCGGGCGGACCCTGAGCGTGGTCGAGATGGATGTCTTCGCTGAGCAGGCCGGGCGGCGGACGGAAGTGGCGAAGGGCCTCGGCACCTGGATCCGCCTCGCCGGCCGCCCCGATACGCCGGAGGTCTTCAGCAACGGCGGCTGATCCCCTAGTCTGGATACCGCATCGCCCCGGGAGGCAACAGGCACATGATCCCCAACCAGAACTACAACATGGATTTCGGCCTCGGCGAGACCGCCGACATGCTGCGCCAGTCGGTGGCGAACTTTGCCGCCGACGAGATCGCGCCGCGCGCCGCCGCCATCGACCGCGACAACGAGTTCCCGATGGATCTCTGGCCCAAGATGGGCGATCTCGGCATCCTCGGCGTCACCGCGTCCGAGGAGCATGGCGGCGCCGGCCTGGGCTATCTCGAACACTGCGTCGCCATGGAGGAGGTGAGCCGCGCGTCGGCCTCGGTCGGCCTCTCCTACGGCGCCCATTCCAATCTCTGCGTCAACCAGATCAGCCGCAACGGCAGCGAGGAACAGAAGCGGCGCTACCTGCCCAAGCTGATCAGCGGCCGCCATGTCGGCGCGCTCGCCATGTCGGAGCCGGGCGCCGGCTCGGACGTGGTCTCGATGCGGCTGAAGGCGGAGCGCAAGGGCGACCGCTACATCCTGAACGGCAACAAGATGTGGATCACCAACGGCCCCGACGCCGATGTCCTGGTGGTCTATGCCAAGACCGATCCGGCGGCCGGCCCGCGCGGCATCACCGCCTTCCTGGTCGAGAAGGGCTTCAAGGGTTTCTCCACGGCGCAGAAGCTCGACAAGCTCGGCATGCGCGGCTCCAACACCTGCGAACTGGTGTTCCAGGATTGCGAGGTGCCGGCGGAGAACGTGCTGGGGCAGGTCGGGCGCGGCGTCAATGTGCTGATGAGCGGCCTCGACTACGAGCGCGCGGTGCTGGCGGCCGGGCCGCTCGGCATCATGCAGGCCTGCATGGACGTGGTGGTGCCCTACGTGCACGAACGCAAGCAGTTCGGCCAGGCGATCGGCAGCTTCCAGCTCGTGCAGGGCAAGCTCGCCGACATGTACACGACGATGAATGCCTGCCGCGCCTATGTCTATGCGGTGGCGCGCTCCTGCGACCAGGGCCGGACCACGCGCAAGGACGCGGCCGGCGCCATCCTCTACGCGGCGGAGAAGGCGACGCAGGTGGCGCTGGACGCGATCCAGCTCCTCGGCGGCAACGGCTATATCAACGACTATCCGACCGGCCGGCTGTTGCGCGATGCCAAGCTCTACGAGATCGGCGCCGGCACCTCGGAAATCCGCCGCATGCTGATCGGGCGCGAACTGTTCGAGGAGACCGCCTGAACTAGGCCGGCATGGCGCGCTCGACGATGGCGCGCAGATCGAGACCGGAGGGCAGGGTGCCGAAGGCGCCCGACCAGGACGCATCGAGACGCGAGGCGATGAAGGCATCGGCCACCACGCCGGGCGCATGGCGCAGCAGGAGCGACGCCTGGGTGAGCAGCGCCATGCGTTCGACCAGCCGCCGAGCGCGGGTCTCGATGGCGGTCGGATTGAAGAACTCGCTTTCCAGCGCGTCGATCGCCCGGTCGAGCCGGCGGTCGCCGCCGCTCGACTGGCGCAGTTCCGCCATGAAGACCTCGAGCGCCGCCGGCTCGCGCTGCATGGCGCGCAGCACGTCGAGGCACATGACGTTGCCCGAGCCCTCCCAGATCGAGTTGAGCGGCAGCTCGCGATAGAGGCGCGGCATCATGCTTTCCTCGACATAGCCGGCCCCGCCCAGCACCTCCATCGCCTCCGGCCCGAGCGCCGGGCCGCGCTTGCAGATCCAGAACTTGACCGCCGGCGTCATCAGCCGGCGGAACAGCGTTTCCTTCTCGTCCCCCTGCCGGTCGAAGGCGCGGGCGAGCCGCATGACCAGCGCCGTCGCCGCCTCCTGCTCGAGCGCCAGGTCGGCCAGCACGTTGGTCATCAGCGGCTGGTCCACCAGGCGGCGCTGGAAGGCGCTGCGATGGGCGGCGTGGTGCAGCGCCTGGGCGACCGCCTGGCGCATCAGGCCGGTGGTGCCGAGGGCACAGTCGAGCCTCGTATAGGTCGCCATCTCGATGATGTTCGGGATGCCCCTTCCTTCCTCGCCCACGAGTCGCGCATAGGCGCCATGGAATTCGACCTCGGAGGATGCGTTCGACCAGTTGCCGAGCTTGGGCTTGAGGCGCTGGATGCGGATCGCATTCAGCTCGCCATCGGGCGTGAAACGCGGCAGGTAGAAGCAGGACAGCCCGCCCGGCGCGTTCGCCAGCACCAGGAAGGCGTCGCACATGGGCGCCGAGAAGAACCACTTGTGGCCGACGATCCGGTATTCCGCGCCCGGGCCGCCGGCGCCGGCCGGCATGGCGCGGGTGGTGTTGGTGCGCAGGTCCGAACCGCCCTGCTTCTCCGTCATGCCCATCCCCATGGTCATGCCGTGCTTTTCGGCCACCGGCCGGAAGCGCCGGTCGTAGCGGCGGGAGAAGAGCTTGGGTTCGAGTTCCGCCGCCAGGTCCGGCTGGCGGCGCAGCGCCGGGACCACGCCATAGGTCATGGTGATCGGGCATTGCACGCCGGCCTCGATCTGCACCGCCATGATGACGCCGGCGGCGCGCGCCACATGGGCGCCGGCCCTGGGCTCGCCCCAGGGTGCTGCATGCAGCCCGTGCCGCACGGCGAGTTCCATCATGGCGTGATAGGAGGGGTGGAATTCGACCTCGTCGCGCCGGCGGCCGAACCGGTCGAAGGTATGGAGCCGGGGCGGGTTCTGGTTGGCGAGCAGGCCCCATTCGATGGTCTCGGCGCGGCCATATTCCTCGCCGGCCGCCATGAGCCCGTCCACGGCCCAGGCGGCGCCCTCCCGCTCCACCGCCTGGGCCAGGGCCCGGTCGGTGCGGAACAGGTTGTAGTTCTCGAGCGGGGGCGGCTGGTTGAACACCTCGTGGGTCACGAAGGGCGGCAGCGGCTTCTCCTGCGGCTCGGCCATGGCAGCTATCCTCCTTGCTCGGGCGCTCCCATTTTACCTTGAGTCGGCTGCTCGGCTGCTGCAATTCGCGAGGGAAGGCGTTACTATCTTGCTGATCAGGCAGGAGAATGGCCATGACCGAGGATCCGATCGTCATTGTCGGAGCCGCGCGGACGCCGATGGGCGCGTTCCAGGGCGAGCTGAAGGATTTCGCGGCGCCGGAACTGGGCGCGCATGCCATTGCCGCCGCGCTCGGCCGCGCCGGCATCGTCGCCGGGGATGTCGACGAGGTGATCATGGGCTGCGTGCTGCCGGCAGGGCTGGGCCAGGCACCGGCGCGGCAGGCCTCGCTCGGTGCCGGCATCCCCGAATCGGTCGGCTGCACCACGCTCAACAAGGTCTGCGGTTCCGGCATGAAGGCGGCCATGCTGGCGCATGATCTGCTGCTGGCCGGCGACAACCGCGTCATGGTGGCCGGCGGCATGGAGAGCATGACCAATGCCCCGTACCTGCTGCCCAAGGCGCGCGGCGGCCTGCGCCTCGGTCATGGCGAGGTCAAGGACCATATGTTCCTCGACGGGCTGGAGGATGCCTACGACCGGGGCCGCCTGATGGGCACTTTCGCGGAAGATACCGCGCAGGCCTACCAGTTCACGCGCGAGGCACAGGATGCCTATGCCATCGAATCCCTCCGCCGTGCCCGCAAGGCGGGCGAGGATGGCTCCTTCGCCGCCGAGATCGCGCCGCTCAAGCCGAAGGGTCGGGGCGGGGTGGAAATCGCAAGCGACGAGGGCCCGCGGCGCGCCGATCCGGCGAGGATTCCGGCCCTCCGGCCGGCCTTTCGCCCGGACGGAACCGTGACGGCGGCGAATTCGTCCTCGATCTCGGACGGCGCGGCGGCGCTGGTCCTGATGCGCCGCTCGGAAGCGGCCCGGCGCGGCCTCGCGCCGCGCGCGGTCATTCGCGGCCATGCGAGCCATGCCCAGGCGCCGGCCTGGTTCACCACCGCCCCGGTCGGCGCCATTTCCAAGCTGCTGGCGAAGGTCGGCTGGCAGGCGAGTGACGTCGACCTGTTCGAGATCAACGAAGCCTTCGCGGTGGTGGCGATGGCGGCGATGAAGGATCTCGGCCTGCCGCACGAGAAGGTCAATCCGCATGGCGGCGCCTGCGCGCTCGGCCACCCGATCGGGGCGTCCGGCGCGCGGCTGATCGTGACCCTGCTTGCCGCCCTGGAGCGTCGCGGCCAGAAGCGGGGCATCGCCTCGCTCTGCATCGGCGGCGGCGAGGCCACGGCCATCGCGCTGGAGGTCGGCGCATGAGCGGACGACGGCTGATCTCCTCGGGCTCCAGCTTCGAGGCGCTGGCGGGCTATAGCCGCGCGGTGGTGGATGGCGAATGGATCTTCGTCTCCGGGACCACGGGCTACGATTACTCCCGCATGACCATCGCCGCCGACGTGGTCGAACAGACGCACCAGACCTTCCGCAACATACAGGCGGCGCTCGCGGAGGCGGGGGCCAGCCTCGACGACGTGGTGCGGGTGCGCTATCTGCTGCCCGACGCCGCCGACTTTTCCAGGGTGGCGCCGATATTCGGGGAGTATTTCGCGCGCGCCCGCCCGGCGGCCACGGCGGAAATCTGCCAGCTCATCGAACCGGCGATGAAGATCGAAATCGAGGTGACGGCGAGGAAGCGCGCATGAGCGAGCGGTTGCTCAGCGAGGATCAGCGCATGGTGCGCGACATGGCGCGGGATTTCGCCGCGAAGCGCCTGAAGCCGGAGGCAGCCCGCTGGGATCGCGAAGCGCGCCTGCCGCGCGAGGTGCTGGACGAGATGGGCCGGCTCGGCCTGCTCGGCATGACGGTGCCGGAAGAACATGGCGGCGCCGGCACCGACTTCGTGTCTTACGTGCTGGCTTTGGAGGAGATCGCCGGAGGCGACGGCGCGGTCTCCACCATTATGTCGGTCAACAATTCGCCGGTCTGCGCCGCGCTGCAGCGCTACGGCACGCCGGAACAGAAGCGCCGCTTCCTCCTCCCGCTGGCACGCGGCGAGATGATCGGCGCCTTCTGCCTGACGGAACCCCAGGCCGGCTCGGACGCGGCGGCGATCCGCACCCGGGCGCGACGCGACGGCAATCAATGGTCGATCAGCGGCACCAAGCAGTTCATCACCTCCGGTTCCATTGCCGGCCTGGCCATGGTCTTTGCCGTTACCGATCCGGAGGCAGGCAAGAAGGGCATGTCCTGCTTTCTCGTTCCGACCGACAATCCGGGCTACAAGGTGGCCTCGGTCGAAAAGAAGCTCGGCCAGCGTGCTTCCGACACCTGCCAGATCGTGCTCGACGAGGCGCGCGTGCCGCCGGAGATGATGCTCGGCGCCGAGGGCGAGGGATACCGCATCGCCCTGGCCAACCTTGAAGCCGGGCGCATCGGCATCGCCGCCCAGTCGGTCGGCATGGCGCGCGCTGCCTATGAAGCCGCGCTGAAGTACGCGCAGGAACGCGAGGCCTTCGGGAAACTGATCATCGAGCACCAGGCGGTGAACTTCCGCCTCGCCGACATGGCGACCGCGATCGAGGCGGCGCGCCAGCTCGTGCTGCACGCCGCCGCCCTGCGCGATGCCGGCCGGCCCTGCCTGAAGGAGGCCTCGATGGCCAAGCTGTTTGCCTCGGAGATGGCCGAGGCCGTCTGCTCCGACGCCATCCAGGTCCACGGCGGCTACGGCTATGTGTCAGACTTCCCCGTGGAGCGCATCTACCGTGACGTGCGCGTCACGCAGATCTATGAAGGCGCCAGCGACATCCAGCGGCTGGTGATCGCGCGGGCCCTGGCGTGAACGGACCGATCGCGACGCCGGGCCGGGCGGGGTGTCGATGCTGACCGGCGTGCATTTCGGCGGCGAGCATTTCATCTTCTTCGGTGCGCTTCTGGTCCTGGGCAGCGTGCTGCTCGGCATGCTCTCCACGCGTATCGGCGCGCCGCTGCTGCTGGTTTTCCTCGGCCTCGGCATGCTTGCCGGCGAGGATGGCGTGGCGCAGGTGCGCTTCAACGATTTCGGCGTCGCTTACACCTTCGGGTCCATCGCGCTCGCCGTCATCCTCTTCGATGGCGGCCTGCGCACCAAGCGGCGGACCTTCGAGCTGGCGGCAGCGCCCGCCATCGGGCTGGCCACCATCGGCGTGCTGCTCACGGCGGTGATCTGCGGCGCGGCGGCCATGCTTTTTCTCGGGTTCAACTGGATCGGCGGTTTCCTGGTGGGCGCCACCATCGCCTCGACGGATGCCGCCGCTGTCTTCCTGCTGCTGCACCAGCGCGGAACCGAGATCAAGGAGCGGGTCAACGCCACGCTCGAGGTGGAATCCGGCCTGAACGATCCGATGGCGGTCTTTCTCACCGTCATCGGCGTCGAGCTGCTTTCGTTCGGCAACAGGCTTCTCGGATGGGAGATCGCCGCCCAGTTCGCCATCCAGCTCTTTGGCGGAGCCATCATTGGGCTGGGCGGCGGCCTGGCACTGGTCCGCCTGATCAACCGGATCGAGATCGCCGCGGGTCTCTATCCGATCGTGGCGGCGGCGGCGGCGCTCGCCATCTTCGGCGGGGCGCAGCTCGTCGGGGCAAGCGGGTTCCTCGCGGTCTATCTCGCGGGCCTGGTCATGGGCAACCGCAAGCATCGTGCCGCGATCGTCATCAACCGCTTTTTCGACGGGCTGGCCTGGCTCTGCCAGATCGGCATGTTCCTCATGCTGGGTCTGCTGGTCACGCCGCGCTTCCTGCTTGCCGACCTGCTGCCGGCCATCGGCATCGCCCTGGTGCTGATCTTTGTCGCGCGGCCGCTCGCGGTCTTTGTCTGCCTGCTGCCCTTCCGTTTCTCGCGCGAGGAAGTCCTGTTCATTTCCTGGGTCGGGCTGCGCGGCGCCGTTCCGATCTTTCTTGCCAGCCTGCCGGTTCTCGCAGAGATTCCGGGTGGTTTCACCTATTTCAACGTAGCCTTCGTGGTCGTTCTCACCTCGCTCGTCGTGCAGGGCTGGACGGTCGGGCCGGCGGCGCGCCTGCTCAAGCTCGAACTGCCCCAGCAGGAAGAGGCCTCGCGTCTCGATTTCGACGCGCTGACCGGTTACGACCGCGACATCGCCGGCTATCGCGTGGCACCCAACAGCCCGGCCCTGATGCAGAAATTCGCCAACCTGCATCTGCCGAGCCGCGTGCGCATCCTGTCCGTGATCCGCGAGGGCGTGGTGCAGAACCGGGAGAACCTGGAGCGCCTGGAGCCCGGGGACTATGTCCTCTGCGTGGCGCCGCCGGAGCAACTCCATGCGCTCGACACGCTGTTCGCGGCCCGCAAGCGGGCGGATGCGCGGGCCGATACCGACGAGGTGTTTGGCGAGTTCACGGTCAGCGGCGAGATGCAGGCCGGGCAGCTCGCAAGCTTCTATTCGTTCACGTTGAACGAGGATGAAGGCGCGCTGACCCTGTCGGAACTGATGAACCGTCGCATCGGGCACCGGCCCGGCGTGGGCGACCGCGTCTCGCTTGGGCTGATCGAGCTGATCGTGCGCGAGGTCGCGAAGGGCAAGGTCAAGATGGTCGGCGTCGAGCTGGAGCCCGAAGACCGGCGGGTGACCATGGCCGAACTCAAGCGGCGCGTGCAGGAGCGCATGCGGGCGAGATGGCTGCGCCGGGGCAAGGGCAGGCGGCGGGGAGACTAG
>JAHCJR010000055.1 GCA_026126165.1 Alphaproteobacteria bacterium
TGTCCGAATGCAGGTAGCGCACCCGGATGCCCGCCTCGTTCATGTATTCCGTCAGGTCCTCCGCCATCCGCTTGGTCAGGGTCGTGACCAGCACGCGCTGACCGCGATCGGCCGCGGCACGGCATTCCGCCAGGAGATCGTCGACTTGGTTCTCGACCGGGCGCACGAAGCAGGGCGGGTCGATAAGGCCGGTCGGGCGGATCACCTGCTCGACGAAGACGCCGCCCGTGCGCTCCATCTCCCATGGCCCCGGCGTGGCCGAGACATAGACCGATTGCGGCCGCATCGTATCCCATTCCTCGAAGCGCAGCGGCCGGTTGTCGACGCAGGAGGGCAGGCGGAAGCCGAACTCGGCGAGCGTCGCCTTGCGGCGGTAGTCGCCGCGGAACATGCCGCCGATCTGCGGCACCGTGACGTGGCTCTCGTCCACCATCAGCAGGGCGTTGTCCGGCAGATACTCGAACAGGGTCGGCGGCGGCTCGCCGGGCCGCCGGCCGGTCAGGTAGCGCGAATAATTCTCGATGCCGGCACAGGAGCCGGTCGCCTCGATCATCTCGATGTCGAAATTGGTGCGCTGTTCGAGCCGCTGAGCTTCGAGCAGCTTGCCCTGGCGGTTCAGCTCGTCGAGCCGCTGCGCCAGCTCGAGGCGGATCTGGCGCACCGCCTGCTGGAGGGTCGGCTTCGGCGTCACGTAATGGCTGTTGGCGTAGAGCTTGACCTCGGCAAACTCGCCCGTCCGCTCGCCGGTGAGGGGATCGAACTCGACGATCTTCTCGATCTCGTCGCCGAAAAGGGAGAGCCGCCAGGCGCGGTCCTCGAGATGGGAGGGAAAAATCTCGATCGTGTCGCCCTTGGCGCGGAAGGCCCCGCGGGTGAAGCTTGCCTCGTTGCGGCGATACTGGATCTCCACCAGCCGGCGCAGCAGGCTCGCGCGTTCGATGAACTGGCCGACGGCAAGCGGGAGCGTCATTTCCGAATAGGTCTCCACCGAACCGATGCCATAGATGCAGGAGACGGAGGCGACGATCACCACGTCGTCGCGCTCCAGCAGCGCCCGCGTCGCGGAATGGCGCATGCGGTCGATCTGCTCGTTCACCGCCGCGTCCTTCTCGATGTAGGTGTCGGTGCGCGGCACGTAGGCTTCGGGCTGGTAATAGTCGTAATAGGAGACGAAATACTCGACCGCGTTGTTCGGGAAGAAGGTCTTCATCTCCCCATAGAGCTGGGCGGCCAGCGTCTTGTTCGGCGCCAGGATCAGGGTCGGGCGCTGGGTGCGCGCAATGACATGCGCCATGGTGAAGGTCTTGCCCGATCCGGTGACGCCGAGCAGCACCTGGTCGCGTTCCTGCCGCAGCACGCCCTGGATCAGTTCCTCGATCGCCTGCGGCTGGTCGCCGGCCGGGCGAAATTCCGAGACCAGTTCGAATGCCCTGCCGCCCTCGCTCTTGGCCGGCCGGGCCGGGCGGTGCGGGGCGAACATCGGCTTGTCGGCGAAGTAGGCATCCTCCGCCGCCAGTTTTTCCGTGCGTCTGACCATGGTGGGATTATAGGCGCAACCGGCCTCAGCGGGAGGGGGTCTCGCTCACCAGGCTGGTATAGTCGGAGATCAGCCCGTAGCGGAGCGCGGTGTCGCTCGAGACCTGCTCGCGCACCTCCGCCGAGAAACCCTCGGCCTCGGCCAGGGTCAGCGCGTCGAGCCGTTCGTGCGCCCAGCGCTTGGCGATGCCGCGCGCGGCGCGTCCCTGGTCGAGGCCGACCAGCCCGCGCCAGAAGCGGCCCGGCATCGAGCCGGTGATTTCCACCATGGCGCCGGGGCCGGCACTGCCCTGCAGCCGCGCCGCCACCGCCACCGGCGCATCGGCGTAAAGGTCCGGGACCGGATGGGGAAAGGCATCCGCCGCCAGGTCTTCCGGCCAGCGGGCCAGGATATCGACCAGGATCGGCCGCTCGATGCGCCGCAGCATCTGTTCCAGCGTCCGCGGCAGGTCCGGTGCCTCGGCCGCGAGGCCGAGCTGGCCGCGCGTCAGCCGCGCGGTGCGCGCCAGCGCCGGCAGCGGCGATGCCGCGCCGACGGCGACGAAGAACAGGCGGTTGCCGCCCTGCGCCGCGCGCAGTTCCGCGAGCGTTTCCTCGTCCTCGCCGAGATCGCCGACGACGACGATCTGGCGGAAGCTCGAAGGCGCGAGCTCGCGCGCCACTCGCGCCAGCACGCGCAGCGGCGCGGTCTCCCCGTCCGGCGCCAGGCCGGCCAGAAAAGTCCGGGCGGCGGACAGAGTGTCGCCATTCACGGCACTGGCATATTCGAAGAGCTGGCGCGTCCCTTGGCCCGCCGCCACCAGATTGAAACTGTCGGAAGTGCCGAGACGGCCGAGTGCCGCCAGCACCTGCGCGCCGATCTGCCGGAGAGTCTTGCCATCCATGCCGGCACGCGCATCGAGGATGAAGAGAAGCTGGCGGGCATGGCGGAGCGCGTCCTCGGCCGTGCCGCGCGGCTCGCTCGGCGGCATCACGGTGAGCAGGACATGGTCGAACCCGTCCTTGGTCTCGGTGAAGACGCCGAAGCGGGCGGAACGCCCGGTATCGGCGCGCCAGGCCAGGTGCAGGCCGGTCGCGGCGCCGGGACGGGGACGCTGCGGGACCACATAGACCGCGCTGGTCCCGTCGGCGATGACCTTGACCTCGTGGCTGCGGCTGGTCACCTCGGCGATCGGCAGCCCGGCATCGATGCTGGCGGCGAGATGGTCGTAATGCGCCGCCCAGGCCGGCGCCTCCAGGACGAAGGCGCCGTCGAGGAAGCGCAGTTCCTCACCATAACCGATCTCGATGCTCACCTTCTGCCCGGGTGCCAGCGCCGGCAGGCCGAAACTCTGCACCCGCGCCGCGTCGCCGGCGGGCGGCGGCAGGCGGCGCAGCGCCACGCGCGTCTTGATCAGCTGTTCGCCGCTCCGCACCGTGATGGAATCGACCTCGAGATGCGCTGGCGCGGCGAGGCGCAGCAGGAGATCGCCCGTGCCGGCCGGCAGTTCCGCAAAGGTCTGGCGCAGCCGCGAGCGGGCGATCGGGCCGTTGGCGGTAATATGCAGTTCGGTGGCGATCGGCTCGAGCGGCCGGTAGGTCCCGCCCGCCTCCGCGCGCAGGAGCTGAAAGGGCGCGGCGGCGCGGGCCTGCTCCGCCGGCCGGCCGGCGGCATCCGTCACGGCCGGGGCGGCGGCCGGCCAGGCGAGCCAGCCGAGTGCCAGCACCAGCGCACAGGCCGGGGCGCCAAGGGCCGGGCGCCGCCAGCGGCCGACCGCCCTCTCGCTCCGCCTGCTTGTCTCTGTTTCTGCCCGCATGTCAGGTCCAGTTCCGCAAATCGGCCGCCCTCGGCCACCAGGCATTCCATTCCAGGAAAGCGACCATATCCCAGCGAGGTTGCGACGAAAGCTTGAAAAGATTGTGGCGGAACCGGAGGTTGCAGGCCGGGTCGGACCCGGCAAGGCTGGACCGGGCCGCCCCGCTGCTCCTATCCTGCGCAAAGTCCGCGATTCGCGCGGAAATCCCGGGAGGCGGGGCGATGGATGCGAGTGTCGGCGAGTGGCTCAACCTGGTCGGGCGATGGATTCACGTCATCACCGGCATCGCCTGGATCGGCTCCTCCTTCTTCTTCAACTGGCTGGACAGCCGCCTGGAACGGCCGGCCGGCGCCCGCCCGGAGCTGGAGGGCGAACTCTGGATGGTGCATTCAGGCGGCTTCTACCGGGTCGAAAAGATCCACGTGGCGCCCGAGGAGCTGCCGCGCACCCTGCACTGGTTCAAGTGGGAGGCGGGTTTCACCTGGCTTTCCGGCATGTTCCTGCTGCTGCTGACCTACCATCTGGGCAGCGGGGCCATCCTGGACGATCCGCGCGCCTCGGGTCTCGCGGAATGGCAGGCATCGGTGATCCTGCTCGGCGTGCTGGTGGCGGCCTGGGTGATCTACGACCTGATCTGGGCATCCGCTTTCGGCGAGGAGCGGCCGGGCCTGGCGAGCCTCGCCTGCTTCGCCATGATCGTCGCCATCGCCTGGTGGTTCTCGACCTTCGCCTCCGGGCCGGCGGCCTATTTCCACATCGGCGCCATTCTCGGCACGGTGATGGCGGCCAATGTCTGGATGCGGATCATTCCGGCGCAGCGCGCCCTGGTGGAGGCGACGCGGCGCGGCGAGAAACCTGAGGCCGTGCTCGGCCTGCGCGCCAAGCAGCGCTCGATCCACAACAACTACATGACCCTGCCGGTCGTCTTCATCATGATCTCCATCCATTTCCCCTCGACCTGGGGGCATGAATGGAACTGGCTGATCCTGGTGCTGATCTCGCTCGTCGGTGCCGGCGTCAGGCATTATTTCAATCTCCGCAATCGCGGGCGCGAGCAGTTCTGGATCCTGCCGGCGGCGGCGCTGGCCATGATCGGCGTCTACTATCTCGCGCACGGGATCTGAGAGACGCGTCATGTGGTCGCTCGCCGATCTCAACGCCATGGACCGCGCCGCCTTTCGTGCGGCGCTGGGCGGCATTTTCGAGCATTCGCCCTGGATCGCGGAAGGCGCCTGGGCGCATGGACCCTTCGCCAGCCGCGCGGCGCTCCTTGCCGCCATGAAGGGGGTGCTGGCGGGCGCCGGGGCAAAGCGCCAGCTTGCGCTGATCCGGGCGCATCCCGACCTTGCCGGCAAGGCGGCGATGGCGGGGGAGTTGACCGAGGATTCGCGGGGCGAGCAGGCGTCCGCCGGTCTCGACCGGCTGGGCGCCAAGGAATTCGCGCGGTTCCAGGAACTCAATCGGGCCTATCGCGAACGGCACGGATTTCCTTTCATCGTCTGCGTCCGTCTGACCGACAAGGCCGGCATCTTCGCCGCCTATGAACGGCGCCTCGGCAACGACCGCGCCACGGAAACGGCCGAGGCGCTGGCGCAGATCGGGGAGATCGCCAGGTTGCGCCTCGAAGGGCTGGTGCCGGCGAACTGGCCGCCGGGGGAGGAGGGAAGCCGATGGGACGCCTGACCACCCATGTCCTGGACACGGCCCGCGGCCGGCCGGCCGCCGGCCTGCGCGTCGAACTGCGCGACGGCGAGGGCCGGCTGCTGGCCGAGGCGGTGACCAACCAGGATGGCCGGCTCGACCGGCCGATCCTTGAAGGTGCGGCGATGCGGGCCGGCATTTACGAACTGCGCTTCCATGTCGCCGACTATCTCGCGGCGAGCGGGGCGGGGCAGGCGGGCTTTCTCGACCGCGTCCCGGTGCGCTTCCGCATCGCCGATGCGGACCAGCATTATCACGTGCCGCTGCTGCTCTCGCCCTGGGCCTACAGCACCTATCGCGGGAGCTGAACTGAGGGTTGCAAGGGCACCGGCGCGGGCGTAGGTTTCCGCCGCCTCTCCGCAACGATGTCCGCCGGAACCGCCCGCATGTCCTTCCTCGCCCAGTCCCTTCTCCGCATCAAGCCCTCGCCCACCATCGCCGTCACCACCAAGGCGGCCGAGCTCAAGGCCGCGGGCCGCGACGTGATCGGTCTCGGCGCCGGCGAGCCCGATTTCGACACGCCCGAGAACATCAAGGCGGCCGGCAAGGCGGCGATCGATCGCGGCGACACGAAATACACGGCGGTCGATGGCACGCCGGCGCTCAAGAAGGCGATCTGCGGCAAGTTCAAGCGCGAGAACGGCCTCGCTTACGAGCCAGGGCAGATCACGGTCTCCTCCGGCGGCAAGCAGGTGATCTTCAACGCGCTGCTGGCGACCCTCGATCCGGGCGACGAGGTGATCATCCCGGCGCCCTACTGGGTGAGCTATCCCGACATCGTGCTGTTCGCCGGCGGCCGGCCGGTCTTCGTCGAGACCCGCGCCGAGCAAGGCTTCAAGATGCAGCCGGAGCAGCTCGAACAGGCGATCACGCCACGCACCAAGTGGCTGATCATGAACTCGCCCTCCAATCCCACCGGCGCGGCCTACAATTCGACCGAGATGAAGCGCCTGACCGACGTCCTGGTGCGCCATCCGCATGTCTGGATCCTGACCGACGACATGTACGAGCACCTCGTCTACGACAATTTCGTCTTCGTCACGCCGGCGCAGATCGAACCGCGCCTCTACGAGCGCACCCTGACCATGAACGGCGTCTCGAAGGCCTATTCCATGACCGGCTGGCGCATTGGCTATGCCGGCGGGCCGAAGGAGCTGATCAAGGCCATGGGCATGCTGCAGTCGCAGAGCACGTCCAACCCCTGCTCGATCAGCCAGGCGGCGAGCGTCGAGGCGCTGAACGGGCCGCAGGACTTCATCCGCGAGCGCGCGGCCGCGTTCCAGAAGCGGCGCGATCTCGTCGTCGGCATGCTGAACCGGGCGCCGGGCATCCATTGCCCGAAACCCGAAGGCGCCTTCTATGTGTATCCGAGCTGCGCCGGCACGATCGGCAAGACGGCACCTTCGGGGAAGGTGATCGGCAGCGACCTCGATTTCGTCAACGAGCTGCTGGAAGCCGAAGGGGTCGCGGTCGTGCATGGCGAGGCGTTCGGGCTCAGCCCGCATTTCCGCATCTCCTATGCCACCTCGACGGAGGCGCTGACGCAAGCCTGCACGCGCATCCAGCGCTTCTGCGCCGCGCTGCGCTAGGGAAGGGACGGGTCCATGCGGATCGCGGTTTTCGGCGTCGGTGGCGTCGGCGGCTATTTCGGCGCGCGGCTTGCGGCAAGCGGCGCGGATGTCGCCTTCATCGCGCGTGGCGCACACCTTGCCGCGATGCAGTCGCGCGGGCTGCGACTGGAGAGCGGCTTCGGCGACCTCACGCTGGCCCCGGTCATGGCAAGCGACGATCCGGCGGCGATCGGGCCGGTCGACGTGGTCCTCTTCACGGTCAAGCTCTACGACGTGGAGAGCGCCGCGGCGCGTCTCAGGCCGCTGCTCAAGCCCGATACCGCGGTGATCGCCTTCCAGAACGGCATCGACGCGGAGGAGCGGATCGGGCGCGCCATTCCGGCCGCGCATGTGGTGGGCGGCGTCGCCTATATCTCGGCCACCATCGCCGAGCCCGGTCTGATCCGGCATCTCAACAAGGTGCACAAGCTTGCCTTCGGCGAGATGGACGGCCGTATCTCGCCCAGGCTCGAGGCGCTGCTCGCCGCCTGCCGCAAGGCGGGGTTCGATGCCGAAATGACGACGGACATCCGTCGCGCGCTCTGGGAGAAGTTCGTGTTCCTCGCCCCGATGGCGGCGGCCACCGGCGCGACGCGCCAGCCCATCGGGCCGATTCTGGCGGACCCGGATCTGCGGCGCCTGTTCGGCGACCTGATCGCCGAGGCGATCGCGGTGGCGCGGACGCAGGGTGTCGAACTGGCGCCGGACATGCTGGAGCGGACCATCCGCACCGCCGCCAGCCTGCCCGGAACCATGAAAGCCTCGCTGGCGCACGACCTGGAGAAGGGCGCGCGGCTGGAAATCGAGGGTCTTTCGGGCACCCTGGTGCGCCTGGGGGAGGCGGCCGGGATCGCGGTGCCGACGCACCGGGCGCTCTATGCGGCGCTCAAGCCCTTCGCCGCCGGCCGCAATTCCTGATCCGGGCGCGCAATCGCCCTTGCCAGCCCGGGCGAGACCCGGCCAGAATTCCCTTACAGGGGAGGACGGTTGCGGCCCGAACGCCCGGATGGCGTCGGGGCCCATCGATCCTGGTTCAGTCCGCGTAAAAGAGGTTCTGCCTTAGACGTTTGCCAAGCTTCGCCGCTCCCGCGCGTGCCATCCCGCCGGCCCGTCACCGTCCCCTCGGCAGATAACGGAACGACACAGGGAGAGGCTTGCCATGAACGATCGCAAGGCGAAAGGTCCGCGAACCATTGCGTTGGTCGGACCCTATTCGGCGGGCAAGTCGAGCCTGCTCGAAAGCATCCTGTTCGTCACCGGCGCGATCGGGCGCAAGGGCAAGCCGGGCGAGAGCGCCATGGTCGCCGACAGCGCGCCCGATGCGCGGGAGCGGCAGATGAGCACCGAGCTTTCCGTCGCCACGGCGCCCTATCTCGATGACAGCTTCACCTTTCTCGACTGCCCCGGCTCGATCGAGTTCCTGCAGGAGACCATGAATGCCCTGGTCGGTGCGGACGCCGCCGTGGTGGTGTGCGAGCCCGATGCAGCCAAGGCGCTGGTGCTGAGCCCGATCCTGCATTACCTGGCGGAGAAGGGGATACCGCACCTCATTTTCGTCAACAAGATCGACAAGGCGAGCGGGCCGGTGCGCGACCTCCTGCCCTCCCTGCAGGAGGTTTCCGCCAAGCCGCTGGTGCTGCGCCAGGTTCCGATCCGCGAGGGCGAGACGGTCACCGGCTATGTCGATCTCGCCTCGGAACGTGCATACGTCTATCGCGACAATGCCGCGTCCGAACGCATCGAGTTGCCCGCGTCGATGACCGAACGGGAAGCGAGCGCGCGCTACGAGATGCTGGAGAAGCTCGCCGATTTCGACGAACAGCTCATGGAGACCTTGCTCGAGGAAAAGACCCCGGCGCCCGAGCGCATCTTCGCCGACCTGGCGGACGATCTGCGGCAATGCCTGATCGTGCCGGTCCTGCTTGGCTCTGCCATCACCGATCATGGCGTGCGCCGCCTGCTCAAGGCGCTGCGCCACGAAGTGCCGGCGGCTGCCGTGACGGCGGCGCGCGCCGGCGTGCCGCAGGCGGGGCCGGGCGAATGCATCGCGCAGGTGCTGAAAACCTACCACACGGCGCAGAGCGGCAAGCTGTCGCTGGCGCGCATCTGGGGCGGCGCGGTGAAGGATGGCGCCATCCTCAATGGCGAGCGGGTCGGCGGACTGTTCCGCATGAAGGGCGCGGAGGCGCAGAAGATCGCCGAGGCCCAGGCGGGCGAGGTGGTGGCCTTCGGCCGGCTGGAAAAGACCGAGACCGGGGCGACGCTCGGCAATGCCCGCGAGCCGGTGGCGCCGCTGCCGCGCGCCGAACGGCTCAAGCCCGTCTATGCCCTGGCCGTGACCTCCAAGAACCGCAACGACGAGGTGAAGCTCTCCGGCGCGCTGGCCAAGATCTGCGAGGAGGATCCCTCCCTGCATTTCGAGCAGAACCAGGCGACGCGCGAGTTCCTGCTGAGCGGTCAGGGCGATATCCATCTGAAGGTCGCCTTCGCGCGGCTGCGTCACAAGTTCGGTCTCGAGCTGGAAGGCCACCGGCCGAAAATCGCCTATCGCGAGGCGATCCGTCACGGCACGAAGCAGCACGGCCGCTTCAAGCGCCAGAGCGGCGGCCACGGACAGTTCGGCGACGTGCATATCGAGATCAAGCCCCTGCCGCGCGGCGAAGGCTTCCGTTTCGAGAACCGCATCGTCGGCGGCGTGGTGCCGAAGCAGTTCATTCCCGCGGTCGAGGATGGCGTGCGCGAATATCTCCAGGAAGGCCCGCTCGGCTTCCCCGTGGTGGATGTGGCAGTCGCGCTCTACGACGGCTCCTATCACACCGTCGATTCCTCCGAACTCGCCTTCAAGACGGCGGCGCGCCTCGCCATGAGCGAGGGCATGCCGAAATGCGATCCTGTCCTGCTCGAGCCGATCGGGCGTATCGAGGTGATGGCGCCCTCCGAACACACATCGAAGGTCAATTCGCTGCTGACCGGACGGCGCGGGCAGATTCTCGGCTTCGATGCGCGCGAGGGCTGGCCCGGATGGGACTGCGTCAGCGCCTACCTGCCGGAGACGGAGCTGGCGGATCTGATCGTCGAACTGCGCTCGCTCACCCAGGGTGTCGGCACCTTCGTCTATGGCTTCGACCACCTGCAGGAACTCTCCGGGCGGCTGGCGGACGAGATCGTCGCCAAGTTCGGCCGCGGCGCCCACCAGGAGCGCAAGGTCTCCAATTTATAATGATTCCAGAGAGGCTTGAAATCCGAAGATAGAATTACTATCTTAGAAGACATGAATATGGGCCGTAATCGCGGCCAGGAAGGAAGAGAAACATGGATATTGACATTGGCATTAACGACAAGAGTCGGAAAGAAATTGCCGAAGGTCTTTCCCATCTTCTGGCGGATACTTACACGCTCTATCTGAAGACTCACAATTACCACTGGAATGTTACCGGGCCGATGTTCCAGACGCTGCATACCATGTTCGAGACGCAGTATAACGAGCTTGCGCTCGCGGTCGACGAGATCGCGGAACGGATCAGGGCGCTCGGCCATTTCGCTCCCGGCAGCTACAAGGCCTATTCGAAACTGTCCTCGGTCAAGGAGGAGGACGGCGTTCCCGATGCGCGCTCGATGATCGCCAACCTGGTAAAGGCGCATGAGCGGACAGCCAAGACGGCGCGCCAGATCTTCCCCGCCGCCGACAAGGCGAGCGACGAGCCGACGGCCGATCTGCTGACGCAGCGCATGCAGTCGCACGAGAAGACCGCCTGGATGCTGCGCAGCCTGCTGGACAAGTGACGCGCGGGGCCGGCCCGGTGCGACCGGGGCCTGCCCACATGGGCGCCCTGCGCTTTTCGCCGTTGCCCCGCTCCGCTCCGATCCGCTATTGACGGTCCGGATCCATTCGACTTGCAACGGACCGAGGGACGATGCCGCTTTCCCCGCCAGCGCCGCGCCGGCACCTGCACGACCGCCGGGTCATCTGTTCCGGCTATCAGCGCGATGACGGCCTGTGGGACATCGAGGGCCGGATTACCGATTCCAAGACCTATGCTCACGAGAAGCGCGTCGGCGAGAAACTGCCCGCCGGCGCGCCCGTGCACGACATGTGGATCCGCATCACCATCGACGACGGGATGCTGATCCACGAGATCGAGGCGGTCACCGATGCCTCGCCCTTCCTCATGTGTGGCGACGTGGCACCCAATTTTCGCCGCCTGATCGGCGTGCGGATCGGCCCCGGCTGGCGTAGGGCAGTGCGCGAGCGGCTCGGCGGGCGGGAAGGCTGCACGCACATGGTGGAACTGCTCGGGCCGCTCGCCACCGTCGCCTTCCAGACCCTGATCGCCGGGCGCGATCCGGACCGCAACAGTCCGGAAGCGAAACTGCGCCGCAGGCAGTCGGCGGAGCGCCGGCCCTATTTCATCGATGGCTGCCATGCCTGGGCGAGCGACGGGCCGAATATCCAGCGCGAATTTCCGCAATTCTACACCGGTCCGGAGAACAAGGCCGAAACCGGCGACTGATCCGGATGCCGCTTCCCGATTCGGGACGGTCCTCACGTTCTCTTGATTCCTGCCGCCCTGCCCTATCATCGAGGGCGTGGTAACCTGTCTGCTTGCCGCCGGTTGGGGTGGGAGAAGGAGATCGCGTCATGCTGATCAAGCGGCCGAAGGGCTGGGAAATGAAGGAGCGGGAAGCGACCCCCGAATCCGTCTTCCGTGCGCGCCGGCGCCTCATCGCCGGGCTTGGCCTTGGCGGCATCGCGGCGGGCGGCCTCGGCTACCTCGCCCTGGCCGAGCGGATGGGGGACACGGCGCCGGTGCGCAGCGCCGAGGCGGCTCCCGCCGGCCCCGTGGCCGATCCCTCTGCCTCGCTCTATCCGGCGCCGCGCAACGAGAAATACCAGCTCGACCGGCCGCTCACGGGCGAGCGCTTCGCCACCACTTACAACAATTTCTACGAGTTCGGTTCGCACAAGAACATTCACCAGGAAGCGCAGCGGCTGCGCGTTCGTCCCTGGACGGTGACGATCGACGGGCTGGTGGAGAAGCCGCTCACGCTGGGCATCGACGAACTGCTGGCGCGCGTCAGCCTGGAGGAGCGCCTCTACCGCCATCGCTGCGTCGAGGCCTGGTCGATGGCCGTCCCCTGGACCGGCTTCGCCTTCGCCGAGCTGGTGGCGCTCGCCCGGCCGCTCTCGGCTGCGAAGTACGTGCGCATGGAGACGTTCATGGATCCGTCCATGGCGCCGGCGCAGCGGCAGAGCTGGTATCCCTGGCCCTATGTCGAGGGACTGACCATCGAGGAGGCGACCAACGAGCTTGCATTCCTCGCCACCGGCATCTACGGCAAGCCGATGCCGGCCCAGAACGGCGCGCCGCTGCGCCTCGCCGTGCCGTGGAAATACGGCTTCAAGGCGATCAAGTCGATCGTGCGGTTCGAGTTCACCGACCGCCGCCCGAAGAGCTTCTGGGAGGTGATCCAGGGCACGGAATACGGCTTCTGGGCCAACGTCAATCCGAAGGTGCCCCATCCGCGCTGGAGCCAGGCGACGGAGCAGGTGCTGGGCACAGGCGAGCGGGTGCCGACGCAGCTCTATAACGGCTATGGCGAGCATGTCGCCCATCTCTATGCCGACAAGACCGGCGAGCGGCTCTTCATGTGAGGTGGCGTCCGGCCCGCGGCCGGACCTCGTCATCTTCGATTGCGATGGCGTGCTTGTCGATTCCGAGCCGATCGCCAACCGCATCCTGGTGGAGATGCTGAACGAGGCGGGCTTCCCGATCTCGCTCGAGCAGTCGCACCGCGAACTCAACGGCCTCTCGCTCGCCTCCTGCTGGAAACTCATCGAGGCCCGCTTCGGCCGGCCGGTGCCGGCCGGTTTCGAGACGCGGCTTCAGGCACGCACCTTCGCCGCACTGGCGGAGGCGGTGGAAGCCGTGCCCGGCGTGGGCGAGGCGATCGCCGCAATCGATGTTCCGGTCTGCGTCGCCTCTTCGGGCGAGCCGGAGAAGATGCGGATCACCCTCGGGCGGAGCGGCCTGCTGCCCCTCTTCGATGGCCGCCTGTTCTCGGCCCTTGAAGTGGCGCGCGGCAAGCCGCATCCCGACCTCTTCCTTCATGCCGCCGCCCGCATGGGTGTGGCGCCGGCGCGGGCCGTGGTGGTGGAGGATGCGGTGCCGGGCGTGCAGGGCGCGCGCGCGGCCGGCATGAAGGTATTCGCCTACGCCGCCGCGCCGCATGCGAACCGCGCGGGCCTGGCGGAGGCCGGCGCCATCCTGTTCGACGACATGCGCGAGCTGCCGCGCCTGCTGGGATTCGCGGCCCGACGGGAGCCGCCGCCAATCTCGCGTTAACCCTGCCTTGCTAGCGTCGCGATCCCCCCGCTAACCTGCTGGCTGGAACCGGCGAGGGGGATAGGTCTGTCCCCGAGGGCCCCCAGGCATGCAGCATTCCGGCGAGCGCGAACGGCAGCGGCTGAAGAAGCTCAGGGCCTATCGCATCCTCGACACGGCGCCCGAGGAGGCCTTCGACGCGATCACCACGCTCGCGGCGGGCATCTTCGGCATGCCGGTCGCTCTCGTCTCGCTGGTCGACGAGGACCGGCAATGGTTCAAGTCGCGCTTCGGCCTCGACCGGACGGAGACGCCGCGCGCGGTCTCGTTCTGCGCCCATGCCATCGCGGGCGAGCAGACCATGGTCGTCACCGATGCCATGTCCGACCCGCGTTTCGCCGACAATCCGCTCGTCACCGGGCAGCCCGGCATCCGCTTCTATGCCGGCGCGCCGCTGCGCGTACCGGGCGCGCCGCCGGTCGGCACGCTATGCCTGATCGACACCAAGCCGAGGCCGCCGCTGGAGGAGGAAGAGCGGCGGCTGCTCGAGCGGCTGGCGGGCCTCGTCGTCGACCAGCTCGAACTCCGTCTGGCGCTGCGCGTCAACGAGGAACGGCGGCGCCTGCTCGAGTTGCGCAACCGCCTCTCGAAGGCCGATCTCGAAGCAGGAAGCTTCGCCGAAACCGTGCGCCATGCGCTCCGGCTCATCGCCGAGGAATGCGGCGCGACCTTGGCGCAGGCCTGGTCGCTCAATCGCCAGATCGGCCGCATGAGCTTCGACGGCGCCTGGTGGCGGGACGACCATGCCGAGGCCGGCGCGGCCTATATCGCGGCCTTGCGCGAACAGGACCCTTTCCGGGTTCCCTCGCTCATGCAGGAGGCGGTGCTCGCCGGCCGGCGCGTCGTTGCGGCCGATTACCGCGCGGTGGATCTGGCCAGGTACAGGCTGGCGGAGCTGGCGCTCGGTCACGGACTGATCGCCCATGTCAGCCTGCCCATGGCCTACGAGGACGGCTCCTTCGTGCTGACTTTCCAGTTTGCGGAGCCAAGGTCCGATATCGAGGAGATCGCCGACTTCATCGAATCGGCGCTGCCGGCGGTGCGACCGGTCCTGGTGCGCAAGCGCGCGGAGCGCGAACTGGCGCTGTTGCGCTCGGTCATCGAGAATACCAACGAAATCGTCGTCATCACCGATGGCGATTTCGGCCGGCCCGACGGGGCGCATGTCATCTATGTCAATCCGGCCTTCGAGCGGCTGACCGGCTACCGGAGCGAGGAGGTCATCGGGCGCTCGCCCCGCATGCTGCACGGTCCGGCGACCGAGAGCGGCGAGGTGGAGAGGCTCGCCAACCTGCTTCGCTCGGGTCGCTCCGGCCAGGGGCGGCTTACGCGCTATCGCAAGGACGGATCGACGTTCATCGTCGAACTCGATCTGGTGCCGGTGCGTGCCCATGGCGACTGGATCAGCCATGTGGTGAGCGTGCAGCGCGACGTCACCGCGCAGCATCAGGCGGAGGAGCGGATCCGGCGCAGCGAAGCCTCGTTCCGGCTGATGTTCGAGAGCAACCCGCTGCCGATGTGGGTCTATGACTTGGAGACGCTGCGCTTCGTCGAGGTCAATGCGGCGGCGGTGGCGCATTACGGCTACAGCCGCGCGCAGTTCCTGGAGCGCACCATCGCCGACATCCGGCCGGCGGAGGATGTGTCGGACGTGCGCGAGATCGTCCGGCAGATCGAGGGCCGCGCGGTCAGCCGTTCCGGCTACTGGCGGCATGTGAAGGCGAATGGCGAACTGATCACGGTCGAGATCACCTCGCATCCGATCGACTTGAACGGTCGAAAGTGCCGCCTCGTCGTGATCAACGACGTGACCGCGCGCGCCGGCGCGGAGGAAGCCCTGCGCGACCGCGAGCGGCGCATCCGGCTGCTTTCCGAGCAACAGGCGGCCACTCTCGATTCGCTGCCGGCGAGCGTGGCGCTGCTGGATGCGGAGGGGCGCATCGTATCCTGCAACTTTCGCTGGAGCGCATCCGGCGAGGATGGCCGTCTCCTCGGCGGCGCCCTCGGGCGCGGCGCGGACTATCTCGTGCATTGCCGGCAGGTCGCCCTGGAGGGCGATCCCGATGCGCGGGTGATCGCCGCCGGGCTGGCGGACGTGCTGGAAGGGCTCGGCGAGACCTTCGATCACGAATTCCGCGTCGGCACCGGCGACGATCCGCGCTGGCTGCGCTGCATGCTGGCGCCGGTCGTCACCGACCGCCTGGCCGGTGCCGTCATCATGTATCTCGATATCACGCCGATGCAGCTTGCGCTGCGCCAGATCGCCCAGGCGAAGTCGGCGGCCGAGGCCGCCAGCCGCGCCAAGTCGGACTTTCTAGCCAACATGAGCCACGAGTTGCGCACGCCGCTCAATGCCATCAACGGCATGTCCGAACTGATGCGCATGCAGGTCTTTGGGCCGCTGGCGCCCAAGTATCTCGAGTATCTCGCCGACATCCATGAAAGCGGCAAGCATCTGCTGGCCATCATCAACGACATTCTCGACCTGTCGAAAATCGAGGCGGGGACCATGCGTCTTGTGGACGAGGTGTTCGATCTCGAATCGGCGTTCTTCGCCGTGCTGCGGCTGGTGCGGGGACGTGCCGACCAGGCGCGGCACGATATCGGCTACCAGATCGACCCGCCGGATCTGCGGCTGCGGGCCGATCTGCGGGCCATCAAGCAGATCCTGCTCAACCTCATCGTCAATGCCATCAAGTTCTCGGCGCCGCGTTCGCGCATCGCGCTGCGGGCCGGTATCGAGGCGGAGAGCGGCGAGGTGGTGATCGCGGTCGAGGATAACGGCATCGGCATGGCGCTCGAGGATATTCCGCGCGCGCTCGAACCATTCCGCCAGGTCGGACATACGGTCAAATCCGCCGAGGAAGGGGCCGGTCTCGGCCTGCCCCTGGTCAAGCGGCTGACCGAACTGCATGGCGGCCGGCTCGAAATCCGCTCCCGGCGCGGGGTTGGGACCACGGTGCTCGTCCGCCTGCCGGCGGGGAGGGTTGGAGAAGCTGCGCCGGCGGCGGGGGAGGCGCGGACGGATCGCTGAGCCTTGCGCAGCACCGACGCCAAAAAAAAGCCCCGGGGGTTGCCCGGGGCTAAGTCTAACAGGGAGGCTTCACGTCTGGGAGACGTAAACGGGCCTTCCGCAAATGGGAGGGGCGGAAAGCCCTGCTTCCGGACCCTCGCGGGCCCGAAACTTTGAATTTCGTCAACGATGGTGCGATGCAACATCGCTACTAGGCTTTATATAGGTCGGTGTGGCAATACGAAGAAGGACAATCTGGGCAAGTCGGTCATGCATTGTTCGCATGACTCACAAATTGTCAGAATCGCCAATCCGATACTTTCCGCAGCAGAAAATCCCTGAAAACGGCGATCCGCTTTGAGTGGCGCAACTCTTCCGGGTAAACGAAATAGGCATCGAAAGCCGGCGGTTTCAGCTCGGTGAGGATCGGCACCAGCCGCGCGTTTCCATCGGCCAGGTAATCGGGTATGGCGGCGATGCCAAGGCCGCTCTCGACGGCTCGCAGGATGGCAAGGGTATTATTGACTGTTAGGACGGTATGCCTACGCCGGCCAGCCGGCATGCCGGCGGTCATCAGCCAGTTGACATCGGCGATGGGCGAGGGCGCCCCGTCGCCGTAGGTGATGAGGCGATGCTGCTCCAGATCGTCGAGGTTCTTCGGCATGCCGAAGCGCTTCAGATATTCCGGCGAGGCGTAGATGTGATAGTGCAGCGAGATCAGCTTGCGCTGGATCAGGTCGGGCTGGGTCGGCTTGCGCATGCGGATGGCGACATCCGCCTCCCGCATGGAGAGGTCCAGCTCATGGTCGTCCAGCAGCAGCGTGACCACAACGTCCGGATAGAGATCGGCGAACTCCCGGATGCGCGGCGCGATCCAGTTCGAGCCGAAGCTCACCGTCGCCGTCACCTTGAGCTCGCCGCGCGGCCGATCCTTGGCATCGGTCAGCACCGCTTCGGTCATGGCGAGCTTGGCGAAGATGTCGTGCGCGGTGCGGTACAGGACCTCACCCTGCTCGGTCAGCACCAGGCCGCGCGCATGGCGGTGGAAGAGCGGCGTCTTCAGGCTGTCCTCGAGCGCGCTGATCTGCCGGCTCACCGCTGACTGGCTGAGGTTGAGCGTCTCCCCCGCATGCGTGAAGCTGCCGGCCTCGGCCACCGCGTGAAAGATGCGCAGCTTGTCCCAATCCATCACGACTTTGACGTGCCCCCGTCCAACAGCCTGATTTCCGCCTATTCCGCCGCTTCCCGCGCCACGCCGTGATGGGCGATGAACTTCTCCGCGTCGAGCGCCGCCATGCAGCCGGTGCCCGCCGCCGTCACCGCCTGGCGATAGACCTTGTCCTGCACGTCGCCGCAGGCGAAGACGCCAGGAATGTTGGTCAGCGTCGTTCCCGGCCGGGTCAGGAGGTAGCCTTCCTGGTCCATGTCGAGCTGGCCCCGGAACAGCGCGGTGTTGGGCGTATGGCCGATGGCGATGAAGACGCCATGCACGGCCAGCTCGCGCGTCGCCCCGCTCTGGCTCTCGCGCAGGCGCACATGGGTAACGCCGGGCGGATCCTCGCCGCCCAGGATTTCTTCCACCACATGGTTCCAGATCACCGAGATCTTTGGATTGGCGAACAGGCGCTGCTGAAGGATCTTCTCGGCGCGCAGACTGTCGCGCCGGTGCACGAGCGTCACCTTGCTCGCATGGTTGGTGAGATAAAGCGCCTCCTCGACCGCGGTGTTGCCGCCGCCGACCACCAGCACCTCCTTGCCGCGATAGAAGAAGCCGTCGCAGGTGGCGCAGGCCGAGACGCCGAAACCCTGGAACTTCTGCTCCGAAGGCAGGCCGAGCCAGCGTGCCTGCGCGCCGGTCGCCACGATCAGCGTCTCGCCGGAATAGGTATCGCCGGAGTCGCCTTTTGCGGTGAACGGGCGGCGCGAAAGATCGACCGAGACGATGACGTCGTTGACGATCGTCGTGCCGACATGGCGCGCCTGCGCCTCCATCTGCTCCATCAGCCAGGGGCCCTGGATGACCTCGGCAAAGCCCGGATAATTCTCCACATCGGTGGTGATGGTGAGCTGCCCGCCCGGTTGGAGCCCATGCACCATGACCGGCGCCAGGGATGCGCGCGCTGCATAGATGGCGGCGGTGCATCCGGCCGGACCGGAGCCGAGGATCAAGACTTTGCTGTGCGTATGCTTCGACATACCAGATCTCCTGGGCGGAACGCCAATCTTAGAAACATGGCTCGATGCCTGCAAGGGAAGGTGCCCGGCCTGCCGCTCAATCCCGCGCGAGCAGGGCCCGCACCGCCGCTTCGGCCCGCGCCATGTCATCGAGCGGCGCCGGCGCGAAGCGTTCGAGCGGACCGGCATGGAGCCGGGCGGCGCCGCGCCGCACCAGCTCGGCGTGGAACCTCGAGATTTTCGGACGCGTCGCGGCGAGCGGGAGCAGCGAGACGGGTTTGCCCGTCGCCGCCGCCTCGGCCGCCATGCTCACCGAATCGCCGGTCACCAGCAGATGGTCGGCATGCGCGAGGAAAGCAAGGTAGGGACCGGCCTCGCCGGTCAGGGCGAGGATGTGCGGGGCATGGCCGAGCCGCGCCCGCAGGATGGCCCGGGCGGCGTCCCCGGTGCGCCGCGAGCAGGCGATCAGCAGCCGCGCATCCTCCTCGCGCGCCAGTTGCCGGCCCTGATCGGCGATGCGCTCCGCATCGGCCGGGGTCGGCGCGCCGATCAGCAGCGCCACGTCCGGGCCCGCGCCGGGTCGGCGCGCCACCGGCGTGGCGGCCGCGGCGTCGGCAAGCCGGGCCGGCGTGATCCGGTGCAAGGCCGCGGCAATGACCAGGCAGCCGGCATCCGCCGGGCGGTCATGGGCCGGTTGGATCGTCAGGTCGAAGGCGCGCGCCGGGAGGCCGCTGCGGAGAATCTGCACGGCCCGGCAGCGTCCGCCCGAACGCCGGCGCAGCGCCGCCACGACAGCGCCGGTGCGGCGTCCGCAACCGATGACCAGATCCGGCCACGGCCCCGACAGGGGGGCTTCGGTCAACAATTGCAGAGGCCAGGGCCAGAGCAGGGGCGGCAGGAAACGGCGAAGCCCGGGATCGGCCAGGCGCAGCAGACGCGGCTCGGCGCCGACCGCTTCCGCCAGACCAAGGGACTGGTTCTCGTGCCCCGGGCGGCCGTCGCCGACGACCCAGGCGGTGATGACCGGCTTATCCACAGGAAATGACATTGCCGTCGTTGCGGCCGCGAGGCCAGTGCAATAAAGTCGCGCGACATTTTCTTTCGTGCCGCTCGAATGAGGCGAATTGTTCATGCAGAAGGTCAAGCTGGACGAGATCGATCGCAGGATCCTGGCGGACCTGCAGGATGATGGCCGCATGACCAACGTGGATCTCGCAAGGCGGGCGGGCATCTCCGCGCCGCCCTGCCTCCGGCGCGTGCGCGCGCTGGAGGAAGCGGGCTTCATCCGCGGCTACCATGCCGACCTCAATCCCGAACCGCTCGGCTTCGGCGTCTGCGCCTATGCCCAGGTCGGCCTGCATGGCCAGGCGGAAAGCGACCTGCTCGCCTTCGAGCGGCTGATCCAGGGTTGGCCGATGGTGCGCGAGTGCCACATGCTGGCCGGCGAGGTGGACTTCATGCTGAAGATCGTGGCGAAGGACTGGGACAGCTATCAGCACTTCCTCACGCGCGAACTCACCGCCGCGCCGAACGTGGCGCATGTCAAGACGGCGCTGGTGATCCGCAGCTCCAAACAGCTACCCGGCGTGCCGATCGAGGCGCCGCCGCCACAGGAGTGAACGGCCGATCGTCCAGAACAACAGGCGCGCGAGAGCGAGCGTCAGCCCCGCGACCGTGATCAGGCCCGTCAGGAAGGTGACGGCCATGACCAGGGTCTGGCGCTCGATGCACTTCCAGCCCTGTCTTCAGCGCGGCCATGTCGGCTTTCGGTTCGGAACGCAGCGCGGCGATACTGGCCTTCAGTTCCGACTTTACGTCATGAAGATCCGATTTGGTCGCCGCCGTCATGTCGACGAACCTTTCCGAGGCGCTTGCCATCACTTCCGCCTGGGCACGGCTGAAACCCGCATTCCCGAGTGTCTGGAGCAGTTCGATGCCGGGCGCAACTTTCATTGGTTCTGTCCATTGTCGCAGCGCCTCCGCCGTAACCGACCGATACCGGTCCTCACCTCACTTGTAGGCGACCTTCATCACCTCGTATGACTTGGAGCCGCCCGGCGTCGTCACTTCGACCGTGTCGCCCTCGGCCTTGCCGATGAGCGCGCGCGCCAGCGGCGCGGTGATCGAGAGGCGGCCGGACTTGATGTCCGCCTCGTCGGTGCCGACGATCTGGTAGGTGAGCTTCTCGTCGGTGTCCTCGTCCACGAGCTTGACGGTGGCGCCGAACTTGATCTGCTTCGAGCCGCCGAGCCGCGACACGTCGATGACCTCGGCGCGGCGCAGCTTGTCCTCCAGTTCGAGGACACGCGACTCGATGAAGCCCTGGCGCTCCTTCGCGGCGTGGTACTCGGCGTTCTCCGAAAGGTCGCCGTGTTCGCGCGCCTCCGAGATGGCGCGGATCACCGCCGGCCGCTCGACGCTCTTGAGCTGCTTCAGTTCGGCTTCGAGCTGCTGGAAGCCGCGCAGGGTCATGGGCACCTTGTCCATCGCCTCACTCGTCTCAAGACTGACAAAGGCCGGCTCCGCTGCGGCAGTCGTGCAACTCCCGCGCGCAGACCCGACCAATGAAGGAAACTAGTGTTAAGAATAGGACTGGAGCGGCGCGACTTCAAGGGATCCGCTGCGGAGCGCCGCAATGGCCTTGACGGCCGCCTTGGCGCCGGCAACGGTCGTATAATATGGAATTCGCTGGGTCAGGGCGGTGCGCCGAAGCTGGAAACTGTCCCGGATCGCCTGGGCGCCCTCGGTTGTATTGAAGACGAGGTGAACCTCGCCGTTCTTCATCTTGTCGACGATATGCGGCCGTCCCTCCATGACCTTGTTGACCTCGGCCACGGCGAGCCCGGCCTCCGCCAGGAGCCGCGCCGTGCCGCGCGTGGCCACGATCTCGAAGCCCATGGCGATCAGCTCGCGCGCCGCCTCGGCAATGGCCGGCTTGTCACGGTCGCGCACCGAAATGAAAACCGTGCCCGAGGAGGGCAGGAAGGTGCCGCCCGCCATCTGCGATTTCGCGAAGGCGGTGTTGAAGTCGCGGTCGATTCCCATCACTTCGCCGGTCGAGCGCATTTCCGGCCCGAGAATGATGTCGACGCCGGGGAAGCGCGCGAAGGGGAAGACTGATTCCTTCACCGCCACGTGCCTGAGCTGCTTCTGGACCAGGCCGAAGCTGGCCAGGCTCTCGCCCGCCATGACGCGCGCCGCCACCTTGGCCAGCGGATAGCCGATCGCCTTGGCGACGAAGGGCACGGTGCGGCTGGCGCGTGGATTGACTTCGAGGATGAAGATGTCCGTCCCCTTCACGGCGTACTGCACGTTCATCAGGCCGCGCACGTCGAGGGCGCGGGCCAGCGCCTCGGTCTGGCGATGGATCTCGCGGAGCACGGAAGGGGCGAGGCTGTGCGGCGGCAGGGCACAGGCGCTGTCGCCGGAATGGATGCCCGCTTCCTCCACATGCTCCATGATGCCGGCGACGAACGCGGTGGCTTCGTCGGCGAGGCAATCGACATCGACTTCGATGGCGTCCTGCAGATAGCTGTCGATCAGCACCGGGCTGTCGCCGGAAACGACCACCGCCTCGGACATGTAGCGTTCGAGCCCGTCCTGGTCGTGCACGATCTGCATGCCGCGCCCGCCCAGCACGTAGGAAGGGCGGATGACGACGGGGAAGCCGATCCGGTCCACTGCCGCCCGGGCTTCGTCCAGCGAGCGGGCGATGCCGTTTTCCGGCTGCCGAAGCTTGAGGCGCGCCAGCAGGTGCTGGAAACGCTCACGGTCTTCCGCCAGGTCGATCATGTCGGGCGAAGTGCCGAGGATCGGCGCCGCCGCAGCCTCCAGCCCGCGCGCCAGCTTGAGCGGCGTCTGGCCGCCGAACTGCACGATCAGCCCGAGCAGTTCGCCCCGGCTCCGCTCCAGCCGGACGATCTCCAGCACGTCCTCGACGGTGAGCGGCTCGAAATAGAGCCGGTCGGAGGTGTCGTAATCGGTGGATACCGTCTCGGGATTGCAGTTCACCATGATGGTCTCGATGCCGGCCTCCTTGAGCGCATAGGCGGCATGGACGCAGCAGTAATCGAACTCGATGCCCTGGCCGATGCGGTTCGGTCCGCCGCCCAGGATCATCACCTTGCGACGGTCGGACGGTTCGGCCTCGCATTCCGCATCGCCCGCCTCGCCGTCGTAGGTCGAATACATGTAGGGCGTGCGCGAGGCGAACTCGCCGGCGCAGGTGTCGATGCGCTTGTAGACCGGATGGACGCCGAGGCGCTGGCGCCGTGCCGCGACCTCGGGAGCCGGCAAGCCGGCCAGTTCCGCAAGGCGCTGGTCGGAGAAGCCCATCCGCTTGAGCCGCCGCATGCCGGCGGCATCGCCCGGCAGGCCGTCTTCCTGCACCTGGCGCTCCGCGGCAACGAGCTCGGCGATCTGTTCGATGAACCAGGGATCGTAGGCGCAGGCGGCATGGATTTCCGCCGTGCTCAGGCCGCGCCGCAATGCCTCGGCGATCACCAGCAGGCGGTCCGGGGTCGGACGGGCAAGCTGCGCGATGATCGCTTCCCTGTCGCCGGCGCTGCCGGTGACGCCGGGGATGGTCACGGGATTGAGCCCTGTGAGCCCGGTCTCCATGGACCGCAGCGCCTTCTGCAGGCTCTCCTGGAAGGACCGCCCGATCGACATCGCCTCGCCGACCGACTTCATCGATGTGGTGAGCAGCGGCTCGGCGCCGGGAAACTTCTCGAAGGTGAAGCGCGGCATCTTCGTGACCACATAATCGATGGTCGGCTCGAAGGAGGCCGGCGTCACGCCGGTGATGTCGTTGAGCAACTCGTCCAGCGTGTAGCCGACGGCCAGCCGCGCCGCCACCTTGGCGATGGGAAAGCCGGTCGCTTTCGATGCGAGGGCGGAGGAGCGCGAGACGCGCGGGTTCATCTCGATCACCACCATGCGCCCGTCGCGCGGATCGATGGCGAACTGCACGTTCGAGCCGCCGGTCTCGACGCCGATCTCGCGCAGCACCGCGATCGAGGCGTTGCGCATCACCTGGTATTCCTTGTCGGTGAGGGTGAGCGCGGGGGCGACGGTGACGCTGTCGCCGGTGTGAACGCCCATCGGATCGATATTCTCGATCGAGCAGACGATGATGCAGTTGTCGTTACGGTCGCGCACCACCTCCATCTCGTATTCCTTCCAGCCGA
>JAHCJR010000056.1 GCA_026126165.1 Alphaproteobacteria bacterium
CTGGATGCGCCAGAAGCGCATCCAGGGCAGCCATTTCGCCAACCTGATGCAGGCGGCGCAGGCCAACCAGCTCGTCATCGAACGGCGGGTCGATCCCTGCATGTCTGAAGTCTTCTCCTGGGCGGACATCCCGCGCGCCCATACCAAGATGTGGAAGAACCGCCACAAGCCCGGGAACATGGCGGTGCTGGTCTCGGCCAGGTATCCCGGCATCCGCACCTTCGAGGACGCGGTCGAGGCGGGCAATGGCTGATCCGGCGCGCAAGGCCGCGGCGGAAGGCGGCGGCGTGCTGCTCGACGATCTGGACCAGCTCTGCCGGGCGGCGCTGCCGGCGGCGGAAGGCCTGCTGGCGCGGGCGCTGGGGCGCCTGGGCGCCGATGTCAGGGGGAGTGGCGGGCGGATCGATGCCGGGCGGCTGGAAGAGCGGCAGTTCGCCGCCCACGCGCTCGCCTGGCTCGCCACCTATGTCGAATCCCTGCGCCAGATTCTCGGCTGGCACGAAAGCCTGGTTCGCCAGGCTCGCGGCGGACGGCTGGAGGCGCTGATCCTGCAAGCTGCCTTCGCGGAATATCTGGCGCAGATCGAAGGCGGCATCGCGCTGAGCCAGGTCGAGATGGCGCGGCCGGCCGATCTTGGCCTCGATGCGGCGGACATGCAGGACTTCTCGACACGGCCGGTCAGACTGCTGATCGGGCAGGGCGGTGGGGCCGCGGTCCGGGCGGAGATCGCATCGCTGATCGAACATGGCCTCTCCGGCGGCGGCTTTGGCGATGGCGGACTGGACGAGACCATGGAACTGGTGCGCGATCAGTTCCGCCGCTTCGCCGAGACCAGGGTCACGCCGTTCGCCCATGACTGGCACCTCAAGGACGAATTCATTCCGATGAGCGTCGTCGACGAGATGGCGCAGCTCGGTGTCTTCGGCCTGACCATTCCGGAAGGCTATGGCGGGCATGGCATGGGCAAGACCGCCATGTGCGTGGTCTCGGAAGAACTCTCGCGCGCCTATATCGGCGTCGGCTCTCTCGGCACACGATCCGAGATTGCGGCGGAACTGATCCTGCGTGGCGGGACCGAGGCGCAGAAGCGCCATTGGCTGCCGCGTATCGCCTCCGGCGAAATCCTGCCGACCGCGGTCTTCACCGAGCCCAACACCGGCTCCGATCTCGGCAGCCTGCGCACCCGCGCGGTGCGCGAGGGCGAAGTCTATCGGATCACGGGGGCCAAGACCTGGATCACCCATGCGGCGCGCGCCGATGTCATGACCCTGCTGGCGCGTACCGATCCGTCCGAGCCCGGCTACAAGGGCCTCTCCATGTTCCTCGCCGAGAAGCCGCGCGGCGACGATGCCGATCCGTTTCCGGCGGAGGGCATGCGCGGCGGCGAGATCAAGGTACTCGGCTATCGCGGCATGAAGGAATACGAGATCGGCTTCGACGGATTCGCGGTAAAGGCGGAGAACCTGCTCGGCGGCGAGGAGGGCAACGGCTTCAAGCAGCTCATGGAAACCTTCGAGAGTGCGCGCATCCAGACCGCGGCGCGGGCGCTCGGCGTGGCGCAGAATGCGATGGAGCTTGGCCTGAAATACGCCCTGGAGCGCCAGCAGTTCGGCAAGCCGCTGTTCGCCTTTCCGCGCGTTTCCGGCAAGCTCGCCTGGATGGCGGTGGAGACCATGCTGGCGCGCCAGCTCACCTATTTCGCGGCGCGCGAGAAGGACGAGGGGCGGCGCTGCGACCTCGAGGCGGGCATGGCCAAGCTGCTCGCCGCGCGCGTGGCCTGGGCCAATGCCGACAATGCCTTGCAGATCCACGGCGGCAACGGCTATGCCCAGGAGTATCCGATCAGCCGCGTGCTCTGCGACGCGCGCATCCTCAACATCTTCGAGGGGGCGGCGGAGATCCAGGCCCAGGTCATCGCCCGGCGCCTGCTGGACGGGGCCAACTAGAGGCAAGCTGGGCGGAGCAGGGTTTTTCCCTATATCATGCAGCGATGCAGACCCTGCTTCCCATCCTGATCGTCCTCACCGGCCTCGCGGTGCTGGGGGTGCTGTTCGCGGGCGTCATCGTCATGGCGCGCGGCGGCGAGACCAACCGCAAGTACGGTAACCTGCTGATGCGCTGGCGGGTCATCCTGCAATTCGCCGCGGTTCTGCTTGTCGTCCTCTACCTGCTGGTCCGCTAGGGACGGCGCCACGGAATGGTACGGCTGACCAGGATCTACACGCGCGGCGGCGACCGGGGCGAGACCTCGCTCGGCGACGGCACGCGCCGGCCCAAGCACGACCTTCGCATCGAGGCGTTCGGCACGGTGGACGAGGCCAATGCCGCGATCGGGCTGGCGCGGCTGCACACCGAAGGCGCGGCGGATGCGATGCTGGCCCGCATCCAGAACGACCTGTTCGATCTCGGCGCCGATCTCTGCACCCCGATCGCCGAACAGCCGAAATATCCACCCCTGCGGGTGGTCGAGGAGCAGGTCGCGCGGCTGGAACGGGAAATCGACGGGATGAACGAGCGGCTGGCCCCGCTCAACTCCTTCGTCCTGCCCGGCGGCTCGCCCGCCTCCGCCTTCCTGCACCAGGCGCGCACCGTCTGCCGGCGGGCGGAACGCCTGATCGCCCGCCTGGCGGAGCGCGAGGCGATCAATCCGGTGGCGCTGCGCTACGCCAACCGCCTCTCGGACCACCTGTTCGTCCTGTCGCGCCACCTCAATGCGGATGGCGCCGGCGACGTGCTCTGGGTGCCCGGGCAGAACCGTTCCGACAAGCCGTGAACGAGCCTATTGCGAGCCCGGGATCGGGGCGTTGCGCCGGGATTTCGATTCGTTGACACTGGTGGGAGCGACAATTATTGTGCACTGCCGCATTTCACAGCAATGACGGTGCGACAATCGCCGCCGCGTCTCGTGCGGTGATCATCGGACAGGACCGTCGCCGAGGGAGATAGCGATAGAATGAAAGTGATCGTCGCGGTCAAGCGGGTGGTCGACTACAACGTCAAGATCCGCGTCAAGGCCGACAAGACAGGCGTCGAACTCAGCAACGTCAAGATGTCGATGAACCCCTTCGACGAGATCGGGGTCGAGGAAGCGGTCCGGCTCAAGGAAGCCGGTGTCGCGAGCGAGGTGGTCGCGGTATCCATCGGCCCGGCCCAGGCGCAGGAGACGATCCGCACCGCGCTGGCCATGGGCGCCGACCGCGGCATCCTGATCAAGACCGACGAAGAGGTGCAGCCGCTCGCCGTGGCCAAGCTGCTCAAGGCGGTGGTCGAGGCCGAGGCGCCGCAGATCGTCATTCTCGGCAAGCAGGCGATCGACGACGATTCCAACCAGACCGGCCAGATGCTGGCGGCCCTGCTGGGCTGGGCGCAGGGGACCTTCGCCTCCAAGGTGACGCTCGGCGAGGGCAAGGCCACGGTGACGCGCGAGGTCGATGGCGGCCTGCAGACGGTCGAACTCAAGCTGCCGGCGGTGGTGACCACCGATTTGCGCCTGAACGAGCCGCGCTATGCCTCGCTGCCAAATATCATGAAGGCGAAGAAGAAGCCGATCGACGAGAAGACGCCGGCCGATCTCGGTGTCGACATCGCCCCGCGCCTCAAGACGCTGAAAGTCGAGGAGCCGCCGAAGCGCCAGGCCGGGCGCAAGGTGGCGAGCGTCGAGGAACTGGTGCAGGCGTTGAAGAACGAGGCGGGAGTGATCTGAGATGAGCAATCTGGTTCTGGCCGAGCACGACAATCAATCGATCAAGCCGGCGACCCTGAACGCGGTCGCCGCGGCGCAGAAACTGGGCGGCGATGTGCATGTGCTGGTCGCCGGCAAGGATGCGCGGCCGGCCGCCGATGCGGCGGCGAAGATCGCCGGCGTGGCCAAGGTCCTGCTCGCCGACGACGCGGCCTATGCCAACCAGCTTGCCGAGAATCTGGCACCGCTCCTGGTCTCGCTCGCCAAGGGCTACAAGGCGCTGCTGGCGCCGGCCACGACGAGCGGCAAGAACGTCCTGCCGCGCGTCGCGGCGCTGCTGGACGTGGCGCAGATCAGCGACATCGTGAAGGTTGAGGATGCCGATACCTTCGTGCGTCCGATCTATGCGGGCAACGCGATGGCGACGGTCAAGTCCTCCGATCCGGTCAAGGTCATCACCGTTCGCACGACGGCCTTTCCCGCCGTCGCCGCCGAGGGCGGCAGCGCGGCGGTGGAGAATGTGGCCGCGGTCGGGGCGGCGAACGTCTCGACCTTCGTCGGCCAGGAACTCTCCAAGTCCGACCGGCCCGAACTCACCGCCGCCCGCGTCGTCATATCGGGTGGTCGCGGCATGCAGTCGGGCGAGAATTTCGCCATGCTGGAGAAGGTGGCGGACAGGCTCGGCGCCGCGGTCGGCGCCAGCCGCGCGGCTGTCGATGCCGGGTTCGTGCCGAACGACTACCAGGTCGGCCAGACCGGGAAGATCGTCGCGCCGGAACTCTATATCGCCGTCGGCATTTCCGGCGCGATCCAGCATCTGGCGGGCATGAAGGATTCCAAGGTCATCGTTGCCATAAACAAGGACGAGGAGGCGCCGATCTTCCAGGTGGCCGATTACGGCCTGGTCGGCGACCTGTTCAAGATCGTGCCCGAGCTCGAGGCAGAGCTTGGCAAGCAGCTTGGCAAATGACGAAGCGCCGGGACTGGCGGATCGGGACGGACACAGCATGATCAGGAAAATCGGCGTCATCGGCGCCGGGCAGATGGGCAATGGTATCGCGCATGTCTGCGCGCTGGCCGGCTACTCGGTCGTGCTGATCGACATCAGCCAGGACCAGCTCAATAAGGCCCAGGAGACGATCCGGCGCAATCTCGACCGGCAGCTCAGCCGCAATGCCATTTCGGAGACGGAGCGGGCGGAGGCTCTGGCGCGCATCGAGACTTCGGTTTCGATCGACGATCTCGGCGATGCCGATCTGGTGATCGAGGCGGCGACCGAGGACGAGCAGGTCAAGCGCAAGATCTTCGTGCAGATCTGCCCGAAGCTGAAGAAAGAAGCACTCATCGCCACCAATACCTCGTCCATCTCGGTGACGAGGCTGGCTTCCGTGACCGACCGGCCGGAAAAGTTCATGGGCATGCATTTCATGAACCCGGTGCCGGTGATGAAGCTGGTCGAGCTGATCCGCGGCATCGCCACCGACGAGGCGACATTCCGCGAGATTCGCGAGATGACCATCCGCCTCGGCAAGACCCCGGCGAATGCCGAGGACTTCCCGGCCTTCATCGTCAACCGGATTCTGCTGCCGATGATCAACGAGGCGGTCTACACGCTCTACGAGGGCGTGGGTTCGGTCGAGGCCATCGACACGGCGATGCGCCTCGGGGCCAACCATCCGATGGGGCCCCTGCAGCTTGCCGACTTCATCGGTCTCGACACATGCCTGTCGGTGATGCAGGTACTCTATGAGGGTCTGGCGGACTCGAAGTACCGGCCCTGCCCGCTGCTGGTGAAATATGTCGAGGCCGGCTGGCTGGGCCGCAAGGCCGAACGTGGCTTCTATGATTATCGCGGCGAGGTACCGGTTCCGACCCGCTGAGGCGGCCCCTCACTCCGCTGCCATCAAGGCCCTGATCAGCGCCAGCGCCTCCGGCGCATCCCACTCGGCCGCGCCGACCAGCCGGCCGATCTCCCGGCCCTGGCGATCGAGCAGGAAGGTCGTGGGCAGCCCGACCGCGCCCCAGGCGCGGGCCGACTTCATGGTCTGGTCGATATAGAGCCGAAGATGCCCTGCGCCCACCTCTGCGAGGAATGCCCTGGCCTTGTCCGGGCCGGCCCGCTCCTGCGCCACCGCGACGACCTCGAAATCGGCGCCGCCGAGTTCCTGTTGCAGCCGGTCGAGCGCCGGCATTTCCGCCCGGCAAGGCACGCACCATGTGGCCCAGAGATTGACCAGCACCACCTTGCCACGAAAGGCGCCGAGATCGATATTGCGATCCTGCTCGTCCTTGAAGGGCGCCGCCGCCACTGGCTTGCGCTCGGTCGAAAAGGTAAGGTTCCGCAATTCGCCAACGGCGAAGGCGCCAAGGCTGGCGGCCGTGCCCGGCGTTGCCGCCTGGGCGGGGCTGGCGGCGGCGGAACTGGCCCTGGCGTCGCGATCCGCCCAGGGAACGAGGCCAAGCAGCAATGAGGCGAACAGGACAGCGAGTTTCATGACTGGGAAGACTCCCGCGACAGGACAACCGGAGCAAGCCATGACCAGCACCGAAGCCGGCGCCGGCCCCACCCCCAACGATCTCTGGGGCGGCCGTTTCGAGACCGGCCCGGCGGAGATCATGCAGCGCATCAACGCCTCGATCGATGTCGACCGGCGGCTCTATGCGCAGGATATCGCCGGTTCGAAGGCCCATTGCAAGATGTTGGTCGCCACCGGCATCCTGACAAGGGCCGATGGCGAGGCCATCCTCGCCGGACTGGAGCGCATCCTCGCCGAGTGCGAGGCCGGCCGGATGCGCATCGATCCGGCGCTCGAGGATATCCACATGCACGTGGAGACCAGGCTGCGCGAGCTGATCGGCGAGCCGGCGGGGCGGCTGCACACCGCACGCTCGCGAAACGATCAGGTGGCGACTGATTTCCGACTGTGGGTACGCGATGCGCTCGACCGCATGGACCATGGCCTGCGCCTCCTGCAATCGGCGCTGCTCGACCAGGCGGAGCGTCATGCCGCGAGTATCATGCCGGGCTTTACCCATCTGCAGGCAGCGCAGCCGGTCACCTTCGGCCATCATCTGATGGCCTATGTCGAGATGTTCGGGCGCGATCGCGGCCGGGTCCGCGACTGCCGGACGCGCCTCAACGAATGCCCGCTCGGCGCCGCGGCGCTCGCCGGCACCTCGTTCCCGATCGACCGCGAGATGACGGCGCGCGAGCTTGGTTTCGCGCGACCGATGCGCAATTCCATCGATGCGGTCTCAGACCGGGATTTCGCGCTCGAATATCTGGCGACGGCGGCCTCCGTGGCCATGCATCTTTCGCGCCTCGCCGAGGAACTGGTGATCTGGTCTTCGGCCCAGTTCCGTTTCGTGCGCCTGTCCGACGCCTTCACCACCGGCTCCTCGATCATGCCGCAGAAGAAGAACCCGGACGCGGCCGAACTGGTGCGCGCCAAATGCGGGCGGGTCATGGGCAGCTACCTGCAGCTCATGACGGTGATGAAGGGCCTGCCGCTCGCCTATGGCAAGGACATGCAGGAGGACAAGGCACCGACCTTCGAGGCGGCGGATGCGGTGGAACTCTCCATCGCCGCCACCGCCGGCATGATCCAGGACATGCAGCCCGACATCGCGGTGCTGGCGGCGGCGGCCGGCCAGGGCTACACGACGGCGACCGATCTCGCCGACTGGCTGGTCCGGGTCAAGGGCATGCCGTTCCGCGACGCCCATCACGTGACCGGCAGGATCGTGCGTCTGGCGGAGAAGCGTGACGTCGGGCTGGAGGATCTGACCCTGCCGGAGATGCAGTCGGTCCATTCCGGCATTGGCGAGGAGGTGTTTGCCGTGCTAGGCGTCGCCAATTCGGTGGCCAGCCGCCGGAGCCTCGGCGGCACGGCGCCTGAGCGCGTGCGCCAGGCGATCGCGGCCGCCCGGGCCGAATATCTGGAGGGTTAGGGCCAATGCGCCGCAAGCTGCTGCTCTGTCTCGTCCTGCTTGGCCTCGCCTTGCCGCAGCTTGCCTGCGGCAAGAAAGGCGATTTGCAGGCGCCCGAGGGCGCGACTGCCAAGGATTCGGACGTGAAGCTCCGCCGCTACAAGTAGGACATGGAAGAACCAATGCCCATGCAGGCCTTCAGCTATCGCGACGGCGAGCTTCATGGCGAGGACGTCCCGCTCAGCCGCATCGCCGAGGAAGTCGGCACGCCCGTCTATTGCTATTCTCAGGGCGCGCTGGAAGCCCGCTACCGGGCCTATGTCGCGGCTTTTGCCGGCCAGCGGGCGAGCATCTGCTATGCGCTCAAGGCCAATTCAAACCAGGCGGTGATCCGAACCTTCGCCGATCTCGGCTGCGGCGCCGATGTCGTCTCGGAAGGGGAACTGCGCCGCGCGCTGGCGGCCGGCGTGCCGGGCCGGCGCATCGTCTTCTCCGGCGTCGGCAAGACGCGCGGGGAGATGGCGCTGGCCCTGAAGGCCGGCATCATGCAGTTCAATGTGGAGAGCGAGCCGGAACTGATCCAGTTGAGCGAGGTCGCCGCCTCCCTCGGCCTGAAGGCGGACATCGCCTTCCGCATCAATCCGGACGTGGACGCGCAGACACACGCCAAGATCTCCACCGGCAAGGCGGAGGACAAGTTCGGCGTGCCATGGACGCGGGCGCGGGCGATCTTTGCGCAGGCGGCCAAGCTTGCCGGCATCCGCCCGGTGGGAATCGCCGTGCATATCGGCTCGCAGCTCACCTCGCTCGCGCCGTTCGAGGCGGCTTTCCGGCGGGTGGTGGAACTGGCCGGCGCGCTGCGCCAGGACGGGCACGACATCGTCCGGCTCGATCTCGGCGGCGGCCTCGGCGTCGCCTATCGCGACGAGACCCCGCCCGATATCGGCGAGTATGCCGCCATGGTGCAGCGCGTGACATCGCCGCTCGGCTGCGAGCTGGTGCTGGAGCCGGGGCGATCCTTCACCGCGGAAGCCGGCGTCCTGCTCGCCCAGGTGATCTACGTCAAACAGGCGGAAGAGCGCACCTTCGTCATTCTCGACGCGGCCATGAACGACCTGATCCGCCCGACCCTGTACGAGGCATGGATGGGAATCGTGCCCTTGCGCCAGCCGCAGCCAGGTACCGCGCGGATTGTCGCGGATTTCGTCGGCCCGGTCTGTGAAAGCGGGGATATCCTCGCACGCGGGCGGGAAACTGCTCCTCTTGCCGCCGGCGACAGGGTCGCCATACTTACTTCAGGCGCTTATGGAGCGGTGATGGCCTCCACTTACAATACCCGGCTGCTGGTGCCCGAGGTGCTGATCCGGGGCGGCGCGCATGCGGTGATCCGGCCGCGTCAGGATTATGCCGAGCTGATCGGCCTCGACCGGCTGCCGGACTGGCAGCTTCCGGGGCAGAATCGAGGCAGCGCGTGAGCGCCGGCGCGCCCTCCCGGGGGCCGGCGGCTTCCTATGGCCGGAAGCTTCTGGAGGCGCGCGCAGCCATCTTCTGGGAGCGGCTGTGGCCGGCGCTGCTGCCACCGCTTGGCGTGCTCGCCCTTTTCGCCATCTTTGCCCTGACCGAACTCTGGCGGCCGCTCGGGCCCTGGCTGCATGCTGCCCTGCTTGGCCTGTTCGCGCTCGCCCTGCTGTGGAGTCTGGCGCGTGGCCTCAGTCGCCTGCGCTGGCCGGGCATTGAGGAAGCGCGGCGCCGGCTCGAATTGCAGAGCGGCTTTCCGCACCGCCCGCTCACCGCGCTCGACGATCAGCTTGCCGGCGGCGCCGGCGATCCGGCGACCCGGCGCCTTTGGGCCGAACATCGCCGGCGCATCGAGGCGGCGCTCTCGCGCCTGCGCGTCGGCCTGCCAAGTCCGGGCATGGCGCGGCGCGATCCGCATGCCCTGCGTTTTGCGGTCGGCTTGCTGCTGGCGGTGGCCTTCGCGTCTTCGCTCGAACAGACGCCGCGTCGTCTCGCCGATGCGCTGGTGCCGGATTTCTCCGCCCGGGCGGGACGCGCCCCCAGCCTCGATGCCTGGCTTTCTCCGCCCGCCTATACCGGCCTGCCGCCGATCTTCCTGACGCGGGAGGAAGGGCCGATCGCGAGTGAACGGCCGTTCCGCGTCCCCGTCGGCAGCACGCTGCTCGCCCGCGTGCAGGGCGGCAAGGTGGCGCCCCAGCTCCTGCTCGGCGAGGAACGGCTGGACTTCACCCCGGTCGATGCCCAGAACCACCAGCTCAGCCGCGAGGTCCGCACCGGCGGCCGTCTGGCGGTGGAGCAGGGCCGCGCCACCCTCGCCAGTTGGCAGATCGAGATCGTGCCCGACCTGCCGCCAGTGATCGCGCTGGCCGAACCGCCGGAAGGGACGCCGCGCGCCGCGCTCAAGATCACCTACAAGGCGTCCGATGATTACGGTCTGGTCAAGGTCGGCATGGCGATCACGCGGCAAGGCTCGGCCGAGACGCTGGACATCCCGCTCACCCTGCCGGCACTGAGCCCGAAGAGCGCCGGCGAGACCTCGTTCCACGACCTGGCACCCCATCCATGGGCGGGCCTCGAAGTTACGTTGCGGCTCTATGCCGAGGATGCCGCCGGCCAGCGCGGCTATGGCGAGCCCACGACCTTCCGCCTGCCCGAGCGCGACGTTCGCCATCGATGGCGCGGGCGATCATCCGAGCAGCGGCGCAACCTGCTGATCAGGCCCGAACGACGGCATCACGTGGCGCTTGCCATCGGCAGCATCGCCGGCCTGCCGGAGGAATATAACGAGGATGTCACCGTGCGGCTGGCCCTGCGCGCGGCGGAGCGGCGCATTACCTTCGAACGCGGCGAGGCGGCGACGGCGGATGTGCAGCAGCTTCTCTGGGACGTGGCGCTGCGTGTCGAGGATGGCTCGCTCTCGCAGGCCGAACGCGAGTTGCGCGAGGCGCAGCGTGCACTGCAGGAGGCGCTCGCGCGCAACGCTTCCGATGCGGAGATCGAACGGCTGATGCAGCAGCTCCAGCAGGCGCTCGACAAGTTCCTGCAGGCGATGATCGAGCAGGCGTTGCGCGAAGGACGGGTCGAGGACGAAGATCCGGAAGCGCTCACGCGCGATCAGAACATGACCCGCGACGACCTGCAGCGCATGCTGGACCGCGCCATGGAAATGTCGCGCAGCGGCGCGCGCGATGCGGCGCGCGATCTGCTCTCGCAGCTCCAGAACATGATCGAAAGCCTGAAGAACGGCCGCATCGTTCGCCGCCAGGGCCAGGACGGCATGGAGCGCGGCATGCAGGAACTGGGCGAGATGATGCGCGAGCAGCAGCAGCTTCTCGACCGCTCCTTCCGCCGTTCCCAGCAGGGCCAGCGCGGGCAGCGCGGGCAGCAGGGTCAGCGCGGCCAGCAGGGTCAGCGCGGCCAGCAGGGCGGCGGTGAGGAAGGGGACGAGGACATGGAGGGCCTCGCCGAACGCCAGGAGGCGTTGCGCCGCCGCCTGGGCGAGATGATGCGCCGCCTGGGCGAGGGCGGCATGGACGTGCCGCAATCGTTCGGCAACGCCGAACGCTCGATGCGTGATGCGGGCCGGGCGCTGGGCGAGGGCGAGCCGGGGGATGCGGTCGGGCCGCAGACCAACGCGCTCGACCAGCTCCGCGAGGGCGCGCAGTCGATGATGCAGCAGATGATGGGCGAGAACGAAGGCGACGGCGAGGGGCGCGGCAACAATCAGCCCAACCGGCCGGCGCGCGCCCGCTCCGACCGCGAGGATCCGTTCGGGCGGCCGCTGCCCGGCGACTGGGATTCGGGCGATTCGACCAAGGTGCCAAGCCAGGCCGAAGCGCAGCGCACGCGGGAGATCCTTGAGGAACTCTATCGCCGGTCCGGCGACCGCCGCCGGCCGGAAATCGAGCTGCAGTATCTGGAAAGGCTGCTGCGGCGCTTCTGAGCGCGCCTGGCCCTCTCCTTTACGATGGGCGCCTGAGCCCCGAGATCCTAACGATCGGACGGGCGGACGCTGGCAAGCGCCCGCCCGACAGCGGCAGCGAGTTCCGACAGTTCGAACGGCTTGGCCAGCACCTCGTGCACCAGTGCGTCGAGATTGTGCGCCCGCTGGCGTTCGGCGGCATAGCCGGTCATCAGCAGGATGGCCATGTCCGGCCAGGTCTTGCCCGCCTTGAGGGCGAGTGCAATGCCGTCCAGTTCCGGCATGACGATGTCGGTGAGCAGCAGCTCGAAGCGTTCCGATTCGAGCGCGGCGAGCGCCGCCAGCCCGTCCTCGACCGCCGCCACCTCATGGCCATGGGCTGCCAGCCCACGGCGGCAGAATTCCCGCACGTCCGCCTGGTCCTCCGCGATCAGGATCCGCGCCATGCGCCTTGCCACATTCAGCGGTGCTCCACGGTGCCGATATAGGGCAGTTCGCGAAAGTAGTGCGCATAATCGAGACCGTAGCCGACGACGAAGCGGTCCGGGCAGACGAAGCCCACATAGTCCGCCTCGATTTCGGCCTTCCGCTTGCCGCGCTTGTCCAGCAGAACGCACGTCCGCACCTCGGCGCCGCGCCGCGTCAGCTCCTCGCGCGCGAAGGCCAGGGTGCGACCCGATTCGAGGATGTCGTCGATCAGCAGCAGCCGCCGCCCGGCAGGCTCGGCGGCGATGTCGCGCAGCACCGCGACGCGGCCGGAACTCTCCGTCCCGGCGCCGTAGCTCGACAGGGTGATGAAGTCGATCTCAGGCTTCAGTCCGGTCTGATGCAGCGCCCGCACCAGATCGGCAGCGAAGACGAAGCTGCCCTTGAGGATGGCGACGATCAGCAGGTCGGGGCCGCTTTCGGCGCCTATCTCCTCTGCCAGCTCGCCGATGCGGCTGGCGATCTCGGCGGAGGAGAAAAGAATATTGATCTCGGCGTCAGGAGCGGGCATCTGCCGTCACGGCCTGGCGGTTTCGTCCACCAGGAAGGTCACTTCCAGATCGCGCGCCTCGGCTGGTGGATCGCGCAGCTTGGTCGTGAAGCGACGGCTCTCGCCTGGCGTGATTTCGCCGCCCTCGAGTTCGTGTGTCCATTCGCGGATGGTGCGCTTCTCCCCGTCGCGCAGGAGCACGCGCAGCTTCGGTACCGGCCGTGCCACGGCGATCACGTTGGCGACCTCGCCGCTGATCGTAAGCACGCTGGCGCCATCTTCGGTCGCGGTGCTGGAGCTGAGATCGCGCAATACCAGCCCGAACTCCCGCGCTGGCGCCAGCGGAATGCCGAACATGGCGTATATGCGTGCCGCGGCCGGCCATGCCTCCACGATGCGCTCCTTGCCATACCAGCCAGACGCTGCGATCGCAGCGATGAAGAGCATCAGCAGCGCCCATGCCCGCCAGCCGCCACCTGAGCGCGATTCGGGTATGGCCGGAAGGTTGGAGCCTGGTGGCAATGGCCGAAGCACGGGCGGCGGCTCGGGCGGCGGCGGCAGCGGCGCGTCAGGAGGCGGCTGCTCGTGCCAAGTATGGGCGCACTTCGCGCAGCGCACCAACCGCCCGCCCGGCGGCAACACGGCTGGATCGATCAAATAGCGCGTTGCGCAGCTTGGGCAGGTTAATATCATGCCGTTTGCGGTTGAATTGAGCGCAGAGACCTTATAGGCGTTTGCCAGGGGGGAGGCAAGGCCAGGCTGGCGCGATGGCGGCGTCATCCGGTTCCCCCTCGCGGGAGCGACACGTTGGTTCGATTTCAGAATGTCGGCATGCGCTACGGCTTCGGGCCGGAGGTTCTGCGCGATATCTCCTTTGAGCTTGAGCCGGGTTCGTTTCACTTCCTGACCGGGCCTTCGGGTGCCGGCAAGTCCTCGCTGCTCAGGCTGCTCTATCTCGCGCACCGGCCCTCGCGCGGGATTATCAGCATGTTCGGTCGCGACATGGCGCAGGCGAAACGCCACGAACTGCCGGAAATGCGCCGTCGCATCGGCGTGGTGTTTCAGGACTTCCGCCTGCTCGCGCATCTGAGCGCCCTCGACAACGTGGCGCTGCCTCTGCGGATCGCCGGTTATCCGCGCGAAAAGGCGCGTGCGCATGTGGTCGAGCTTCTGAACTGGGTCGGCCTCGGCGATCAGCTCGATGCGCTGCCGGCGACGCTCTCGGGCGGCGAGCAGCAGCGGGTGGCGATCGCACGTGCGGTGATCGCGCGTCCGCGCCTGCTGCTTGCCGATGAGCCGACCGGCAACGTGGACGACGAGATGGCGTTGCGGCTCATGCATCTGTTCATCGAGCTGAACCGCCTCGGGACCACGGTGCTGATCGCAAGCCACGACCAGCTCCTGATCCGCCGCCTCGGCAAGCCGGTCCTGCGCCTGGTGGACGGGACGATCCTGTCCGGCCCGCCGGAGACCGCCTGAATGTTCGGGCCGCGTACCGACCTCGCCCTCTCGCGCGATCCGGCCGGGCGCACCGTGCCCTGGATCATCGCCGCCATGGTCTTCATCGGCACGCTCTCCCTCGCCGCCGCCTTCGGCCTGAACGAGGCCAGCGCCGCCTGGCGCCATCTGGTGACCGGCAATCTGACGGTGCAGGTCCCCGACGGGCCCGATGCCGACGCGCGGGCCGACGAGGCGGCGCGGGTTCTCGCAGCCACGCCCGGCGTCGCCTCGGCGCGCAGGCTGGAGCGGGCGGAGGTGCTGCGGCTGCTGGAGCCCTGGCTTGGCCGCGACGCCGCGGCGACGCAGCTACCGCTGCCCCGTCTCGTCGATGTCCGTCTCGATCCGGCGCTGGCCATCGATACCCGCGCGCTCGCCCTCAGGCTGGCCGAAAGCGTTCCGGAAGCCAGGCTCGACGATCACGGACCCTGGCTCGAACGGCTTTCGCGGCTGACGCGCGGGCTGCAGATGATTGCGGCAGGCGGCGTCGGCATCGTCGCCTGTGCGACCATGCTGATCGTGGTCTTCACGATCCGCGCCGGCCTGCTGGTCCATCGCGAGGTCATCTCCGTGCTGCACCTGATCGGGGCGCAGGACGCCTACATCGCGCGGCAGTTCCAGTGGCATGCCGTCAACATGGCGTTCAAGGGTGCGCTTCCCGCCTTCCTGCTCGCCGCCCTGGTCGCCTTCGCCCTCGGGCTGGCGGCGGACCGGCTGAGCGCGCCGCTCATCCCCAAAGTGGCGCTGGGTATCACGGGCTGGCTCGCCTTGCCGCTGGTGCCGCTCGCCGCCATTCTGCTCGCCGCGGTCACCGCGCGCTTCACGGTTCTTCTCAACCTGAAACGGACGCTCTGAAGGAATGCTCGTGCTGCTCGATCGCGACGGCGTTCTGGTCGAGGACCGACCGGACTATGTGAAGCATCCAGGCGAGCTCCGGCTGCTGCCGGGCGCGGCCGAGGCGGTGGCGCGCCTGAATGCCGCAGGCCACCTGGTGGCGGTCTGCACGAACCAGAGCTGTATCGGCCGCGGGCTGGTGGCCCCCGATATGCTCGATCGCATCCATGAGGCGCTGCGCGCCGGGCTGGCGATGGCGGGGGGGCGGCTCGATGCGCTCCATGTCTGCCCCGATCCGCCCTGGGCGGCGAGCGAGCGGCGCAAGCCGGCCCCCGGCATGCTGCGCGAGGCGATGGCAGGCCTGCGGGTGGCGCCGGAAGATTCGGTGATGATCGGCGACCAGTTGCGCGATCTCGAGGCCGCCCGCCGCGCCGGCTGCGGGCGCATTCTGGTGCGCACCGGGCGGGGCGCCGCGACGCTGGCGGAGGGCCTGCCGGAGGAAGTGCTCCCGGTGCGCGTCGCGGAGGATCTCGCGCAGGCGGTGGCGATGCTGCTGGAGGGCGCAGGATGAACGGCCTGTTCGACCGGGGGCGGCGGCTACTCGGCCTGCTCGCCGTGGCGGCGCTGCTCTGGCTCGGCGCGCTGGTGCGCTTCATCGCCGACCTGCCCCGGGAGGTGACGGAGCCGGCGCGCCATACCGATGCCATCGTGGTCTTTACCGGCGGCCCGCAGCGGGTGGCCGCCGGCCTCGCCTTGCTGCAGGCCGGACAGGCCCGCCGCCTGCTCATCTCGGGCGTGCATCCGGGCACCAGCAAGTCGGATATCCAGGCGGCCACCAACATGCCGATGGACCTGCTGCTCTGTTGCGTCGATCTCGGCTTTGTCGCCGCCAACACCACCGGCAATGCGGTCGAGACCGCCGCCTGGGTGCGGCGGGCGGGCGCCTACTCGCTGCGCGTGGTGACGGCGAGCTATCACATGCCGCGCAGCCTGGTGGAACTGCAGCGGCGCCTGCCGGAGGTGGAACTGGTCCCTCATCCGGTCTTTCCGCCGCACTTCAACCTGGACCGGTGGTGGCACTGGCCGGGCACGGCGGCGCTGCTGTTCGAGGAGGGGAACAAGTACATCTTCGCCCTGCTGCGGGCGCGCATCGACGGCTGGTCGGGCGGCGGCCTCGGCCGGCTGCTCGAAACCATGGGAGATTGAGGTGCCGCCGCTTCTTCGCGCCGCCCTGGGACAATTCGCCATCTATGCTTCCGCGCCGGTCTGGGCGGTGCTGCTCATCCCTTTCTATTTCCTGCCGCGCCGCCTTGCCGCGCGCGCGCTCAAGGCGTGGGCGGCCTCGGCCCTCTGGCAGATCAGGGTCTTGGGCGGCATCCGCATCGAGGAGCGCGGACGGGAGAACCTGCCTGCGGGCGCCTGCCTGCTCGCCTCGAAGCATCAATCCGCGCTCGACACCTTCGCCTTCGCCGCCCTGCTGGAGGAGCCGGCCATCGTGCACAAGCGCGAACTGATGTGGATCCCGGTCTTCGGCTGGATGCTGTGGAAGGCTGACATGATCCCCGTCGACCGCCGGGGCGGAAGGCGGGCACTCAAGGCAATGCTCGGCGCGGCGCGCACGCGCGCGGGCGAAGGCCGGCCGATCCTGATCTTTCCGGAAGGAACCCGCACCCGGCCCGGAGAAAGGCGGCCGTTCCAGTCCGGTCTCGCGGCGCTCTATGGGGAACTTGGCGTGCCGCTGGTGCCCGTCGCGCTCAATTCCGGCCTGTTCTGGCCGCGCCGGTCCTTCCGCAAGAATCCTGGCGTCATGGTCATCGAATATCTGCCACCGATTGCGCCCGGCCTGCCGCGGGCGCAGATGATGGCGGAGGTCGAGCAGAGGGTGCATGAGGCGAGCGAGCGCCTGCTTGCCGAAGGGCGCAGATTCCTTCGTGGATAAGTAACGTCCGACCCGCCTGTGGATCTCGTTGATAACTTTATTAAGCATTTTCATTCAATGATTTAGCTCGCCAGGGCCGGTGGATTTCGTCCCGGAACGTATTATGAACATTGCTTGACCGGAAGGGCGCAGACGCCTAAAATCCTCAGTCCGGGTCCGCCCGGCCTTCCCATCCATGTTCGCGCCGGAGTTGTCCGCCCATGTTGCCGATCGCGCCGATATCCCAGCAGATCTGGGACATGAAATACCGGCTGAAATCGGCGGACGGGAAGCCGCTCGACGGCACGATCGAGGATACCTGGCGGCGTGTCGCGCGGGCCTGCGCCGCGCCGGAGCGCGAGCCCGCGCGCTGGGAAGGGGAGTTCCTCGCGGCGCTGGAGAATTTCGAGTTCCTGCCGGCCGGCCGCATCGTCGCGGGCGCCGGCACCGAGCGCAAGGTGACGCTCTTCAACTGTTTCGTCATGGGCACGATCCCGGACGATATGGGCGGCATCTTCACCCATCTGCGCGAGGCCGCGCTCACCATGCAGCAGGGGGGCGGGATCGGCTACGACTTCTCGACCCTGCGGCCCAAGGGTGCGCCGGTGCGCGGGGTCGGGGCCGATGCCTCGGGGCCGCTTTCCTTCATGGATGTCTGGGATGCGATGTGCCGCACCATCATGTCGGCCGGCCACCGGCGCGGCGCCATGATGGCGACCTTGCGCTGCGACCATCCCGACATCGAGGCCTTCATCGCCGCCAAGCGCGATCCGGGTCGCCTGCGCATGTTCAATCTTTCCGTGCTGGTGACCGACGATTTCATGAAGGCGGTGAAGGAGAACCTGCCCTGGTCGCTTACCTTCGGCGGCGTCACCTACCGCACGGTGAATGCCCGCGCCCTGTGGGACCAGATCATGCAGGCGACCTATGCCTATGCCGAGCCGGGCGTGATCTTCATCGACCGCATCAACCGGCGCAACAATCTCTGGTATTGCGAGACAATCAGCGCGACCAACCCCTGCGGCGAGCAGCCGCTGCCGCCTTACGGCGCCTGCCTGCTCGGCTCGATCAACCTGGCGCGCCTGGTCGCGCGGCCGTTCGAGGCGGACGCCGCGCTCGATCTCGGGCGGCTGGACCGGCTGGTGGCCACGGCCGTCCGCATGATGGACAACGTCGTCGACATCTCGAACTTTCCCTTGCCCCAGCAGCGCGAGGAGGCGCAGGCCAAGCGGCGGATCGGCCTCGGCGTCACCGGCCTCGCCGATGCGCTGATCATGGTGGGTGCGCGCTACGGTTCCGATCGTGCGGTGCAGCTTGCGGGCATCTGGATGCATCGCATCCAGCGCGCCGCCTATCTTGCCTCGGCGGCGCTGGCGGAGGAGAAGGGCGCCTTCCCGCTCTACGACCGGGAGAAATACCTGGCGGGCGAGAGCGTCGCGGCGCTGGACGAGGACGTGCGCGCGGCCATCGGGCGGCATGGCATCCGCAATGCGCTGCTTACTTCCATCGCGCCGACCGGCACCATCTCGCTGCTGGCCGACAATGTTTCCTCCGGGCTCGAGCCGGTTTTCAGCTTCACCTACAACCGTTCCGTCCTGATGCCCGACGGCACGCGCCGCGAGGAAGAGGTGAGCGATTACGCCTACCGGCTGTTCCGCCGGCTCAAGGGCGAGAACCTGCCGCTACCGGACCATTTCGTCGATGCGCAGTCCCTCTCGCCCATGGACCATGTGCGCATCCAGGCGGTGGTGCAGAAGTACGTGGACAGTTCCATCTCCAAGACCATCAACTGTCCGGAGGATATGTCCTTCGAGGCGTTCCGGGACATCTACATGCAGGCCTACGACCTCGGCTGCAAGGGCTGCACCACCTATCGCCCGAACGAGATTACCGGCTCGGTTCTCTCGGTGAAGAAGGACGCGCACAAGAAGGAGGGCGGCGAGCGTGCCCAGCCCGAATTGCCGCTGATCGTGCCGCCGCCCGCGCCGCGCCCGAAGGACCAGTTCGAGGCGGGCGGCGTCGTCTACATGACCCGTCCCCTGGACCGGCCCGATGTGCTGCCCGGCCAGACCTACCGGGTGCATTGGCCGGAAAGCGAACATGCGATCTACATCACGCTTAACGACATCGTCCAGGATGGCCGCCGGCGTCCCTTCGAGGTCTTCATCAACTCCAAGAACATGGAGCATTTCGCCTGGACGGTCGCGCTGACCCGCATGATCTCCGCGGTCTTCCGGCGCGGCGGCGATGTGTCCTTCGTCGTCGAGGAACTCAAGGCCGTTTTCGATCCGCGCGGCGGCCAGTGGATGGGCGGGCGCTACGTGCCCTCGCTGCTGGCGGCGATCGGCGAGGTGATCGAGCAGCATCTGATCGCCATCGGCTTCATGCGCGATCCGCATGATGATGAACTGGGCGCCGAAGCGGTCGTCGCGGCGCTGCCGCAAGCCGTGGGCGAGCCGCGCGGGCGTGCGCCGGCCGGAATGCGCCAGTGTCCGAAATGCGGCCAGGCTTCTCTGGTGCGCGAGGAAGGCTGCGATAGCTGCCGCAGTTGCGGCTATTCCAAATGTGGCTGACGGCGGGTCAGCGCATTTCCTCAAGCAGTTTCAGGACCCGGTGCAGCGGCCCGTCCGCGAGGCCCAGTTCGTCCAGGTGGCAGCAGGTGTTGGCGAGATAGTCGCGGTTCGGCCCGCGCACGCCATGGGCGGCGGCGATATGGCGCGCCACTTCGCGTTCCGGCATCTTGCCGGCATATTGCTCGTGCCGGCGATTGGCGACGAAGGTGAGCGCCTGCACGGGTGCCGCATCATCGGGGAGGACCCGGTGCAGCTTTGGCCGGTAGACGCCGGAAATCATCTCCCGGTCGAACAGATACTTGATCACAGCCTCCCTGTCGGAAGCGTCCACGCGAAAAACCCGGCCGCGGCAGGCGCCGCCTGCATCCAGCCCCAGGACGAGGCCGGGGCGCTCGCGCGTGCCGCGGTAATGATGCGACCAGATGCAGAAGGCGCGGTGATAGCCGAACAGGGTCGCTGCCATGGCGGCCCGGTGCGGAAAGCCCGGATCCCACATCAGCGAGCCATAACCGAAGACCCAGAGATCGCCCGCCGGCAGCTCGAAACTGGGTCGGTAGGGCGAGGCGCGGAGGATGATGGGCGGCGTCATGGTCCCGTTCAGCGGCGGACATTGACCAGGGCGACACCGACCGCCGCCAGACCCATGCCGACAAGGGCGAGGTAGCTCAGCCTCTCGTCGAACAGGAAATAGGCGACCAGCGCGGTGCAGGGCGGCACCATGTAGAAAAGGCTCGAGACCCGCGCCGCCGCGCCGCGCCGGATCAGGATGTAGAGCAGGGTGATGGCGCCGAGCGAGAGGACAAGGCAGAGCCAGGCCATGGCGAAGATGAACTCGCCGCTCCAGACGATCGCGCGCGTCTCGAAAGCGAGGGCCAGCAGGAAGGTGGCGAGGCTCGCCGCGGCGAACTGGATCACGTTGCCGCTGCGCAGGTCCATGCCGCCGCAGAACTTCTTCTGATAGATCGTCCCTGCCGTGATGCCCAGAAGCGCCAGCACGGAAAGCGACATGGCGAAAGGCGTGCCGAGGCCCGCGGCAAGTTTCTCGCCGACCACGAGGGCGACGCCGCAAAGGCCGAGGACGAGACCCAGCCACTGCAGCGCGCTCACCCTCTCGCCGAGCAGGCGTCCCGCCACCGCCGCGGTGAGCAGCGGCTGGATGCCGACGATCAGCGCGGAGACCCCGGCCTGCACGCCGTGAAAGATCGACGCGAAGACCCCGCCGAGATAGACGCCGTGCAGCAGCAGGCCGGCGATGGCGATATGCAGCACCTCCATGCGGCTGGCCGGCCAGGGCGCCCGCGCGATCCAGCACAGAGCGAGCAATAGGGCGGCGACAATGGCAAAACGCAATGCCAGGAAAGTCATCGGTTCGGCATAGGGCAGGCCGAGCTTGGCGCCGATGAAGCCGGTGCTCCACAGAACGACGAACAGGCCCGGCATGGCGCCGAGCCAGAGGCGTTCGAGAGTTGCGGTGGCGGATCGCGGCATTCTGGGTCCGTGGGCGGGCGGCCCTTTATAGCGGCGGGGCGCCCGGCTTCCAAGGCATCGCCGGACCTTGGCACCAGAAGCCCGTTGCCCGGTCCGAGGCCCGGGCCTAGCCTCCTTGCCGCATGGAACAGGCCCTGATCATCGGCGCCGGCCCGGTCGGACTGACGATGGCGCTGGAACTGGCGCGACGCGGCATCCCGCCGCGCATCGTCGACCGCGCCGATGGCCCGCCGCGGGAATCGCGGGCGATCGGGGTCAATCCGCGCAGCCTCGACATTCTCGACCCGGCCGGCGTCACCGACCTGATCCTTGCCGAAGGCCAGCGCATCGACCGGGCGCGCCTGATGCATCGCGGGCGCACTGTCGGCTGCATCGAATTCGGCCGCCTTGACCACCGCTTTCCGTTCATGACCGCATTGGCGCAACGGCGGACGCAACAGATTCTCGAGGCACGCCTGAACGAGATGGGCGTCAGGGTCGAACGGGGCGTCACATTCGAAGGGCTGTCGTGGCGCGAGGGCATGGCGCTCGCGCGCCTGCGCTCGGCGGCCGGCATGGAGGAATGCGCCACGCGCCGCCTGATCGGCTGCGACGGTGCGCATTCCGCCGTCCGGCAATCGGCCGGGATCGCATTCGAAGGTCGCGCCTTCGAACATGATTGGTCGCTGATGGATGCCGAGATTGACTGGCCGCTGCCGCAGGGCGAGGTGGTACTCGACTTTTCGCCTGCGGGAACCTTGTTCTCGATCCCGCTCGGCGATGGCATCCGCCGGCTGGTCCGAAACGGACCCGCACCGGAGGCGCTGCTGCCGGCAACGGCGCGTCTTGGGCGTGTGCTCTGGCGCTCGGACTTTCGCATCAGTCATCGACTGGCGCGAAAGTTCCGCGCCGGCGCCGTTTTCCTGGCCGGCGATGCCGCGCATATTCATTCGCCCGCCGGCGCGCGCGGCATGAATGGCGGTATCGAGGATGCCGCGACCCTCGCCTGGCTCGTCGCAGAAGGCCGGGAGGAGATCTATGAAAGCCTGCGCCGGCCGGCCGCCGCCCGCGTCCTGCGCCAGGTCGACCGCCAGACGCGCCAGGCCGACCAGCGGGGCGGCGCGCTCCTCGGCCTGCGGCTCGGCATTGCCGGCCTTGCGCTGCGCGCAGGTCCGCTACAGCGCCTCGCCGCCCGCTTCATTACCGCGCTCGACACACCCATGCCCGTATGGCTCGACAAGTCGGGCGGGACGCCGCGAAGTCGGGCATAATCAGACCCCCGGATCTCCCTTGCGTGCCAGCGTGCCATGTTCGACATCGACCGGCGTTATCTTCTTCTTGTCGCGCTCCTGCTCGCCGCCTGCGCCGGCTATGCCGGCTACTGGCACTGGGTCGCCCACCGGGTGGATCGCGGCCTTGTCGAATGGCAGGAGGCGCGTCGAGCCGAAGGCTACGAGGTCGACTTCGGCGCCAGCAGGGTCACGGGTTTCCCGGGTCGGCTGCTGCTTACCATCGAACGCGCCGAGCTGGCCGATCCTCTGCATCATGCCGCCTGGCGCTGGCGCGCGCCGATCGTGCGCGTGCATGCCCAGCCCTGGAATCTCACGCACCTGATCGCCGATCTGGGTGAGACGCAGGAATTTGCCTGGCGCGAGCGCGAAGAGCCACGCGGGCTCGCACTGCGCATGGAGAGCGCCAGGGCAAGCATCCGCCTCGCCGCCGATGGCAGTCTGCAGCGTTTCAGCGCCGACATCGCACGCCTCGTGGCGACCGGCTCCGGCCTGGTCCAACCACTGACGATCACGCGGATGCAGGCCCATCACCGGCTGGCCGGACCAGGCGAGCACGAGGTCGCGCTGCAACTCGAGGGCCTTGGCCTGCCGCCGGAACAGGCCGGTCCGCTGGGACCGCATGTCGGGCTGGCGCGCGTTCTTCTGGCGCTCGCCGAGCCGCTGCCGAGCGGGCCCGAGAACCTCGCCGCCTGGCGCGATGGCGGCGGGGTGGTGGAGGTGAAGCGCTTCGAGCTTGCCTGGGGCCCGCTCGACATGCGCGGGGAGGGTACGGTGACGCTCGACCGGAGCATGCGTCCGCTGGCGGCGCTGACCTCCGAGATCCGCGGCTTCGCCGAGACCATCGACGGGCTGCGCGATGCCGGCCGGATCAAGCCGAACATCGCGCGCACGGCGCGCACGGCGCTGCAGCTCATGGCGCGTCCCGGGCCCGACGGCAAGCCGGTTCTCAACCTGCCGGTCACGGCCCAGGACGGCAGGCTCTATGTCGGGCCGCTGGAGCTGATGGAGTTCGGACCGCTGCCGATGATCGGCCGGCGGGTCAATCCTTCCTGACCGCGCCCTTGGGCCGGCGGCCGAAATTCGGCGCCGCCTCTTCCTGGCCGGCATCGATGATGGCGCGGCGGATGGCGCGGGTGCGGGTGAAAAGATTGAACAGCGTTTCTCCGTCGCCCCAGCGGATGGCGCGCTGGAGCGCTGCCAGATCCTCGGTGAAGCGGCCGAGCATTTCGAGGACCGCT
>JAHCJR010000057.1 GCA_026126165.1 Alphaproteobacteria bacterium
AAGGAAGAGGGAGATTGAAGAAATCCTCTCCCTTTGGGAGAGGGTCGGGTGAGGGAACCGCCCTATTCCGCATCCGGCTGATTCTGCGGCTGCGCCTTGACGAAGGCGGGCAGCGCGTTCAGCCGGTCCGCAATGGCGATCACGTTCGGGCAGGCCGACAGATCGCAGTTGAAGCGCCGCGCATTGAAGACCTGCGGCACCAGGCATATATCGGCCAGACCCGGTTCGTCGCCGTGGCAGTAGCGGCCCATGCGCCCGCCCCGTTCCAGCATCCGCTCCACAGCCGCAAGGCCGCTCTCGACCCAGTGGCGGTACCAGCGGGTCTTCGTTTCCTCGCTTTGGCCGAGTTCCCTGGTCAGGTAGTTCAGAACCCGCAGGTTGTTGAGCGGATGGATGTCGCAGGCGATGGCGAGCGCGAGTGCGCGCACATGGGCGCGGGCCGCCGGCGTTTTCGGCAGAAGCGGCGGTTCGGGATAGACCTCGTCCAGATACTCAACGATGGCAAGCGACTGGGTCAGCACGTCGCCACCGATATCGAGCGCGGGGACAAGCTGCTGGGGATTGATACCGCGATAGGCTTCGCCGAACTGCTCGCCGCCGCCGCGCGTCAGGTGCACGAAAGCCTGCTCGTGCGCGAGGTTCTTCAGATTGAGCGCGATCCGCACACGGTAGGCGGCGGAGGAGCGGAAGTATCCATAGAGTTTCATTGCGTCTCCCTGATCGTGTTGTCCGTCGCGCACGGCCAGACGCGCGGAAAGAGCGGACCGCCCATCGCATCGCCGGGCGAAAGCCCATGGCCGGTGATCGGCGGCGAGATCTGGCCCAGGCGGGCGGCATAACGGGCATCGGCGCCGAACCAGCGGGTGGCGAAGGCCCGGCGCCGGCGCACCGGCGAGACATTGCCCGGCGCGCCATGCACGGTGAGCGCATGAAAGGCGATGCAGTCGCCGGGCTCAAGATCCCAGCCCAGAAACTCATGGCGCTCGCGCTCGGCGGAGAAATCCGGAACCGGCTCGAAGCGCGGGTCCTTGACTTCCAGATCGACGCCGCCCTGGCGAAAGAATTTGGGCGCGAACCAGCGGCCCCAGCGATGCGATCCGCGCACATACTCGACACAGGTATCGCGCGAAACCGGATCAAGCGGCAGCCAGATGGAACAGATCTGGCTGCCATCGACGGGATAGTAAGGCTGGTCATGGTGCCATGGCGTGGGCTCGGCCGTACCGGGTTCCTTCACCAGGAGATGGTCGTGGTAATAATTGACCGTGGGCGAGCGCATGAGCCGGGCCACGATCGCGGCAGCGGGCGAGTGAAACACGAACTCACGCACGCCCGGCCAGCGTTGCCAGAGCTGGAAATCGACAAAGAAACGGCCCGGATTGCCCGCCGGCGTATTGACCCGCGCCATCGGCCCCGGTGCGGCAATATCGGCCTCCACCGCCTCGCGAAGCAGCTCGATCCAGCCCATGTCGAAGAGCCCGCGCAGGCAGATCGCGCCATCGCGCTCGTAGGCTGCGACCTCCTGGTCGCTGATCGCGGGTGCCTGCCCCACGGTCATTCGTCCCTCCCCCGTTCCTGCCCGCCGTTCTAGGGCATTCTATAGCGCGCAACCTTCTGGTCGATGGCACCGAAGATCGACTTTCCGTCCCTGCCGAACATCTCGATCCTGACCCGGTCGCCGAAACGCATGAAGGCGGTCTTCGGCGCCCCCATCTCGATCGTTTCGAGCATGCGCCGCTCGGCGATGCATGAGGAGCCCCTGGAGCGGTCGATGTTGGAAACGGTGCCCGATCCTATGATCGTGCCCGCGCCGAGAAAGCGCGTGCGCGCCGCATGGGCGACGAGCTGGCAGAAATCGAAAGTCATGTCGGTGCCCGCATCGGGTTCGCCGAACAGATCGCCATTGAGTTCCGTGCGAAGCGGCAGGTGCACCTTGCGGCCGTCCCATGCGGCGCCCAGCTCGTCCGGCGTCACCGCCACCGGCGAGAAGGCGGTGGCGGGCTTGCCATGGAAGAAGCCGAATCCCTTTGCCAGTTCGTTCGGGATCAGGTTTCTCAGCGAGACATCGTTGACCAGCATCAGCAGCCTGATATGCGCGCCGGCCTTTTCCGGCGCGATCCCCATGGGCACGTCATCGACGACGACAGCGATCTCGCTTTCGAAATCGATGCCATGCGCTTCGTCGATCGCGAGTATGTCGTCGGTCGGACCGATGAAGCCGTCCGAGCCGCCCTGGTACATGAGCGGATCGGTCCAGAAGGAGGGCGGGAGCTCCGCCCCGCGCGCCTTGCGCACCAGTTCCACATGGTTCACATAGGCCGAACCATCCGCCCACTGGAAAGCACGCGGCAGAGGTGCTGCAACCTCCTTCGGGTCGAAATGCATCGCCTCGGCAAGGCGGGCATCGTTGAGCTGGTTGTAGACATCCTCAAGGCGCGGCGCGAGCCTGGCCCAATTGTCGAGCGCGGCCTGCAAGGTCGCGGCGATTTGCGGCACGGCGACGCAGGCGCTCATCTGCCGGTTGACGACGACGAGGCGCCCGTCGCGCCCCTCCTTGAGCGAGGCCAGTTTCATGGCGCGCCGCCCCCCTACTCCGCCGCCCGCGGGCGCGCCGTGCCGCCCATCCAGGACCGCACGTAGCCCTCGAACTCGACGCGGCTCGCCGCCTCGCCGACCTCGAGCGCGTCGCGCGCATCGAGCATCACCGCCACCTCGTCGGTCTCCGGCTTGGCCGAACGGAAGGCGTTGTTCAGCGCCTTCGGATGCGGCCCGTGCGGAAAGCCGCAGGGATGCAGCGTGATCATGCCGGCATGGATGTTGTCGCGGCTGAAGAAGTCGCCCTGGTGGTAGAACAGGACTTCGTCGAAATCGTCGTTGTTGTGGAAGAACGGCACCTTCAGCGCCTCCGGATCGCTCTCGAAGGGACGCGGGCAGAAGGTGCAGACGACGAAGCGGTTGGCGAGGAAGGTCGTATGCGCCGAGGGCGGCAGGTGATAGCGGGCCGAGACGACGGGCCGGATGTCACGCCAGTTTATGCGCACCGGCGACAGCGTGCCCTTCCAGCCGGTGGCATCGAGCGGATTGAACGGATAGGTGACCGTCGAGACGGCATCGCGCCGCTTGATGCGCACCTTCCATTCCGTCTCGTCCTGTTGCGCGCGGAACGCGGCGTCCATGGCCGGCACGTCGAGCATGGCCGGATCGAAGATCGCATGCTCGCCGAGCAGCCCCTTGTCGGGCAGCCGGTAGGCATCGTTCGTCGCCTCGATCAGCAGCGCGACCACGGGTTGGGCCGGCTCGATGCGCCACATGGTGCCCCGCGGCAGGACGATATAGTCGCCTTCCCGGAAGGTGAGATGGCCGAAATCGCAGAACAGCTCGCCCGCCCCCTGATGCACGAAGATCAGTTCGTCGCCATCGCCGTTGCGCACCAGATGGTCCATCGCGCCAGCCTGCCGCCAGAGGCGGAACTTCACATGCGCGTTGTGCAGAAGGAGATCGGCCCCCCACGGCCCGTCGTGGCCGCTGTCGAGCCGGACCGTATCGAAGGCTCGCGGCTTGAGCGGTCCTTCCCAGTCGCTCCACCCGGTCGGGGGATGACGATGGTAGAGATGGCTGGAGGGACCGAAGAAGCCCTCCCGCCCCATCTCCCGCTCGTAGGTGCCGGCGGGCAGGTTCACATGCGCCTGGCGCGAGGCTGTCCCTTCCACGCGTGGCAGCGAGATCCAGTTCCTTGCCATGTCGCTCTCCTTGTCCGGGTCCGGCGTTGGCTCAGGCGCTCGCCTTGAGAACACCGCGGCGAATCTGGTCGAGTTCGATGGACTCGAAGAGCGCCTTGAAGTTGCCCTCGCCGAATCCCTCATTGCCTTTGCGCTGGATGATCTCGAAGAAGATCGGTCCAATGACGTTGTTGGTGAAGATCTGCAGCAGGAGGCCCTGCCCCTGGGTCGGCGCGCCATCGACCAGAATGTTGAGTGCCTTCAGGCGGGCAAGCGGCTCGCCGTGGCCGGGCACCCGCGCATCGACCGCTTCGTAATAGGTGTCGGGCGAAGTCTGGAAGGGGATGTCGCGCGTGCGCATTCCCTCGACAGTGGCATAGATGTCGTCGCTGCCCAGCGCCACGTGCTGAATGCCCTCTCCGTGATAGGCCTGCAGATATTCCGCGATCTGCGACTTGTCATCGGAACTTTCGTTAATCGGAATGCGGATCTTGCCGCAGGGGCTGGTCATGGCCTTCGACTTGAGGCCGGTCAGCTTGCCCTCGATGTCGAAATACTTGATTTCGCGGAAATTGAAGAGCCGCTCGTAGAACTCCGCCCATTCGGCCATCCGCCCGCGATGAACATTGTGGGTCAGGTGGTCGATGTAGGTGAGGCCCTGTCCCTTCGGCGAGCGCTCCTGGCCAGGCAGCCATTCGAAATCCACGTCGTAGATGCTGCCCTTCTCGCCATAGCGGTCCACCAGATAGATGAGACTGTCGCCAATCCCCTTGATGGCCGGAATGTTGAGTTCCATGGGCCCGACCTTGCCCTGGAACGGAAAGGCGCCGAGGCGAATGGCGCGCTCGTAGGCGAGCGCTGCGTTCCTGACCCGGAAGGCGATGGCGCAGATCGAGGGACCATGCACTCGCGCGAAGGCTTGCGCGAAGCTCTCCGGCTCGGCGTTGACGATGAAGTTGACGTCGCCCTGGCGGTAGAGGGTCACGTTCTTGGAGCGGTGCTTGGCCACGGCGACGAAGCCCATGCGCTCGAACAGCGCGCCAAGTTCGGCCGGATCGGGCGCGGTATACTCGACGAACTCGAAACCGTCGGTTCCCATGGGATTGTCGAAAAGGTCTGCCATCGTCTGTCCTCCTGCATCGATGGGCGCGGCGGCCTGCCCTTGACGCGCGGCCCGTTTCCGAGGAAATTAGTTTCATATGAAACTAATTGCAAGCGCCCGCATGCAGGCCGTGCCATCGTCCGACAACGCGCTCCGTCTGGAAGACTTCCTGCCTTACCGCCTCTCCGTGCTCGCCAACCTCGTGAGCGGCAGCCTGGCCCGCGTCTATGCGCGGCGCTTCGATCTCACCGTGCCGGAATGGCGGGTGCTGGCGGTCCTTGGCCGCTATCCCGGCATCTCGGCGGGAGAGGTGGCGGAGCGCGCGGCGATGGACAAGGTCACGGTGAGCCGGGCGGTGGCGCGCCTGATCGCAAGGGGCCGGCTCCGCCGTGGCACCGACGCGGAGGACCGGCGCCGCTCGGCGCTGCGTATGACGGCAGAGGGCCGCACCGTCTACCAGCGCATCGTGCCGCTGGCGCGCGCCTACGAAGCGGAGCTTCTCGCGGATTTCAGCGCGGCCGAAAGGACCAGCCTCGACCGGCTGATCCACCGGCTGACCGGGGAAGCGGCGCGGTTGCGCGAGCCGAAGGCACCCGCCCAGGCGGCAGACGATTGAATCGGACGCCGCGCCGCCGGCTCAGCCGCCGGCGCCGTTGCCCGCACCGATCCGCCCGAGGCCCGGCAGCTTGAGTGCCGGCGGATTGAGATCGAGGCCAATGGTGAGCCCGAGAAGATTGAACTCGACCCCCTCCTCAAGGGCCAGGGTGAGGCCGAGCGCGCCGAGCAGCGAGACCTGCAGTCCGGTGCCGCTGGGCGCCGCCGCGATCAGGCCGCCATCGGGCAGCCAGTCCTTGCCGATCGCGTGCGGCGGCAGATCGACCGAGAGGCCCGGCACGCTTCGGGCCACATGGGCGACGAAGGTATTGGAGTTCGGCCCCGGCCAGGTGCGATAGCTATCCGGATAAGGGTAGGCGGCGACGGCCGCCCTGATGTCACGGATCATCTCCTCGACGCCCGCGCCGCGCCGCTCGAACAGCAGTTCCGGGCGCGCGCCGAACCAGTAATTGTCCGGTCCGAAGCGGTTGACGCGCACCGCCGGCACGCCGCGATCGACGCCCCAGCCCATGACCTCGTAGCGCGTCCATTCCTTGGCACTCTCCGGTTTGACCGCGATCCAGGTATGGACCGCGAACGCCCCGCGCCAGCCAACCGTGCGCGCGCCATAGACCTGGACCACGGCCTCGCGCACCGTGGCCGGGTCGGGCGCCTGTCCGCTGGCGTCGCGGCGCGCGTTCCAGAAGCTGGTGGCATCGCGGTTCAGCACTGTCGCCGAGACGCCGAGCGGAAGCACGAAGCAGAGAAGCAGTGCCGCGGCGAGGCGCTTTTTCATGTGCCGCTCAGATCAGGCCGGCGAGCGGCGAGGACGGGTCGGCATAGAGCTTGCGCTTCATGCGCCCGGCGAGATAGGCAAGCCGACCGCTCTCGACCGCGAGCCGCATGGCGCGGGCCATGGTGACCGGCTCGCGCGCCTCGGCGATGGCGGTGTTCATCAGCACGCCGTCGCAGCCGAGTTCCATGGCGATGGCGGCATCGGATGCGGTGCCGACACCGGCATCGACCAGAACCGGCACCTTCGACTGTTCGACGATGATGCGGATATTGACCGGGTTCTGCACGCCAAGCCCGGAACCGATGGGCGCGCCGAGCGGCATGATGGCCACCGCGCCCTCTTCCTCGAGGCGCTTGCAGAGGATCGGATCGTCGGTGCAGTAGGCCATCACCTCGAAGCCTTCCTTGACCAGCTGGCGCGTCGCCTCGAGCGTCTCCAGCATGTTCGGGAACAGGGTCTTCTGGTCGCCCAGGACCTCGAGCTTCACCAGATTCCAGCCGCCCGCCTCGCGCGCCAGCCGCAGCGTGCGGATCGCCTCCTGCGCCGAATAGCAGCCGGCGGTGTTCGGAAGATAAGTGTATTTCTTCGGGTCCACATAATCGACCAGCATGGGCTGGTTGCGGTCGGTGATGTTCACCCGGCGCACCGCGACGGTGACGATCTCAGCGCCCGATGCCTCGATCGCCCGGCGGGTTTCCTCGAAGTCCTTGTACTTGCCAGTGCCGACGAGCAGGCGCGAGCGGAACTGCCGACCGGCCACCACCAGCAGATCCTCCGCCTCGCCCAGGCCCGGGCGCGGAGCCTCGGCATTGCCGCCGCCGATGAAATGCACGATCTCGAGGCGGTCGCCGTCGGCGAGCATGGTCTGTCCGTAGGCCGAACGAGGTACGATCTCGAAGTTCCGCTCCAGCGCCACCTTGCGCGAATCGAGTTCGAGCACCGCCAGCAACTCGGCCGCGCTCATGGACGCGGCAAAAAGCTTCTCCTCGCCGTTGATCAGCAATCGCATTGACCAGAACTCCGAATACGCCGGGGGGTGTCAGACCTTAGACATTAGTATGGTTTAGGCCCGGTGGCGTTTCAACCAAGCGCCCCGGCGGGCCAGCCGAAACGGAAAAAATCAACCTGTCCGCCGAATTGCCTTGTTTTAGCCACTTACATCCCTAACCTTTAGGCAGAATCACCTACGAAGCACAATCCGCGATGGTAAGCCTGACAACCGAAGTCCGAACAATTCCCGCAGGTTCGCGGCGCTCGGCGCTACGCCGATGGCTGGAGAAGTTCTACAGAAAACATCTGCGCTATCCGCTCTGGCGGCTGCGACACCCGCGCGCGCCCTTCCACCAATATTATGTCGACCTGGTCGGCGGCAAACTGGCCCGCGGACGCAGCCACCGGGCGCTCGGCACGGACTATCGCGAGGCGGCGGAAAGCTATTTCGTAGGTGTCCTGCGCCATTTCGGCCTGCGGCCCGAGCATGTCCTGCTCGATTACGGGTGCGGCAGCCTGCGCCTTGGCAAGCATGCCATCGCCTATCTCGACCCGGGCAATTATGTCGGGCTCGACATCACCGACCTCTTCTTCAAGGCCGGCCTGGAAGTGCTTGATCCGGCGCTGCTCTCCGCGAGGCAGCCGCGGCTGGCCGTGATCGGCGAGGCCTCGCCCGGATGGCTGCGCGAGCGGCCGGCCGATTTCGTGGCCTGCTGGCACGTGATCTCGAAGGTGCCGGAACGCGAGCTCCCCGATTTTTTCCGCAACCTGCTCGCCCATATGGGGCCGCGGACCCGTGCCCTGATCCAGGTCAGCACCGGACGGCGGCGCGAGAAGAAGGGCCTCGTATCCTGGCGTGCGCCGGTGGAGAGCTATGTCGAGGTGCTGCGCCGCGTCGCGCCGGAGATGGCGACGAAAGTGCACGAACTGCCGGCGGAGCTGACCGGCGAAGGACCCCTCACGGTTCTGGAAGTCCGGCGCGCCGCCGGCTGATCAGGTCGTGACTGTGCTAGGCGCTTTTCCGTCCGGTCCGGAGGGGCTATAACCCTCGCACGCGTCAGCACGAACCGGCCGCATGCAGAGCTCGATCCATATCCTGAACGGTCCCAATCTCAACCTGCTCGGCAAGCGCGAGCCGGCGATCTACGGGACCGACACGCTCGATGACGTGCGCCGCGCCTGCGAGGCGCGGGCTCGGAAGCTCGACATCGCCGTGGTTTTCCGCCAGTCGAACCACGAAGGACAGCTCGTCGACTGGATTCAGGAGGCGCGCGATACGGCGGCCGGCATCGTCATCAATGCCGGCGCGCTGTCGCACACCTCGATCGCCATTCTCGATGCCCTTCAGGCGGCGGACAAACCGGTCATCGAGGTGCACCTGTCCAATATCTACCGCAGGGAGGTGTTCCGCCATCACTCCTACGTCTCGGCTGCGGCGAAGGGCGTGATCTGCGGCCTCGGCCCGATCGGTTACCTGCTCGCGCTCGATGCGATGGCGGACCTCCTGGCCAGCCGATGACCCGGCGGACGCGGCCAATTCATTCTGATGGAACAGAGATGCCCAACAAGCTCAACGTCGACAAGAAACTGATTGCCGATCTCGCAGCGTTGCTGGAAAAGACCGGACTGAGCGAGATCGAATGGAGCGAGGGCGGCGTGCAGGTGCGCGTTGCGCGCGGCGGCCAGACCGTGGCGGTGCAGGCCCCGGCCCAGGTCGCCATCGCCCAGGCCGACCCGGCGCCCGCGCCAAGCCTTCAGGAAGACCTTGCCAAGCATCCGGGCGCGGTCAAGTCGCCGATGGTGGGCACCGCCTATCACGCGCCGGAACCAGGCGCCTCGCCCTTTGTCAGGGTCGGCGACACGGTGAGCCAGGGCCAGACCGTGATGATCGTCGAGGCCATGAAGACGATGAATCCGATCCCCGCCCCGAAGGGTGGCCGGGTCAAGCAGATCCTGGTCGGCAACCAGGAGCCGGTGGAATACGGCCAAGTTCTGCTGGTCCTGGAATAGGGCGCGGCAGCTCGCATGTTCGACAAGATCCTGATCGCGAACCGTGGCGAGATCGCGCTGCGGGTCCTGCGCGCCTGTCGCGAGATGGGCATCCACACCGTGGCCATCCATTCGACCGCGGACGCGGACGCGATGCATGTGCGCCTGGCCGACGAGAGCGTCTGTATCGGTCCGCCGCCCTCCGCCGACAGCTATCTGAATATTCCGGCGATCATTTCCGCGGCAGAGATTACCGGCGCCGACGCCATCCATCCCGGCTATGGCTTCCTGTCCGAGAACGCCAATTTCGCCAGCATCGTCGAGGAACACGGCATCACCTTCATCGGGCCCAAGCCCGACCACATACGCCTGATGGGCGACAAGATCGCGGCGAAGGCGGCGGCGAGGAGCGTCGGCATCCCGGTCGTGCCCGGATCGGACGGACCGGTGACGGACGAGGCGGAAGCGGCCGGCCTCGCGGGCCGGATCGGCTATCCGGTGCTGATCAAGGCGGCGGCCGGCGGCGGCGGTCGCGGCATGAAGGTGGTGCGTTCGGCCGCCGAGCTCAGGACGGCACTCGCGGCCGCCCGTTCCGAAGCACGGCTGGCTTTCGGCAACGACGCCGTTTACATGGAAAAATATCTCTCCCTGCCGCGCCACATCGAACTTCAGGTGGTGGCCGACAGCTTCGGCAACGTGATCCATCTCGGCGAGCGCGACTGCTCGCTGCAGCGCCGGCACCAGAAGATCCTCGAGGAGGCGCTTTCCCCCGCGCTGAACGACGAGCAGCGCCGGCGCATCGGCGATACCGTGACGAACGCGATCCGCGAACTGGGCTATCTCGGCGTCGGCACGGTGGAGTTCCTGTACGAGAACGGCGAATTCTATTTCATCGAAATGAACACCCGCCTGCAGGTGGAACATCCGGTAACGGAAGCCATCACCGGCCTCGACCTGGTGCGCGAGCAGATTCGCATCGCCGCCGGCGCCCCGCTCTCGCTCCGCCAGGAGGAGGTCAAGTTCTGGGGCCATTCGATCGAGGTTCGCATCAATGCCGAAAACCCCGTCACCTTCGCGCCGGCGCCCGGCCGGATCACCGACTATCACGCTCCCGGCGGCCTCGGCGTGCGGGTCGACTCGGCGCTCTATGCCGGCTACCGCGTGCCGCCCAACTATGACAGCCTGATCGCCAAGCTGATCGTGCATGGCACCAGCCGCAACGAATGCCTGATGCGCCTCCGGCGCGCGCTGCAGGAGTATGTGATCGGCGGCATCGAGACGACGATTCCGCTCCATCTTGCTCTGACCCAGGAGCAGGATTTCGTCAATGGCGCCTACGACATCCATTGGCTCGAGGAGTATATAGCCAACAAGGGATGACGTATCCGGGCAGGGATCGCTTGGAAGACCCGCTGACGCCTGAAATCCTGCTGCGCGCCTATGCCCATGGCCTCTTTCCCATGGCCGAGAGGCGTGGCGATGACGAGCTGTTCTGGGTCGATCCGGAGCGGCGAGGCATCCTGCCGCTCGAGAGCTTCCACTTGCCCCGCCGGCTGGCGCGCACCATCCGCCAGCAGCGTTTCGAGGTCCGCATCGACCAGGACTTTCCGGCCGTCATCGCGGCCTGCGCGGAGCCGGCGCCGGGCCGGCAGGAGACCTGGATCAGCCCGCGCATCGAGCGGCTTTATGGCCAACTCTTCCAGCTCGGCCATGCCCATTCGGTGGAAGCGCGCCGCGAAGGTCAGCTGGTCGGCGGCCTGTATGGCGTCTCGATCGGCGCCGCCTTCTTTGGCGAGAGCATGTTCAGCCGGGAGACCGATGCGTCCAAGGTCGCCCTCGCCCATCTGGTGGCGCGGCTGCGGCTGGCCGGCTATCTGCTGCTGGACAGCCAGTTCATCACCGCGCACCTGCGCCAGTTCGGCGCCATCGAACTGAGCCGGCGCGAATACCGGGCGCGCCTCGCCCGCGCCGTGAAGGTCGGGGCGGAATTCCGGGGACCGCCCGATCCGCTGCCGATCACGCTTATCGAACAGATACTTGTCCGGGACACTTCGGGTTAGGACTTACAGTCGAGCACCCAGATGTCGTAGACGGGGTGCTCGAGCGCGGAGAGCGCCGGGCTCGATGCGAACATCCAGCCCTCGAAGACCCGCGGCGGCGGCGAGGTGGTGGCCGTCGTATCCTGGATCACCAGATAAGCGGCGGATTCCGGCGGTTCCTCCGGCGGGCGCTTGTTGCAGGCCAGGACTGTCACCAGCAGCTTGCCGAAGCGCACGGTGCCATCCAGCGGCACTTCGAAGGTCGAGATGCGGGCCGTCACCTTGTCGAGCCCCTGCAACACGGCGCTAGCCGCCGAGGCGGCGTCTGCCGCGCCCGTCACGATCAGGCTAAAAGCAAGGAATTTCAGGTATCTGGACAAGAGTCATCAGGGCGGATATCAGCCGCCACCATCCTTCGCCGTGCCCCCCGCCCCCGTCGCGCTGAAGATCGCCTGGGCGATCAGGTCGAGGAGATTGACCGCGCCCTGGGTATATTTGACCTCGCCGCCGGGCCGGATCAGGTCGTCGCTGCCGCCCGGCTCGACCGAAAGATAGTTGGGGCCGAGCAGGCCGGAGGAGGCGATCTTGGCCGAACTGTCGTCCGGCAGCGGAATGGCCGAATCGACGGTGAAACGAACCACGGCGCGATAGGTCTGCGGGTCCAGGCTCTGCCCGACGATGGTGCCGATCTTGATGCCGCTCATCCGCACGTCGCTGCCGATGGTCAGCCCGTCCACCCGGTCGAACTTGGCGATCACCTCATAACCGCCCACGCTGGCCACGCCGGCCGTGCGATAGGCGAATACCAGGAAGAAGGCGGCGACCGCGACCACCACGGCCCCGATCAGGGTCTCGACGACGTTGCCACGCATTTCCGCTCGTTCCCTCCGCTCCCTCGCCCGTCCCGCCTCAATCCGGGCGCCAGGCTTCGTAATCGCCGGTCGCTGCCGCGCGGCGGCCGCCATGTTCCAGCGCGCCAGGCGGACGGTAGGCCGCATCGGTCCCGGTCGGGTTGGGCACATGTTCGCGCGCCCAGGGCAGGCTTGGCCGCGGCGCGGGAACGTCCTCGACCGTGCGATGCAGCCAGGCATGCCATTCCGGCGGAACCTTGGACGCTTCCGGCTCGCCGGCATAGAGCACCCAGCGTCGCTTTCCCCCACGTTCGCGGAAATAGCGGTTGCCGAACTGGTCGGTGCCAACCAGTTCACCCCGCCACCAAGTGAAAAGCCTCGTTCCGATACTCATCGCAGCGCCCGATCATGAACCCGGCCGGTGCCTCGCGCCCGGCAATCGAGCGCGGACTATGGCAGAGAGGCGGCGCGCCCGTCCAGCCTCCCGGCGATCCCGCCGCGCGGCCTACATTCTTCTACTGCCAGCCAGATTTGCTGCGGTGCGGGACATCAGTCGATTGACGAGCAGGCCGGCCATGCCCTAGATTTTGCGTCCGTCAGGAATGTTTCAGCTATATGTAGCTCGGCTTTTTGGCGGAAAACCTCGGGCGACTCGCAATCAGGGCCGGCACCGGGGCATCTCTGAGGGGGGAACGGCCGATGCTGAAGCCTGAAAGATCGCGTCGCCACGACGATTCCACCCGCGACCGGAGACGCGGTCCGCGGGGTGGAAGCTGACTCCGCGGCTGCCCGCGAGGCAGATTCAAAAACAAAATTGAATTGAAGAATTTGCAAGCACCGAAAAGGAACGGTGAATACTTGATGTTTACCGCATTTCTATTTGCCACGGTGTGACTTTCCTGCCCACTGTATTCATCGTTACTCTGTCGCTCTTACAGTTTTTGTTGACGCGAATGGCGACGCGGCTCTATCGTTAGTCACAAGAGTTGCCGTCACCACAAGATATGGGGTTGGACGCAACTGGTCGCCGCACCACTGCCCGTGCGGCGTCGGTTCCAGCGTAGTTCAGGGAGATTCAGGTAATGCGGATCGAGCGTCATTTCACCGAGGCCGGCAGGTCTCCCTATGCGTCCATTGCCTTTACGCGGACGAGCAGCGAGATCCGCAATCCGGACGGTTCGGTGGTGTTCCGGCTCGACGATATGGAGGTCCCCTCCGACTGGTCGCAGGTCGCCTGCGACATCCTCGCGCAGAAGTATTTTCGCAAGGCCGGGGTGCCGGCCCGGCTGCGCCCGGTCGAGGAAAACGACGTGCCCTCCTGGCTCTGGCGGAAGGTCGCGGACGATGCCGCCCTCGCCGCCCTGCCCGAGGGTGAGCGGAAGTCGCAGGAGACCTCGGCCAAGCAGGTTTTCGACCGGCTGGCCGGCACCTGGACCTATTGGGGCTGGAAAGGTGGCTATTTCGATTCGGAGGCCGACGCCCAGGCGTTCTTCGACGAGATGCGCTACATGCTGGCGCGCCAGATGGGCGCGCCCAACTCGCCGCAATGGTTCAATACCGGCATGCACTGGGCCTACGGCATCGATGGTCCGGCGCAGGGCCACTTCTATGTCGACTTCAAGACCGGCGCGCTGGTTCGCTCGAACTCCGCCTACGAGCATCCGCAGCCGCATGCCTGCTTCATCCAGTCGGTGCAGGACGACCTCGTCAACGAGGGCGGCATCATGGACCTCTGGGTGCGCGAGGCACGGCTGTTCAAATATGGCTCGGGCACCGGCACGAACTTCTCCGCCCTGCGCGGCGAGAATGAGCGGCTTTCCGGCGGCGGGCGGTCCTCGGGGCTGATGAGCTTCCTCAAGATCGGCGACCGCGCCGCCGGCGCCATCAAGTCGGGCGGCACGACCCGGCGCGCCGCGAAGATGGTGACCGTCGATATCGACCATCCGGACATCGAGGAATACATCAACTGGAAGGCTATCGAGGAACAGAAGGTCGCCGCGCTGGTCGCCGGCTCGAAGATCGCCTCCCGGCATCTCGGCGCCGTCATGCGCGCCTGCCAGCAGGGCGAGGGAGAAGCGCGCTTCGACCCGAAGGCCAATGCCGAGCTCCGGCGCGAAATCCTCGCCGCGCGCAAAGCGATGATTCCGGAGAACTACATCCAGCGTGTGATGCAGTTCGCGCGCCAGGGCTATACCGAGATCAGCTTCCGCACCTACGACACCGACTGGGATTCGGAGGCCTACCTCACGGTGTCCGGCCAGAATTCCAACAATTCCGTGCGCGTCACCGACGAGTTCCTGGCGGCGGTCGAGACCGGCGGCGACTGGAACCTGATCCGGCGCACCGACCGCAAGGTGCACAAGACGCTCAAGGCGCGCGATCTCTGGAACCAGATCGCCGAAGCAGCCTGGGCTTCGGCCGATCCGGGCGTGCAGTACGACACCACCATCAACGACTGGCACACATGCAAGGCGAGCGGGCGGATCAACGCGTCCAATCCCTGCTCCGAGTATATGTTTCTCGACGATACCGCCTGCAATCTCGCCTCGCTGAACCTGATGGCCTTCCAGCGCGCCGACCGCAGTTTCGATGCGGACGCCTTCGAACATGCCTGCCGGCTCTGGACCGTGGTGCTGGAAATCTCCGTTCTCATGGCCCAGTTCCCCTCGCGGGAGATCGCCGAGCTGTCCTACCGCTTCCGTACTCTCGGCCTTGGCTATGCCAATATCGGCGGTATGCTGATGTCCATGGGCCTGCCCTATGACAGCGACGCCGGCCGGGCCATCTGCGGCGCCATCACCGCAATCATGACGGGCACCTCCTATGCGACGTCCGCCGAAATGGCGGGCGAGCTCGGCCCCTTCCCGGGCTTCGCGGAGAATCGCGAGCACATGCTCCGCGTCATCCGCAACCACCGCCGCGCCGCCTATGGCCAGATCGACGGCTACGAGGATCTGCACATGGCGCCGGTGGCGCTCGATCACCGGAATTGCCCGGACCGCCGTCTGGTGGAGCACGCGGTGCGCGCGTGGGACAGGGCGCTTTCCGAAGGCGAGAGGCATGGCTTCCGCAACGCGCAGGCGAGCGTGATCGCGCCGACCGGGACCATCGGGCTGGTCATGGACTGCGACACCACCGGCATCGAACCTGACTTCGCCATCGTGAAGTTCAAGAAGCTGGCGGGTGGCGGTTACTTCAAGATCATCAACCGCACCGTTCCCGACGCGCTCAAGACCCTGGGCTACGACGATGCGCAGATCGCCGACATCGTCGCCTATGCGGTCGGGCATGGCACGCTCGAGGACGCGCCCGGCATCGACTGGCAGGCCCTGCGCGCGAAGGGCTTCACGCAGGCGGCCATCGATGCGGTGGAGGGAGCGCTCGGCACCGCCTTCAACATCCGCTACGCCTTCAACAAGTGGACGCTTGGCGAGGAGTTCTGCCGCAAGGTCCTGGGCCTGACCGACGCCCAGCTCGATGACGTGGCCTTCGACATGCTCAGCGCGCTCGGTTTCGCCCGCGCCGATATCGAGCGCGCCAACACCCATGTCTGCGGCGCCATGATGCTGGAGGGCGCGCCCCATCTGCGGCCGGAGCACCTGCCGGTCTTCGATTGCGCGAATCCCTGCGGCCCGAACGGCAAGCGGGCACTCTCCACGGAGAGCCATATCCTGATGATGGCCGCCGCCCAGCCCTTCATCTCGGGCGCCATTTCCAAGACCATCAACATGCCCAACGATGCGACGGTCGAGGACTGCAAGAATGCCTACATGCTGTCCTGGAAAAAGGCGCTCAAGGCCAACGCGCTCTACCGCGACGGCTCCAAGCTCTCGCAGCCGTTGAGCGCGACGGTGCTGGAGGAGGACGCGCCGGACCTCGCCGAGCAGATCGCCCAGGCCCCTGCCCAGGCGGCACGCGCCAGCATCGTCGCCGAGCGCATCGTGGAGAAGTTCGTCTCCGGCCGCCGCCGTCTGCCGCAGCGCCGCAAGGGCTATACGCAGAAGGCGATCGTCGGCGGCCACAAGGTCTATCTGCGCACCGGCGAATACGACGATGGCCGGCTTGGCGAGATCTTCGTCGACATGCACAAGGAGGGCGCCGCCTTCCGCAGCCTGATGAACAACTTCGCCATCGCCATTTCCATCGGGCTGCAATACGGCGTGCCGCTGGAGGAATTCGTCGAAGCCTTCACTTTCACCCGTTTCGAGCCGAACGGCATGGTCGAGGGCAACGATGCGATCAAGATGTCGACCTCGATCCTCGACTACGTGTTCCGCGAATTGGCGATTTCCTATCTCGGGCGGAACGATCTGGCGCATGTGCAGCCCGAGGATCTGCTGAGCGATGCGGTCGGCAAGGGCGAGGCGCAGGGCGAGTTCCAGGCCGAACCGGTGCAGGCTGCGGGGGGCTCCGCCGCTTCGGTCGGATATGTCCGCTCCAACCTCTATGTCCTGGCCGGCGGCGTCGGACGGCAGGCGGAAACGGCTCTGGCCGTCAATGGCACCGGCATCGCCGGCTATCAGGCCCAGGGCGTCGTCGCCGTGGGCGTCAGCCAGACGATCATCTCGGAGACGGATGCGCGGATGGAGCGCATCCGCGAAGCACGCATGAAGGGGTACGAGGGAGATGCCTGCGGCGAGTGCGGCAATTTCACGCTAGTGCGCAACGGCACCTGCCTCAAATGCAACACCTGCGGCGCCACGAGCGGTTGCTCGTGACGCGCAGCGTGTGCGTCAGTACCAGTTTGTTGCGTAGTCTTGAGTTGAAGTAGCAACGTCCTCCCTGTTTGCCTGAGGCGCGTCTCACCCCGGGGCGCGCCTCTTTTTGCGCGCCCGGGAGGTCGAAACGGCGAGGCCGGAGGCGTTATCCCTTCACGCCGGTGATCAGGCGGGAACCGCGCTGGAACGTCAGATAGGCCCAGATCCAGTCCAGAAGCACGGCGACGCGGTTGCGGAAGCCGATCAGGAACAGCACGTGCACGACGCCCCAGAGCAGCCAGGCAATGGAACCCTGGAGGCGCAGGAACCCGAAATCCGCGACTGCGGCCTTCCGTCCGACCGTCGCGAGGTTGCCGAGGTGGTGATAGACGAACGGCCCGATATCGAGATCCTGGGTCACCCTGGCCGCGATCCGCGCGGCCACATAGGCGCCCTGCTGCTTGGCCACCGGGGCAAGGCCCGGGAGCGGATTGCCGCGCGAGTCGACCGCCAAGGCCGTGTCGCCGATGACGAAGATGCGCGGATCGCCCGGCAGGTTCAGGTTGGCATCGACCTTTACCCGGTCGGCACGGTCCTTCTCCGCCTGCAGCCACTTGGCCGCCGGCGAGGCGGCGACACCTGCCGCCCAGATGACGGTCCGCGTGTCGATCACGTCCGGGCCGACGCGCACCGCGCTCTCGCCGCATTCCGAAACGGGGTGGCCGAGGCGAACCTCGACGCCCAGTCGTTCCAGGGACTTCCTCGCCGCTTCCGACAGGCGGGGCGGGAAGACCGGCAGCAGGCGCTCGCCGCTCTGCACAAGGATGACCCGGGCCGAACGCGGATCGATGCTGCGGAAATCGCGGGCGAGCGCCACCTTCGACAATTCGGCTATGGCGCCGGCCAGTTCCACGCCGGTCGGTCCGCCGCCCACGATGACGAAACTGAGCAGGCGCTGACGCTCGACCGGATCGGGCTCGGTTTCCGCCTGCTCGAAGGCGAGCAGGATGCGCCGCCGGATATCGGTTGCATCCTCGATCTTCTTCAGTCCAGGCGCGAAAGGCTCCCATTCGTCCTTGCCGAAATAGGCATGCCGCGCCCCGGTGGCGATGACGAGATAGTCATAGGGAACGCGCCGCTCGCCGATCAGGACCTGCCGCCCTTCCCGGTCGATGCCGGTCACCTTGCCCATCAGAACCCTGGCATTGGCCTGGCCCGCCAGGATGCCGCGAATCGGCGAGGCGATGTCGGCCGGCGACAGGCCGGCGGTCGCCACCTGGTAGAGCAGCGGCTGGAACAGGTGATAGTTGCGCTTGTCGATCAGGGTGACGTCGACCGGCGCCCGCGCCAGCGCGCGCGCCGCCGATAGACCGCCAAAGCCGGCACCGACGATCACCACGCGGGGCCTGCCCTCGGCCGCTTCCGGCCGGCGGAGCCTTGGCGCATAGTGGATGCGCGCGGGCGCGTCGCGCAGCAGCACGGCGGTCATCGGCCGGCCCTCGTTTCCAGACCTGCCCGGCCGGCATCAGCGCGCATAGCGCACCTGCCGCTCGAAGAAGAGACCGGCCAGGACGTGATCGGCGGAGAGAAGGCCGGGGCCGCGCGAGATAATGCTGAGCAGGATCGTTGCCCAGAGCAGATGGTCGCTCCAGCTCTCCGGGTAGACGAAGACCTGGATGACGAAGGTCATGCCGAGCAGCGCCGCGGCGCCGGCCCGGGCGCCAAGCCCGAGGAACAGGAGGAACGGCATCGTCAACTCGGTGAAGGTTCCGAGATAGGCGGCCAGTTCGGGCGGCAGGACGGGGACGCGATATTCCTCGCGGAAGAGATCGAACGTCGTCGGCGCGATCTGCCAGGTCTCGATATCGATCTTGGTCAGGCCCGACTTCAGGAACACCGATCCCACGGCGATCCGGCCGGCAAGGAGCAGCAGCGCCTCCGGCACCTGCCCCAGCAGGTTGATCACCGCCGCCACGAGGCCAAGCAGGCCGGAACCCGATTCATTCCCTTTCATGACACGTCTCCATTGATGACTGAACTCATCCGCGCCACAGCGTTCCTGAACCCGATCAGGATGCCCTGCCCGGCCAGAAGCGACAGCGCCGCCGCAAGATCGAAAGGCCCGCTGGCGCCGGCCGCCTCCGCCGCCTCGCCCAGGCAATGGCCATCGGCGAGCGACTGGAGAAAAGCGAAGTCCGCCGGCGCAAGCTCGCGCCAGGCGGCTTCGCCTTCGAGGCGCCAGATCATGAAGCGCCCGCCGCCGGCATCGAGATCTACCCCTTCCTCCTCGCCCCGCGGCCGGTGATTGGCGCGCCAGATCGCGGCCAGCGGATAGTCCGAATGCAGCAGGGAGAGCGAGGGCGTCAGCGCGAGGCGCGCGCCCGCCAGGCTCTCGGCATCCAGTCGCGCCAGGCCATCGAGGCCGATGGCCGGCCGGTCCGGCGCGTTCCAGGCAAGGTTGACCGCGAAATCGAAGCGCGCCACGTCGGCGAGATAGGGCAGCGCCGCACAGGCCGGATGCCGGGCGATGAGATCTGCGAAGCCCTCGCCATACTCGAAAAGGCAGGGCGATCGCGGCGGCTGCTCCGCGATATAGGCGCGCGCCAGTCCGGCGAAGAACCGCTCGCCCACCAGCCGCTCGACGGTGGCGAAGGTCTGCATCAGCGCCTGGGTCAGGGAATGAAAGAGATGATTGCGATGGATCTGCAGCCTTGCCGCTGCCGGCAGGCCGTCGTCGACCAGGCGCGCCGCCGCGGCCTCGTCGCCGAACAGGAGGGCGCGGGCAAATTCGTCCTGGATGCGGGCGAGCGTGCCTTGCGACATCGCTCAGGCCACGCGCGCCCGCGTCGGCACCGGCTCCGAACGAAGCGCACGCGCCGTTTGCGCGCGACGCCGGTCCGCCTCCCAGGCTTCCGCGACCAGGCGCTCCAGCGGCGGAATGTTGCTGTCCCATTCCACCAGCGCCGGAGCCGACGGAAACAGGGCCACCGCCCGATCGAACAGCCGCCAGACCGCATCGCCGACGGGAGAGCCATGGTCGTCGATCAGGATCGCGATCCCGTCCGCCTCGTTGACCGCATGTCCGGCAAGATGCAGCTCGCCGACCGCTTCCGCCGGCAATGCCGCAAGGTAGGCGCTGGCGTCGAAGCCGTGATTGCAGGCAGAGACGTGGATATTGTTGACATCGCAGAGCAGGCCGCAGCCGCTGCGGCGCACCAGCGCCCGCAGGAACTCCCACTCCGTCATCTCGCTGGCGCGGAAACGCAGGTAGGTGGAAGGGTTCTCCACCAGGATGCGCCGCTTCAGCCGGTCCTGCAGGCGCCCGACATTGGCGGCCACGATGTCGAGCGTCTCTCTCGTGTAGGGCAGCGGCAGCAGGTCGTTCAGGTAACGCCCGTCCACCACGCTCCAGGACAGATGCTCGGAAACGAGGAAAGGCTCGATCCGCTCCGCCAGCGCCGCGACGCGATCGAGATGGCCGTCATCGAGGCCCTGCGCGCTGCCAAGGGAAAGGCCGACGCCGTGCAGCGCGACCGGATAGTCCCGCCGCACGGCGTCAAGAGTTTGGACAGGGGAGCCTCCACCCAGATAATTCTCGGCGTGAATCTCGAACCAGCCGATATCGGGGCGGGTTTCGGCGACGGCCTCGTGATGGACGGCGCGAAGTCCAATGCCTGCACGGGGGAGCATGATCAGACCTGGCCTTGCGTTGTCAGGGGGCACACGGGCCGTCGCCGATTCACTGCCGGAGCCAGTCCTCTTCCGGCTTACTTGCCGGGGGTGAGGCTGGCGCCGACGATCTTCGCGCAGGTGCCCGCGGGAACGGCGAGCCACGCATCCTTCTGGCCGTCGCGCTTGGCGGTGCCGGCGCAGGACGAGGTCGCGGTCTGGCAGTCGTTCTTGCCGGCCTTCACGATGCCATAGCACTTCTCGGTCTTGGCTTCCTGGGCGGAGGCCGTGCCGGCCAGGGCGAGCGCCGCCGCCAGAGCCGAGGCGATCATCACTGCATTCGTCTTCATTCGAATTCTCCTCAGTCAGTACTTCGCGGATACGAACATGCGGTCGGGGCCTGCCGCTTCTATTCACGGATGTGACCGCCCCTTAGGCCACCTCGATAGTAGTTCAGGACTTTGCGATTCAGCCGGGTATCACGGAAATTTGACGGCGATGCACCGCGATGACGCATTTCGGAAAGCTCGTGTTTCCGCCTATTTTCCGCCCCATTCCTATGCACCTCACGATGCTCCCGAACATGCGAGCAGTGAAATGCCGAGGTCGCATCAATTCGATGACTTCAAGTATTGACGGCCGCCGCCTATGATCCGTGCATGCGGGGGAAGTCATGCGCGACGCGGGGATGACGGATCGCAGGCGGATGCTCGCCGCGCTCGCCGGCGGCATTTTTCTGTTGCGGCTGCCGGGGGATGCGGCGCACGCGGAAGGCGGCCAGGAAGCCGAGCTTGTCCGGCTGCTCAACGAGCTGCGGCGCGCCCGAACCCTCGACCCGCTGGCCGTGGATGTGGCGCTGATCCGGGCGGCCGAGGGACATGCGGCGGAACTGGCGCGGCGGGACGAACTCGACCATGTGAGCGAGGATGGCTCCTCCCTCGGCGCGCGGATCGCGCGAACCGGCTTCCGCTACCGGCTCGCCGCGGAGAACCTGGCGAGCGGCCCAAGCAGCGCCAGGGAGGTTTTCGATCTGTGGCTGCGCAGCGACACCCATCGCCACAACATGCTGCGGCCCCGCCTGACCCATTGCGGCGTCGGCCGCGTGCAGGCACGGGCGCCCGGCATTCTCGGCGCCAAGCGAAGCTGGTGGGTCCTGGTGCTGGCGGAACGGCTGTGAACCCCATTCCGCGCTTCCCCCGGCGCGCCCGGGCCTTTAGTTTCTCCCCCGACCGTCAACCGCCGCAAGGATCCCCGCCCTGACCGATAGTTCGAGCTTCCTCACCGCGATCCTGCTCGGGATCGTCGAGGGTCTGACCGAGTTCATTCCCGTTTCCTCGACCGGCCACCTGATCCTTCTCATCGACCTGCTGCAATTCCAGGGGCCGCCCGGCAAGGTCTTCGAGATTGCCATCCAGTTCGGCGCGATCCTCGCCGTCTGCTGGCTCTACCGGGCGCGCTTCTGGTCGGTCCTGACCGGCATGACGCACGAGGCGGCTTCGCGGCGTTTCGTCCTCAACATCCTGCTCGGCTTCCTGCCGGCGGCGGTCGTCGGCGTGCTGGCGCACGGCTTCATCAAGTCGGTGCTTTTCTCGCCCTGGGTCGTCGCCTCGACCCTGGTGATCGGCGGCTTCGCCATTCTCTGGATCGAACGCCACCTGCCGGCGGTAAAGGTCGAAACGGTCGACCGGATCACGCCCCTGCTCGCGCTCAAGATCGGTTTCTGCCAGACGGTGGCAATGATCCCCGGTGTCTCGCGGTCCGGCGCGACGATCATGGGGGCGCTGCTGCTCGGCACCGGGCGCAAGGCTGCGACCGAATTCTCGTTCTTCCTTGCCGTGCCGACCATGCTGGGGGCGACGGTCTACGATCTGTGGAAGAATCGCGCCGCGCTCGACCTGGAAGGCAGCGGCCTGATCGCCGTCGGCTTCATCGCCGCGTTCTTCGCCGCCATGCTGGTGGTGCGCGGCGCCATCGCCTTCATCTCGCGGCACGGCTTCGCGCCGTTCGCCTGGTACAGGATCGCCATCGGCGGCGTCATGCTGGCGATCCTGATGCTCCGTTAGAGCCTATTTCCTCTCCGGCGGCACGACGCGGATATGCAGTTCGCGAAGCTGCCGCTCGCTGACCGGCGCGGGGGCCTGCATCATCAGGTCCTGCGCCTGCTGGTTCATGGGGAACAGGATCACCTCGCGGATATTCGGCTCGTCGGCCAGCAGCATGACGATGCGGTCGATGCCGGGTGCGATGCCGCCATGGGGCGGCGCGCCGTAGCGGAAAGCGTTCAGCATGCCGCCGAAGCGGCTCTCGACCACCGACTGCTCGTAGCCGGCGATGCGGAACGCCTCGATCATGATATCCGGACGGTGGTTGCGGATACCGCCCGAAGACAGTTCCACGCCATTGCAGACGATATCGTACTGGTAGGCGAGGATCTCCCCCGGATCG